>NZ_JAGWCW010000023.1:0-65153 GCF_020657835.1 Clostridioides sp. ZZV14-6387
CAATAATATAATAGATGATAGTGTTTTAAATTTTATTTATTGACCATAATGTATAAATAGTGATATTATTAGACTTAACTGTTTAAATAAAACTTTTCTTTTTCATGCCTTCAATTTCCAAAATAAGTATGTATATAAATGAATATATAGATGAGGAGGATTTTTTTGATTTTAGATGATAAAGTATTAGAAGGATTAGGTAGTAAAACCTTAGTTGAGCTACGAGAGATAGCGAAAGAATTAAAAATAAAATCAATTACTACATATAAGAAAAATGAGTTAATTGAGATTATAAATTCTAAAAGTAAAAATGAGGAAAAAATAAACGAAGAGATTAAAGAAAAAAATGAAGAGATTAAAGAAGACATAAAAAATAGAAAAGAAAATATAGAGCGTGAGAGTATAGAAAAAGAAGTTGAATATAAGAGCCCTACCAAATCATACAACAAGAAAGAAATAGATACTCAAAATATTTCCCAAAACCAAGAAAACAGAAACCAAAGAAACGATTATAATAAGACAACGAATGTAAATGATTGTAATAAGGCATCAAATATATCTAATAGAATGGTCAGAAATAATAATAAAAACTATTATATGCCTAAACAAGTCGATGAATCTAAAATAGTTGATGAATTTAACACATCAAAAGAAGATGAAGTAGTAGGTGTACTTGAAATTTTGCCAGATGGCTTTGGTTTTTTAAGAGGTTCAAATTATTTATCTACTGAAGGAGATGTTTACGTTTCGCCATCTCAAATAAGAAGATTTAATATGAAAACAGGAGATAAAATTAAAGGGATAACTAGACATCCAAAAAGTGGAGAGAAATTTAGAGCGCTTTTATATGTTCAAAAAATAAATGATGAAAACCCTGATACAGCTATACAAAGAAATGCATTTGAGACATTAACACCAATATTCCCAGAAGAGCGACTTACACTGGAAACTAATAGAAATGAAATAGCTACAAGAATTATAGATTTAATTTCTCCTATAGGAAAAGGACAAAGGGGATTAATAGTAGCACCTCCAAAAGCTGGGAAAACAGTTCTTCTAAAAAGTGTTGCAAATAGCATAGCTAAAAATCATCCAAATGTTGAACTTATAGTACTTCTTATAGATGAAAGACCAGAAGAAGTTACTGACATGAAAGAATCTATTGAAGGAGATGTTATATACTCTACCTTTGACCAAGTATCAAGCCATCATGTTAAAGTTGCAGAGATGGTACTAAATAGAGCTCAAAGATTAGTTGAACATGGGAAAGATGTGGTAATCTTGCTAGATAGTATAACTAGATTAGCAAGAGCATATAACCTTACAATATCTCCTACAGGTAGAACTTTGTCTGGAGGTATTGACCCTGGTGCACTTCATGGACCTAAAAAGTTCTTTGGAGCAGCTAGAAACATTAGACAAGGTGGTTCTTTGACAATACTAGGAACAGCATTAGTCGAAACTGGTTCTAGGATGGACGATGTAATATTTGAGGAATTTAAAGGTACAGGAAATATGGAATTACACCTAGATAGAAAATTAGCTGAAAAAAGAATATTCCCTGCAATAGATATTTACAAATCTGGGACAAGAAGAGATGACTTATTGCTTGATGATGAAGAAAAGACAGCTCTTTGGAGATTAAGAAGAGAAATGAGTAATAATTCAGTAATGGAAATTACAGATAAAGTTATTGAGCTTATCAAAAGAACTAAAGACAATAAAGAGTTTGTAAAATCAATAAAGAATTTGTAAAGTTAGTAATATAAATGTAAATATAGATTATATAAAGTAATGGAAAAATCACTTGAATGGCATAATAAGTTGTGCTATAATAATGTAGTTGATAATGTAAAAAGAAAGTTAATATAATTAATTTTTTTAAATAAAGAGAAGAGGTGACTATAATGCAAAAGGAAATACAACCAAAATACAATCCAGTTGAAGTGCGTTGTGCTTGTGGGAACACATTTGCTGCTGGTTCAACTAAGGACGAAATAAAAGTTGAAATATGTTCAGAGTGCCATCCATTCTATACAGGAAAACAAAAGAACATAGAAAAAGGTGGAAGAATCGACAAATTCAAAAAAAGATTCAAAATGGATTAATTTTTATAAAAATGGAGTTGGAGGAAGCCAACTCCTATTTTATTACAAAAAAACATTCATATTCTACTTTAAATTGTCTTTTTGTATTATAATAATAAATATGTAAAATTGAGTATTCTAAATACAATAAAATGAGGTGAGTGGATGGCAAAACAAGCTGTAGGTGGGCAAGCTGTTATTGAAGGTGTAATGATGCAGTCAAAAGACAAAAGAGCAGTAGCTGTTAGAAAAAGTGACGGAGAAATAGCACTAAAAGAAGATAGAATAAAAAGTTGGGTAAGAGATAAGAATATAGATAAGATACCTTTTGTTAGAGGTTCTTTTGTTATGATAGATACAATGATTCAAGGTATAAAAAGTTTGAATTTTTCTTCAGAATTTTTTATGGAAGAAGCCGAAGAAGATAAATTTGATTTATTTATAAAGAAAATCTTTAAAGATAAAGCGAATGATATCATTATAATATTTTCATTGGTCATAGCAATGCTACTTTCTGCTGGATTATTTATTTTCATACCTACATTAGTAGGAGGAGCTTTTTCTAAAGTAATGCCTAATGACTTTATGCTCAATTTAATAGAAGGTATTATAAGAATAGTTATATTATTTGCATATATAGTACTAATCTCACGAAGCAAGGATATAGAAAGAGTATTTCAATATCATGGTGCAGAACATAAATCTATATATTGCTATGAAAATGATTTAGAACTTACAGTAGAAAACGCTAGAAAATTTAAAAGGTTACATCCTAGATGTGGTACAAATTTTTTATTTATAGTTATGGCTGTATCAATAATATTATTTGCATTTTTTGGTTGGCCAAATCCAATTCTTAGAATATTTATGAGAATCATATGTGTGCCAATAGTAGCAGGTTTATCTTATGAGGTAATCAGGATTCTTGGAAAATATGATAATAGATTCACTAAAATTATTGCATACCCAGGGATGATGTTGCAATATTTTACAACAAAAGAGCCTGATGATGAGCAGCTAGAGGTAGCCTTAGAAGCATTAAAGGCAGTAGTAGATTAAAGAAAAGGATATTTATTATGACGATAAGAGATATAATTATTAAATATTCAGATACATTTAAAGATATAAGCGATACTCCAAGATTAGATACAGAGTTATTATTGCAAAAAGCTTTAGGTGATGTTGACAGGCTGTATATTCACTTAAATCTAAATAAAGAGTTAGCTCAAGAACAAGAAACAAAATTTATGGGCTTTGCACAAGAAAGATTAAATGGGAGACCAATAGCCTATATAGTTGAAAATAGAGAATTTATGGGATTAGATTTTTTTGTTAAGGAAGGTGTATTAATTCCAAGACCAGATACAGAAACATTGGTAGAAGAAATAATCGAAATGTGTAAAGGAAAAAGAGATGTAAGTATACTAGATATAGGTACTGGTTCTGGTGCTATTACAATCAGTTTAGCAAAATATATTGAAAATTCTAAAGTCATGTCTTTTGATGTATCAGAAATAGCTTTAGAAATAGCTAAAAAAAATTCTATTATAAATGGAGTTGATGAAAAGACAGAGTTCATTAATTCTGACTTATTTACAGCAATAAGTGATAGTGATATAAAATTTGATATCATAGTTTCAAATCCACCATATATTAAAAAACAAGATATAGAAACTTTACATACACAAGTAAAGGATTATGAGCCATATAATGCTCTTGAAGGTGGAGATGATGGATTAGATTTCTATAGAAAAATAACAGAGCAGGGTAAGAAATATCTAAATACATGTGGAATATTAGCATACGAAGTTGGTCATAATCAAGCTGAAGATGTTATTAATATTATGAAAAGTAATGGATATAAAAAAATATATACAAAGAAGGATATTCAAGGCATTGATAGAGTTGTTATAGGTTACAATATATGATATAATCAACAATTGATATGTTACATTTAATCGAGGTGAAAGTATGTTAAAAAAATTAGAGGTATTGGAAGATACATATAAAGACTTAAGTGAAAAAATAGGTGACCCTGATATAATAAATGATCAAAAAGTTTGGCAAAAGTATATAAAAGAACACGCTGACTTAGAGCCTATTGTTATGAAATACAGAGAGTATAAAAATGTTTTAGATAGTATAAAAGAATCAAAAGAAATTTTACAAGAAGAGTCAGATGAAGAATTAAGAGAATTAGCTAAAATGGAGTTAGCTGAGATGGAAGAAAAAGTAGAACCTCTAGAGGACGAAATAAAAATATTATTATTACCTAAAGACCCTAATGACGACAAGAACGTTATAGTTGAAATTAGAGGTGGAGCTGGAGGAGATGAAGCAGCTCTATTTGCAGGTGATTTATTTAGAATGTACTCAAGATATGCTGAGAGAAGAAGATGGAAAATAGAATTATTAAGTGCAAGTGATACTGGAGTTGGTGGATATAAAGAAGTATCTTTTATGATAAAAGGTAAAGGAGCATACTCAAGATTAAAGTATGAGTCTGGAGTTCATAGAGTTCAAAGAATACCATCAACTGAATCTGGTGGAAGAATACACACATCAACTTCTACTGTTGCTGTATTACCAGAAGTTGAAGATGTAGAAGTTGAAATAAATCCAAATGATTTAAGAATAGATGTTTTCCGTTCTTCAGGTAATGGAGGGCAAAGTGTCAACACTACTGACTCTGCAGTTAGGGTAACTCATATACCTACAGGTGAAGTAGTATCTTGTCAGGATGGAAAATCACAATTAAAAAATAAAGAGCAAGCTTTAAAAATATTAAAAGCTAGACTTTACGATAAAGCATTGGCAGAACAACACAAAGATATAGCAGCGGAAAGAAAGAGCCAGGTTGGAACAGGAGATAGGTCAGAAAGAATAAGAACATATAATTTCCCTCAAGGTAGAATAAGTGACCATAGAATAAATTTAACTTTATATAAGCTAGATGCGTTCTTAGATGGAGATATAGATGAAATGATAGATGCTTTAATTACTGTTGACCAAACAGAGAAAATGACTGCAATATAAGTAATGTTTTAAAGAAGCTGTTTCTTTCTAGAAATTATTTTCTATTTTGAAACAGCTATTTTGCATTTTAGGTCATGTTATCATATTCTACTGTATATAATTGTTATATACAAGTATAGGAGGGTTATATGATACTAAAGGTAACAATGATTGGGCTTTTGGCAGGTGTTATAGGGACAGGATTAGGAGGAGTAATATCGGCTATTTTTAAAAGAGAGGTTGATAAATATCTAAATTTCTTTATGGGATTATCTGGCGGAATAATGTTAGCTGTAGTGGTATTTGACTTGATGAAAGAATCAATGGACAAAATGGGTATACTCAATACAGTTATATTTACATTTGTTGGAGCTCTCATAACTATGTACATAAAAACAAAATTAGATGTGTCTGGAAGTATGACATCTGGGTATCTTATATTCATAAGTATATTACTACATAATTTACCAGAGGGGTTAGCAATAGGTTCTTCTTTCATGTCAACTGAAAGCTTAGGTATAACTCTTGCTATAGTTATAGGTCTACACAATATACCAGAAGGATTAGCTATGGCATTGGGTTTAGTTTGCAATAAAATGAAACTAGGCAAGGTCATTTTATTTACTTTGATAGCTGGACTACCTATGGGTCTAGGAAGTTTTTTAGGTGCTTATTTCGGAGGGGCATTTACGTCCCTTATAGGTGTATTTCTTGCTACAGCAGGAGGTACAATGATGTATGTTGTATTGGAAGAAATTTTCCCGCATTCAAAAAGTGTGTATTGTATAATTGGTTTTTTGGTAGGTACAATAATTGTAAACTATATATAAAATTAAAATGAAAGCAGGCATACAAAAGATGAAAACTATTATAAGTAGTATTGATATAAATAATATTGATTATGAAGAAATAAAAATACAAGCAAAACTTCTTAGAGAAGGTAAAACAGTTATCTTTCCAACTGAGACAGTATATGGGCTAGGTGCAAATGCATTAGATGAGAATGCAGTAAAAAAGATTTATGAAGCTAAAGGAAGGCCTAGTGATAATCCACTAATAGTTCATATATATGAAAAAGAAGAAGTATATGATTTAGCTAAAGATGTAAGTGATAAAGCTAAACTTGTTATAGAAAAGCTTTGGCCAGGACCTATAACAATAATATTAAATAAGAAAGATATAATTCCATATAGAACTAGTGGGGGGCTTGATACAGTTGCAATAAGAATGCCTTCTAATGTTATTGCCAGGGCAATAATAAAAGAAGCTGGCGTACCTATTGCAGCTCCTTCTGCAAACATATCTGGTAGACCATCTCCAACAAAAGCAAAACATGTATATGAAGAAATGAATGGAAGAGTAGATGGGATAGTTTTGGGTGGAGATAGTAACTTTGGATTAGAGTCAACTGTATTAGATTTGACAGAAGAAACTCCAATGATATTGAGACCTGGAAGTATCACTAAAGAAGTTTTGGAAGAACTTCTTGGTGAAGTAAAGCTTGACCCATCATTAAGTAAAAAAGAAGACAATCAAAAAGCTAAAGCTCCTGGAATGAAGTATAAACACTATTCTCCAAATGCAGATGTATATATTATATCTGGAAAAAGAGAAAATGTAGCAACAAAGATTAATGATATGATAAAATCTAATAAAGAGAAAGGCCTAAAAACAGGCGTAATGTGTATTAGTAGAAATAGAGAGTTTTATGATGGAGAAGTAATAGATTTAGGAAGCACTCTTGAAGAAGTTGCAAGTAATCTGTTTGATGCTCTTATAGAAATGGATAAAAAGGGTATTGATGTCATATATTCAGAGGAGTTCCCTAAAACTGGCGTTGGACAAGCCATTATGAATAGATTACTTAAGTCAGCAGGATACAAAGTAATAAAGGCTTAAAAGGGAGTTGTAAAATATGAATATACTTATTGTATGTACAGGGAATACTTGTAGAAGCCCTATGGCTGAAGCTATATTAAAGAAGGCAATTGAAGAATATGGAAGAAATATTGAAGAATATTGTATATCATCAGCAGGTATATCAACAGTAGATGGTATGAATGCTTCTAAACATTCTATAGAAGCAGTAAAAGAATTAGGTATAGACTTATCAAATCATAGAAGTAAGGTAATTACTAAGGAATTAATTGATAACTCAGATATAATACTAACAATGACTAAATCTCATAAAGAAATTTTAGTACAAGCAGTTCCAAAATGCAAAGAAAAAGTGTATACTTTTAAAGGGTTTGTAAATAAGAGTGAGTTAGATATATCTGACCCATTTGGTGGAAATTTAGATACTTATAAAGATACTGTGAAAGAAATAATATATTCTGTCAACGAAATAGTAAAAAAAATATGAAGTGGAGGATAAACAAATGAAGATAGGATTAGGTTGTGACCATGGAGGATATAATTTAAAAAAAGAAATAATAAGCTATTTAGAAGGTAAAGGGATAGAATGTGTGGATTATGGAACTAATAATGCTACAGATTCTGTTGATTATCCTGTTTATGGAGAAGTAGTTGCAAATGCAGTTGTAGATAAAGAAGTAGATTATGGAATATTATGTTGTGGTACAGGTATAGGAATATCTTTAGCTGCAAATAAGGTTCCTGGAATAAGATGTGCAGTTGTATCAGATGTATTTTCTGCAAAAATGTCAAAAGCACATAATGACGCAAACATGTTGTCATTAGGTGAAAGAGTTTTAGGAAAAGGTCTAGCACTTGAAATAGTTGAGGCATGGATTAACACAGATTTTGAAGGTGATAGACATGCTAGAAGAGTAAATATGATTAAATCAATAGAAGAAAAACATAATAAATAATAAAAATTACAGTTTTATCAGGAGGAATTATCAAAATGAGTAAAGTGGTAGAGACAAACCATCCATTAATACAACATAAATTAACTTTAATGAGAGATAAAAATACTGGTTCTAAGGATTTTAGAGAACTTTTAACTGAGATTGCAATGTTAATGGGATATGAAATAACAAAAGATATACCATTAAAAGATGTAGAAATAGAAACTCCTATTCAAAAAACATCATCTAAAGTAGTTGCGGGTAAAAAATTAGCAATAATTCCAATTTTAAGAGCAGGTCTTGGGATGGTAGATGGATTAGTAAGTTTAATGCCAGCAGCAAAAGTTGGGCATGTGGGACTATATAGAGACCCAGAAACATTAAAACCAGTTGAATACTATTGTAAACTTCCTCAAGATATAGGAGAAAGAGATATAATAGTAGTTGACCCTATGCTTGCAACAGGAGGGTCTGCTGTAGCAGCTATAGATTTACTTAAATCTAAAGGAGCTAAAAGTATAAAATTAGCTAATTTAGTAGCTGCACCAGAAGGTATAGCAGAAGTACAAAAATATCATGATGATGTTGATATATATGTTGCATCAATTGATGAAAAATTGAATGAACATGGATATATAATTCCTGGTCTTGGTGATGCTGGAGATAGATTATTTGGAACTAAATAAAAATAAATAACCATAAATATTTCTTGGGGCTTTCTTATGTAATGTATAATTTTATGTAAGAAGGTTCCTTTTTATATATTTTTCTCAAAATAGTAATTCTTGAATTGATAAATTTCTCGAATTGAGAATAAAAAGTTTTTACCAATTAAAAAAGAATGGCTATTTTACAGGAATCTACAAAATATTAATGTTTTTCAATATGGCATGTTAGTTGCTTACAATTAAATTGATGTGTATTAATTAAATTAGAAATAAAGTATGAAGGATATTATTAGGAGTGATAATACATGAAAAATTGTATAGTGGTAAGAGGAGCAGGAGATTTAGCGACAGCAGTTATTCATAAATTACACAATAGTGGTTTTAAAGTGATTGCTCTAGAAATAGAAGAACCATTAGCCATAAGAAGACAAATTTCTTTTTGTGAAGCTGTTTATGAAAAAAAGGTGATTGTTGAAGGTGTAGAGTGCATACTTTGTAATACTGAAAAAGAAATAGAAGAGACCTTGTCTCAAGATAAAGTAGCATTGATTATAGACCCAAAAGGAGAAATGCTATCAAAAATAAATCCAATTGTTTTGGTTGATGGGATATTAGCTAAGAAAAACTTAGGTACAACTAAAGATATGGCGCCACTTACAATAGCTTTAGGACCTGGCTTTTGTGCAGGTGAAGATGTAGACATTGTTATAGAAACAATGAGAGGTCATAACCTAGGAAGAATAATAATTGATGGTAGAGCAGAAAAAAATACTGGAATACCAGGTGCAATAAAAGGTTTCGCTAAAGAGAGGGTAATGCATTCACAACATGCTGGTATAATGGAAAATGTATGTAAAATAGGCGACATAGTTGAAAAAGGAGACTTACTTTGTTATATTAGTGATTATGAAAAAAAGCATGAAGTTAGAGCAACAATACCTGGAGTGCTTAGAGGATTATTAAAAGATGGAGCAAAGGTAAATAAAAATTTAAAAATACTAGACATAGACCCTAGAAAAGAAGAAGTTAAGAATGCTTTTACAATATCAGATAAAGCTAGATGCATAGCTGGGGGGGTTTTAGAAGCCATATTAAATAATGGAATCTATCCAAAAAATTAATTTATATTAGATAAGGCTATTAATATTTTGTTAAGATGATATAATAAATTTAATAGATTAAAGAGAGCATATAACGGGTATTTAAAATTTAAATGGTAAAAATGCTCTTTTTTTATTGGACATTCAATTAACATGTGTATATAATATAAAAATAAGTATTTATTTAGCTTGAAATCTAATAAATATATAAGACCAGTACATAAGCAAAGAGGAGAAAAGTAAATTATGAGACCATCATGGGATGAATACTTCATGGAAATTGCAGAAGTAGTGAAAAAGCGTTCAACTTGTATTAGAAGACAAGTAGGTGCTGTCATTGTAAGGGACAAACAAATATTAACAACTGGATATAATGGCTCTCCAAGAAATCTTGAACACTGTGAAAATATTGGATGTAAAAGGCAGGAATTGAATATTCCTTCAGGAGAAAGACATGAATTGTGTAGAGCATTACATGCTGAACAAAATGCCATAATACAAGCAGCTCATAATGGTATTAGTGTAGATGGAGCAACTTTGTATGTTACTACAAGGCCTTGTGTTTTGTGTGCAAAAATGTGCATAAATGCAGGTATATTAAAAATTGTTTATGAAGGTGATTATCCAGATGACATGTCTACAGAATTGCTAAAAGAAGCAGGAATAGAGCTTATAAAATTTTAGTAAATAGTAATGACATGACAATAAAAGTCAAATTATGACAATGGAATGATATGGTTAAAAGAAAGTGTTTGAAAAATCATCAGATTAGTAGTAAGATATATTTTATAATTAAATAAATTTATGATATAGATTAATTAATTGTTATTTATTTTGTAATAATGAGGGATACTATTTATGAGTAAAAGAAATACACATATGGAAATTGCAAAGTTGTTTAGTTTAATAAGCCAAATAGGATTGATGATTGTAATATCAATATTAGGATGTACTTTCTTAGGAAAATTTTTAGATAGTAAATTAAATACTAGTCCAGTTCTGACAATAATATTTTTATTGTTAGGCGTTGGAGGAGCTTTCAGTGGTGTTTATAAAACTCTAATAGTATATACACGAAGGAAGTGATATATTGGATATAAAATTACTTAACCAAGTAAGGTCAGTAACAAAGGGTATAGTAATATTTGATGTAATTTTAATTGTGCTAATGTTGATAACATCAACATTAAGTAAGCCATTATTATTAGGACTTATATTTGGCTCTATAATAGCTATGTTAAATTTTAGATTATTGGCAATATCACTGGAAAAATCAGTGACATTTCCTGCTGGAAAGGCACAAGCTTATGCATCAGCACAATATACCATTAGGTTATTTATAATGGCAGTTGTTCTAATTGCTTCAGCTAAAGTACCACATTTAAATATAATCGGAACAGCATTAGGATTATTGAGTACAAAGTTTGTCATATTATCAAAAAACTTTATAAATAAATTAAAGAGGAAGGAGGCATAAGTATGAGTCAAGCGCATTATTATCTCATAGGAAACTTTAAAATTAGTGAAACAATACTAGTGAGTTGGGGAATAATGGCCTTTTTAGCGATAGCATCTTATTTCTTGACTAGAAACTTAAAAAAAGTTCCAACTAGTAAAATCCAAATATTTTTGGAGTTTGCAATAGGTGGTCTTGCTAAAATGGTTACAAATGTTATGGGTAAAAACACAATAAAAAGAATGCCATATATGATACCATACATAGGAAGTTTGTTTTTATTTTTCGCATGCTCAAATTTAAGCCCATTACTTGGATTAAGATCACCAACAACCGACTTAGATACAACTGCTGCATGGGCAATGATTACATTTTTTATGATTTATTTTGCAGGAGTTAAATTTAAGGGATTATCGTACTTTAAAGAATTGGCTCAACCACTTCCTGTAATGTTACCAATCAATATTATAGGTGAGTTAGCCAGACCAATATCATTAAGTTTCCGTCCATTTGGGAATATTTTAGGTGGAACAATTATAATGGGTCTATTTTATCAACTTTTAGGTTTTGTATCTAGTTTAATACCAGGATTATCAATACCAATTGGACAGATACTAATACCAGTACCATTGCACTTGTATTTTGACTTATTTGCAGGATTGTTACAAGCATATATATTCATAATGTTAACAATGGTGTTTATATCAAGTGCAGGAGAATTAGATTAAGAAATCAACTTATATTAAGATAAAAATAAAATAATTTAAAAAATTAAAGTTTTAAGGAGGAAATAATTATGGAAACAGCAATAGTAGCGGCAGCATCAGCAATAGGTGCAGGAATAGCAGTTGCAACAGGTATAGGTGCAGGAATAGGTCAAGGTGTAGCAGCAGGTAAAGCAGCAGAAGCAGTAGGGAACCAACCAGAAGCTAAAGGTGATATAACTTCAACTTTATTACTAGGTGTTGCTATAGCAGAGTCTTCAGCAATATATGGTTTGGTTGTATCAATAATACTTCTATTCGTAAATCCATTCTTTAAATACTTAGGAATGTAGATTTAGTCCTTAAATATTTTGAGATAGGTTTATAGGTAAATCATCTCAAACTTATAATCATGAGAAGAGTTTTTTCTTCTCGTGATTATAAGTAGTTATGATTTATGGAAAGGAGGATAATTATGGAGAAAGCACTAGTAGGTATAACATGGGAATTTGTGTTCCAAATTGTTAATACTTTTATAATATTTTTACTTCTGAGAAAGCTTTTATTTAAGCCAGTATTAAATATAATTGAATCAAGAGAAAATGATATTAAAAACGATCTGGCAGAAGGCGAAAAAGCAAAAAATGAAGGTTTAGCTCTGAAAAAAGAATATGAGTCAAAAATCAATTTTGCTAAAGATGAAGGTCAAGAAATCATAAAACAAGCAACTATAAGAGCAGAACAGAAATCAGATGATATAGTAAATACTGCAAAGAAAGATGCTCTTGATATAAAAGAGAAAGCAAGTAAAGATGTAGAACAAGAAAGACAAAAGGTTATAAATGAAATTAAGAGTGATATATCTAATATAGCACTACTTGCAGCATCTAAGGTCATTGAAAAAGATTTAGATAAATCTAAACATGAAGAATTGATAGAAAACTTTATAAAAGAGGTAGGGGAAGCTAAATGATAAATGTAATAGCCAACAGATATGCTGAAGCCCTATTTCAATTAGGAGAAGAAGAAAATTCAACTGATTTATTGTTCAAAGAATTAGAAAAAGTAGTAGATATGATGACTAAAGTTAGTAAAGATTTCTACAAAGTTTTAAAATCACCATTAGTTTCAAAATCAGAAAAGAAAAACTTGGTAGAAATTATTTTTAGTAAGGAAGTAAGTTCCAACATAAAAAACTTCTTGAAAGTTTTGGTAGACAAAGATAGGATATCATATTTAGAAGATATAGAATTAGCTTATAAAGAGTTATTAAATAAGAAAAACAATGTGATTGCTGGTGTAGCAATAAGTGCTATTCCAATGAGTGAAACAGATATTAAAGAACTTGAAGTTAAACTTTCAAGTAAATACAATAAAAATGTTACTATAGAAAATGTAGTTGACAAGACTATACTAGGGGGAGTTCTAGTTAGACTTGGAAATGAACAGATAGATGGCACTGTAAAAACTCGTCTAGATAAGATGAAAGAAAAGCTATCTGAAGTAATATCTTAAGAATGGCGGTGAACCCATGAACTTAAAACCTGAAGAAATAAGTTCTATAATTAAGCAGCAAATAAAAAATTATGAGAATAAAGTTGAGTTAACAGATACAGGGAGTGTTTTAACAGTTGGGGATGGTATAGCGAGTGTATATGGATTAGAGAAAGCTATGTCTGGTGAGTTACTAGAGTTCCCAGGTGAAATATATGGTATGGCACTTAACTTAGAAGAAGAAGTAGTTGGAGCTGTTATACTTGGTGATGACAGTGAAATAAAAGAAGGCGATATAGTTAAGAGAACTGGAAGAATAGTTGAAGTTCCAGTTGGAGAAGCTTTAATGGGTAGAGTTGTAAATTCTCTAGGTCAACCAATAGATGGAAAAGGACCTATAGCATATACAAAAACTAGACCAGTTGAATCTGAAGCACCTGGTATAATAGATAGAAGGTCTGTTTATGAACCATTACAAACAGGAATCAAATCAATAGATTCAATGATACCAATTGGTAGAGGTCAAAGAGAGTTAATAATAGGTGACAGACAAACTGGTAAAACATCTATAGTTATTGACACTATATTAAATCAAAAAGGAAAAGATGTTATATGTATATATGTAGCAATTGGGCAAAAACGTTCTACTGTAGCTCAATTGGTTAATTCACTAGAAAAAGGTGGAGCTTTAGACTATACAATAGTAGTTTCAGCAACAGCATCTGAATCAGCGCCACTTCAATATATAGCGCCATATGCTGGAGCAGCGATGGGTGAAGAGTTTATGTACAATGGAAAACATGTACTTATAGTATATGATGATTTAAGTAAACAAGCCGTTGCATATAGAGAAATGTCATTATTACTTAGAAGACCACCAGGACGTGAGGCATATCCTGGAGATGTATTCTATTTACATTCAAGATTACTTGAAAGAGCAGCTAAGTTATCAGATGAATTAGGTGGAGGCTCAATGACTGCTTTACCTATAATAGAAACTCAAGCTGGTGACGTTTCTGCGTATATACCAACAAACGTTATATCTATAACAGATGGTCAAATATACTTACAACCAGAATTATTCTATTCAGGTGTAAGACCAGCAGTTGACCCTGGTATATCAGTATCGAGGGTTGGTGGTTCTGCGCAAATTAAAGCAATGAAAAAAGTTGCAGGTACATTAAAACTTGCATATTCACAATATAGAGAACTTGCAGCATTCTCACAATTTGGTTCTGACTTGGATGAAGATACTAAAAAGAGACTTGCTCAAGGTGAAAGAATAGTTGAGATATTAAAACAAGGTGAGCATCAACCAATAAAAGTTGAAAATCAGGTTATGATAATATACGCTGTTATAAATAATCATCTAGAGGATATTCCAATAGATAATATAGCTAGATTTGAATCAGAATTGTATGCATTTGTAGATAATAATTATCCAGAAATATCAAGAAAAATATTAGGTGGAGATGACTTCACTCATGATTTAACAGATGCAATAAATGAATTTAAAGAAAAGTTTGTTGTTGAAGTATAATCCTTTTTAAAAAAGGAGGTAAATTAATTGGCAGGAGCTGGAATTAAAGCAATCAAAATACGTATGGGAACTGTTGAAAGTACAAAACAAATAACTAAAGCTATGGAACTAGTTGCATCTTCTAAGCTTAGAAAGGCAAAAGAAAAAGCTGAAGATTCAAGAGAATACTTTAATACTTTGTATGATACAGTAAAAGATATTGCCCAAACAACACGTGGAGTTAGAAATGAATTTTTAAAAGAAAGAGAAGTAAAGAATAAGTGCTATATAGTAGTAGCTGGAGACAGAGGTCTTGCTGGTGGATACAATTCCAATGTGTTAAAGGAATCTGTATCTCATATGCAAGGTAAAAAGGAAACAGTTATAACTGTAGGAAAGAAAGCTCATGAATTCTTTTCTAAAAGAGATTACAATATAGCAAAAGATATAAATAGTGTGGAAGCTTGTGGATATGAAGATGCGATAGAAATTTCACAAACTATTATCGACCTGTATAAAAAAGGTGAAGTAGATGAAGTTTATATTTCTTATACAAAATTTAAATCAGCTTTATCGCAAGAAGTTGAAATTTTAAAATTGCTTCCATTAGTTTTCGAGAAAGGTACAGATGACCAAGGAAGTGTAATAAAAGAAGAAAAGCAAAGTAAATCAAAAGTACAATATATACCATCAGCAGAGGCAGTTTTGAGTTATATAGTACCTCAATTTATATCAGGTACAGTATATGGTGGAATTTTGGAATCTTTTGCGTCAGAGCAAGGTGCTAGAAGAACTGCGATGGAATCAGCCACAGACAATGCGAATGAAATGCTATCTAATTTAGAGTTAAGTTATAACAGAGCAAGACAGTCAGCTGTAACTCAAGAAATAACAGAGATAGTTGGTGGAGTTGAAGCTCTAAAATAGGGAGGTTAGGAAATGGCAAATGTAGGTAAAGTAGTACAGATTGTAGGAGCTGTACTAGATGTTAAGTTTGATAGTGAACAAAGCCTACCTAACTTATTAAATGCGTTAGTAATAAAGTTAGGAGATAAAGAAATAGTTGCAGAAGTTGCTCAACATATAGGTGATGATACTGTAAGATGTATATCTATGAGTGCGACAGATGGACTTGTAAGAGGTATGGAAGTTGTAGATACAGGTGGACCAATAAGTGTTCCTGTTGGAGACGAGACTTTAGGTAGAATATTTAATGTTCTTGGAAAACCAGTTGATGGAAAACCAGCTCCAAAATCTGCACCTAAATTACCTATACATAGACCAGCACCAGCATATGATGAACTAGAAACTACAGCTGAAATACTGGAAACAGGTATTAAAGTAGTTGACTTACTAGCACCATATCTAAAAGGTGGAAAAATAGGTCTATTTGGAGGAGCAGGAGTAGGAAAAACAGTTTTAATACAAGAACTTATAAACAATATCGCTAAGCAACATGGTGGTATTTCTGTATTCTCAGGAGTAGGAGAAAGAACAAGAGAAGGTAATGACCTTTATGGAGAGATGAGTGAATCTGGAGTTATAAATAAAACTGCTCTAGTATTTGGTCAGATGAATGAGCCACCAGGAGCAAGAATGAGAGTTGCTTTAACTGGACTTACAATGGCAGAGCATTTTAGAGATGAGCAAGGACAAGACGTTTTACTTTTCGTTGATAATATATTCCGTTTCACACAAGCTGGTTCAGAAGTTTCAGCACTTCTAGGACGTATGCCATCAGCTGTTGGTTATCAGCCAACATTAGCTACTGAAATGGGTGCGCTTCAAGAGAGAATAACATCAACTAAAAAAGGTTCAATAACATCTGTTCAAGCAGTATATGTACCAGCGGATGACTTAACTGACCCAGCACCAGCTACAACATTCTCTCACTTAGATGCAAAAACAGTTTTATCTAGACAAATATCATCATTGGGTATATATCCAGCAGTTGACCCTCTTGAATCTACATCAAGAATTCTTGACCCTAATATAGTAGGAAAAGAACATTATGAAGTAGCTAGAGGTGTACAATCAATACTTCAAAGATATAAAGAACTTCAAGATATAATCGCTATACTTGGTATGGATGAATTATCTGATGAAGATAAGTTAATAGTTGCACGTGCTAGAAAGATACAAAGATTCTTATCTCAATCATTTACAGTTGCTGAGCAATTTACAGGAAATCCAGGTCAATATGTTCCTGTTAAAGAGACTGTAAGAGGATTTAAAGAGATTCTTGAAGGTAAACATGATGACTTACCAGAGTCAGCATTCTTGTTTGTAGGAACAATAGAAGATGCTGTTAAAAAAGCGAAGGGAAGTATGTAGTCATGGCCAGTGAATTTTCATTGAAAGTTGTAACTCCAGATAATACTTTTTATGATGGAGACGTTGAAATGATAGTAGTTAGAACTACAAAAGGAGACAAAGGAGTATTGAAAGGTCATATACCATTTGTTTCAGGTATACCTGTAGGAACTTTAAAGATAAAAAAAGATGGAAGTTTTAAAGAAGCAAAAATAGCAGAAGGATTTGTTAATGTAGCTCAGAATAAAACTGTTATATTAACAGAATCTGCTGAATGGATTTAATAAATTAATTTATAATCTGAAAAGTCATTTTGACCAAAAAAGTATTTTGGATAAAATGACTTTTTTGTTTTTTAGTGTTAATAAAATAACAAAAAAATTGTAAATTTTTAGTGATAATAAATTCACAAAAAATTTAAATTTACTGCAAAATTATGTTGTAATTCAGAATATAAAGAAGGTTTAGCTAGGTTTTATGTAAATGAAAACATCTTCATATAATAAATATATATAAAATTTTTATAAAATTTAAAAAATTTGCTTAGTTGTGTAGTATAATAAATAATATAATAGATTTGTATATAATATTCATTACAAATAATTTTAAAAGTTACAATTTTATTATAATGATTATTAAATTAAGATAAGTAACATAAACTAAATAATAATATGTATTATCAATAGTAAATTTATAAATTCATTATTAATATTTAAAGAAGCATTATAAATTTTCTGGAGGAACAATGAATATATTTGATATTGGTGTAGACATAATTGAAATTGACAGAATAAGAAAAGCTGTAGAAAAAAATAACAGGTTTTTGGAAAAAATATTTACTGATAAAGAAATTGAATATTTTAATTCTAAGAATTTTAAAGCAGAAAGTATAGCAGGTAATTTCGCAGCTAAGGAAGCTATAAGTAAATCTATGGGTACAGGAATTAGAGTATTTAACTTTAAAGACATAGAAGTTCTCAGAAATGAAATGGGAAAACCAATAGTAAAAACTTATAATAATCTTGCAAAAATGTGCATAGATTATAATGTTTTAGAAATAAAAGTTTCAATATCACATTCAAAAGATTATGCTATAGCAAATGCGATAACCATAATTAAGGACTAAGGAGTGATTACATTATGATGGATAAAACAGCAAAAGAAATAATGACAACAGATGTAATAGTAGCAAAACAAGATGATAGTATAGCAGATGTAGCTAATATGCTAATTGCAGAAAAAATAGGAGGTCTGCCAGTTGTAGATTCAGAAAACAGAGTGGTTGGAGTGATTTCTGAAACAGATATTCTTAAAAAGGAAAAATATATAGAAGCACCTCTCTATATAAATCTATTACAAGGATTGATTTTCTTAGATGATTTAAAAAAAGTAGAAAAAGATATAAAACAGGTGGCTGCTTATAAGGTTGGAGAACTTATGTCTAAAGATATAATAAAGGTTCATGAAGATGATAAGTTTGATGATGTAGCTAATGTAATGATTAAAAAATCAATAAACAGAGTTCCTGTGGTAGATGATGACAATAAACTTAAAGGTATAATTTGTAGATATGATATAATAAAAGCTTTATACAATGAATAAACTAGAGTAGGAGGTGTGATGTGAGAAAAAAGTGGACCATAGTATGTATTATGTTTTTGGCACTGGTTATAATTGTAATAGGATGCCAAAAGCGACAGTCCACTAAAGAAGAAGTATACAAAGACTTTCAAAAGCAGATTTCTGATATGAATTCTTACAGTTGTAAAGCTGAAGTAGAAGTATTTGGAAATAAAAGCCCACACAATTATGTTTTAATTCATACTTATAAAAAAACTGATAACTATAAATTAGAAGTAATTTCCCCAAAACATTTAAAAGGGAAGAGTATAGAGTATCAAGGTGATAAAATATTAGTTAAAAATCCAAATATCAGTGATATAGTGGAATTGCCTAATACAGGAAAGAACAATCAATATCTTTTTATAGGAGACTTTATAAAAAACTATCTTCAAAACGAAGAGATGAAAATAAAGTTATCCAAAGGACATTTGGTTCTAGAAACTTTTATTCCTGGGGATAATAAATATTTTAATAAGCAAGTATTATATGTAAATGCTGACACAAAGAACCCTGAAAAAATGGAAGTATTAGATAAAGAAGGCGTGCCGAGATTTACAGTAAAATACAATGATTTTGAATACAGAAACTAAGGGGGACTAAAGAAATGCAAAAAATAACAGTGCCTACATGGGCAGAGATAAATCTAGATAACTTAAGATTTAACTTAAATAATATTAAAAATTTATTAGAAGAAGATATTAAGGTTTGTGGAGTAATAAAAGCTGATGCATATGGACATGGTGCAGTAGAAGTTGCAAAATTGCTAGAAAAAGAAAAAGTAGATTATTTAGCAGTAGCAAGAACTGCTGAAGGAATCGAACTTAGACAAAATGGCATAACACTTCCTATTTTGAACTTAGGATATACTCCAGACGAAGCTTTCGAAGATTCTATAAAAAATAAAATAACTATGACAGTTTATTCTTTAGAAACAGCACAAAAGATAAACGAGGTTGCAAAATCTTTAGGAGAAAAAGCCTGTGTTCACATTAAAATAGACTCAGGAATGACTAGAATAGGTTTCCAACCTAATGAAGAGTCAGTACAGGAAATAATAAAATTAAATAAATTAGAATATATAAATTTAGAAGGTATGTTTACTCATTTCGCTACAGCTGATGAAGTAAGTAAAGAGTACACTTATAAACAAGCTAATAATTATAAATTTATGTCTGATAAGTTGGACGAAGCTGGTGTAAAAATAGCTATAAAACATGTATCAAACAGTGCAGCTATTATGGATTGCCCTGATTTAAGATTAAATATGGTAAGAGCAGGAATAATATTATATGGTCATTATCCATCTGAGGATGTATTTAAAGAAAGATTAGAATTAAGACCAGCAATGAAATTAAAATCAAAAATCGGACATATAAAACAAGTTGAACCAGGTGTAGGAATAAGTTATGGACTAAAGTATACAACTACTGGTAAAGAAACAATCGCTACAGTTCCAATAGGATATGCAGATGGATTTACTAGAATTCAAAAAAATCCAAAGGTTCTTATTAAAGGAGAAGTGTTTGATGTAGTTGGTAGAATTTGTATGGATCAAATAATGGTTAGAATTGACAAAGATATAGACATAAAAGTTGGAGATGAGGTTATACTATTTGGAGAAGGTGAAGTTACAGCTGAACGTATAGCCCAAGACTTAGGAACTATAAACTATGAAGTGTTATGTATGATATCAAGAAGAGTTGACCGTGTTTATATGGAAAATAATGAGCTTGTACAAATAAACAGTTATTTGCTAAAATAAAACCATGATATTATAATCTGGGAGGCGATTTTGTGTACGATAAAAGTAAAGAAAAAATAGAAGTTACTTTACCAGACTCTCTGATTTCTGAAGTTGATAGTATAGTTCAGATGGAGAACAGTAACAGAGAAGATTTTGCAAAAGCTGCTTTTCAGTTCTATATAACTCAGAAAAAGAGAATTCATATTAAAGAATCTATGAAAACGGGTTATAGAGAAATGGGTCAAATTAATCTGTCATTGGCTGAGTTAGGTATGACAGTTGAAGAAGTATCTTCTGATGATAAAAATGAAGGGAAGATTGCCCAAGGTGAGTACTAATTGTGAAATAAAGCGTGGTGATTTATATTACGCTGATTTAAGTCCAGTTGTTGGCTCAGAGCAGGGAGGCGTTAGACCTGTTCTGATAATACAAAATGATGTAGGTAATAAATATAGTCCTACAGTTATAGTATCAGCTATAACATCTCAGATTAATAAAGCCAAACTACCTACTCATGTAGAGATAAGTTCCAATGAATATGGGCTTAATAAAGACTCAGTAATTCTTTTAGAGCAAATTAGAACTATTGATAAAAAGAGACTGAGGGAGAAAATTGGTTGTCTAGATGAAAATATGATGATAAAAGTAGACGATGGACTTCAAATAAGTTTAGGATTGTTTACTTTTTAAAGAGGGGTTTGTCTTTTATTAGACAATCCCTTTTTTCTTTGGAAATATCTTTTAGTATTTAATTTTGGTAGCGTGTATTAAGAAAATCAAAAATAACGCAAAAAAATAGCATAAAAGTGATATAATAATATGGAATTGATATAAAATTACGAACTCAAGGGAGGTAATTGCATGAGAGACCATAAAGGATTAAATGAGATTGCGCGTATCATAAGAAGAGATATAGTTTCCATGATACATAGAGCCAAATCTGGACATCCAGGAGGGTCATTATCAGTAGTTGAAATACTTACTGCGTTATACTTTGATGAAATGAATGTGGATTATTCAAATCCTAAAATGGAGGATAGAGATAGATTTGTATTATCAAAAGGACATGCTGCACCAGCATTATATGCTACATTGGCTGAAAAAGGCTATTTTGATAAGGAAGAACTTGATGGTCTAAGGAAAATTGGAAGAATGTTACAAGGTCATCCAGATATGAAAGGTACGCCTGGTATAGAGATATCTACAGGTTCTCTAGGGCAAGGTTTTTCAGTTGCGTGTGGTATGGCGATGGCATCAAAACTTGATAATGCACCATGGAACGTATATACTTTACTTGGTGATGGAGAAGTTCAAGAGGGTATTGTTTGGGAAGCTGCTATGAGTGCTGCACACTATAAGCTTGATAATTTAATTGCTTTTTTAGATAATAACGGGCTTCAAATAGACGGAGATACAGAAAGTGTAATGAATTTAGGTTCAATAGTTGATAAATTTAAAGCTTTTGGATGGAATGTAATTGAAATAGATGGACATGATTTTGACCAAATATTTGCTGCTCTTGACATAGCTAAATCAACAGTTAAAAAACCTACAATGATAATTGCAAAAACTATAAAAGGCAAAGGAATATCTTTTATGGAAAATCAAGCAGGATGGCACGGAACAGCTCCAAGTGATGAAGAGTTAGAAAAAGCCTTGCTTGAACTAGGAGGTGCTGACAATGAGTAAAATGGCGACGAGAGAGGCATATGGTAAAGCATTAGTAAAGCTAGGTCAAATAAATGACAATGTTGTTGTGTTAGATGCAGACTTATCAAAATCTACAAAGACACACGACTTCTATAAATCATTTCCAGATAGATTTTTTAATATGGGTATAGCAGAACAAAACCTAATAGGTGCTGCTTGTGGATTATCAACTGCTGGCAAAATACCTTTTGCAAGTACTTTTGCTATGTTTGCTACAGGAAGAGCTTTTGAGATTATAAGAAATTCAGTTTGCTATCCAAAACTAAATGTAAAAATTTGTGCTACTCATGCAGGTCTTACTGTTGGAGAAGATGGAGCATCTCATGAAAGTGTAGAGGATATTGCTATAATGAGAGCTATACCAAATATGACAGTTCTTGTTCCAGCTGATGGTGTTGAAACAGAAAAAATGATTTTTGAAGTAGCTAAGTATAATGGTCCTGTTTATGTTAGATTAGGAAGAAGCTCAGTACCAATTTTATTTGATGAAAACTATGAGTTTGAAATAGGAAAAGGTACAGTTTTAAGAGATGGAAATGATGTGTCTATTATAGCTTGTGGAATTATGGTAAATGAGGCTATACTGGCACAAGAAAAGTTGCAAGAAGAAGGTATAAGTGCTAGGGTCATAAATATGTCTACAATAAAACCTATAGATAAGGATTTAATATTAAAAACAGCAAAAGAAACAAATGCCATAGTAACTGTAGAGGAACACAGTATAATTGGAGGGTTAGGTTCTGCTGTAAGTGAAGTAGTTGGAGAGTCTTATCCAACTATAGTAAAAAAAGTTGGAGTTAAAGATTCATTTGGAGAATCTGGTGCTCCAAATGAATTGTTAAAAAAATATGAATTAACTTGTGATGATATAATAAAAGCTGTCAAAGAAGCCATTCTTGCAAAAAGAATTTAAGACATATAAATTATTCATATTTGTTAATAATATAGTATATTTGAAGGAGAGATATAAAGGTCTGTATTAATTTATATCTCTCTTTTTTATACATGATATCAATATATCAAAAATGTAATAAAATATTCAAATTTTTACAAAAATAGAGAAAATATTCAAATATATATTGACTATTCAGAAAAATATGACTAATATATAGTTTATAGGGAAATTAATTTTATATATAAAAGCTACTTAGACAAAAAAGAATTTAATAAATCTTATGGAGGGAGGTATACTGTATAAAAGATATATTATAAGTTTTAAGTTATTATACTAAAAAGCTCTAAAACAGTTATCATGTATTTTATGTTAAAGGAAATTATAGGTAGTTTATCGAATTGTTTAAGCAGATGAAAAATTTCACGTGGGGAGGTAACTGAGATATGTCAGAAAAGGTAAATGTTAAAACAGTCATAAGTTTCGCAGGAGCTTATGTAGCAACAGTAATTGGTTCTGGATTTGCAACAGGACAGGAAATAATGCAATTTTTCACTTTTTATGGTTTCGCAGGAGTTATTGGTGGGATAATTTCAATGGTATTATTCTCATGGATGGGTGCTTCAGTTATGTCAAAAGGTAAAGAACTTCAACTTAAAGAACCTATCAAAATTTATCGTGTTTATTGTGGTAAGTATTTAGGAATATTCTTTGAGTGGTTTGGACCATTATTCTTATTTGGTGTTTTCGTAGTAATGATTTCAGGAGCAGGAGCAACTTTAACTGAGTACTATGGATTAAATCCATTTGTAGGTAGAGTTGGTATGGCAGTAGTAGCATTATTAACTGTTTCACTAGGTCTTGATAAATTATCAAAGATACTAGGTGGAATAGGACCTATAATAATAATCTTTACACTTTTAGTTGGTGGTATAAGTTTAGCTAATAATATAGGTAATATAGGTCAAGCGGCAGAAGTTCTTAGAACTGTAGAGATAACTAAACCAGTTCCAAACGCATACCTATCTGGTGTAATATACACTACTTATAATACAATCGTTGTCATGGCATTCTTAACAGGATTAGGAGCAAGTGCTGCTAATAAAAAAGAAGCTGTTTGTGGTGGTATATTAGGTGGGGTAGCACTTATGGCAGCAGCTATAATGATGCACTTAGCTATTCTTTCTGATATAGGAAATCTATATTCAAAAGCAATACCTTCATTATTCTTAGCTGATAAGATTTCACCAATAGTTGGAGTTTTATTCTCAATAATTCTTATATTAGGTATATATACAACAGCTGTGCCTCTATTATGGTCAGTAACTAATAGATTTGTTGATGATAATCATCCTAAGTTTAAGATAATAACAATAATAACAGCTATATTAGGTCTTATAGGTGGATTCCTACCATTTGACAAGCTGGTTGGTATCTTATATCCATACACTGGATATATGGGCGTCATAATACTGGTCTGTGTTCTTTATAGACAGATTACAAAGACATCTGGATATCAAGAAGGCGTTAGTGACAAATAAACATTTTAAGATTGAAAATCAAAGAGCTATATTAAAACAATTAAATTGTTTTAATATAGCTCTTTTTATTTTATGTTTTATTTATTATAAAATGTCGAAAATATGTTTTTTAATAGTATTACATATATTTATAATTATGGATAAACGTATTCTAATCAATAATTTAGAGTCTAAGATAAGGTTGTAAATCATATATTTAGAATAGATGGGAGGAGTGATAAGATTGAATGTAAAATTTAATATTAAAGGTATAATTTATGGAGTTATAGCTCTTGTATTCGTTATAGGGGGATTTATATTCATACCAAGTATGTTTGTAGAGAAATCTAAGCCTGTAGATTATACGATATTACAAAGAAATTCAATACCAGAAAAAATACTTGATGTCATGGATAAGTATACAAATGAAGAAAGAGCTTTGGCAGCTAAAATTGATAACAAAATATACATCATAGTAACTAGAGGAAATAATAAATATGGTATAGAAATGAACAAAATAGAAAGTGTAAGTGAAGAAGGAAAAGATGTTTTAAGAGTCAAGATAAAGTATAAAGATAAGGAGGACTCTTATCCGTACATAGTTGTTGAAACAAATATGAGTGAGCTTCCAGATAGAATAGAATTAAATTCAACCAAATAAAAATATGTTTTATAACTAAATAACTAAGTAGTTTATATAATAAAGTCATGGTTTTTATTATAAGTAAATGATATGTGTTTATTATTATTTTAAAAGCCATGACTTAAGATGTGATATTAACAATATTTGCTATTCTAATTGTCTGGTGTGATAATTCTAGTTTCAGTAACTATATAATTTAATTGTGCATCATGAGTTTCTTTTGGGATAGAATTGAATATTTGGAAATCAAATGCTATTCCTATAGTTATAGCATCTTTTCTTAAGTTTTCTAAAAACCTATCATAAAATCCTCCACCATATCCTAGTCTATAGCAATTTATATCATATGCTACAGCTGGTACAATTACAACATCTAAGGCCTTGATATCGATTGTAGGTGATTTTTCTTTAGGTTCTCTTATTCCATATGTTCCAATTTTCAATCCTTCTTTTAAGTCTGTTATTTGAGTAGGGATTAATGTATGATTTTCTTTTATTGTAATAGGGCTTGAGACTATTTTCTTTAGGGATAAAAGTTTTTGAATTAAACTATCTGTTTGAACTTCGTTATTGAAGTCTAGATAAAGCATTATATTAGTTGCATTTCTTATATCTTTCATTTGAAGTAATTTTTCTGTTATTAAATTTGAATTATTAAATACAAAATCTGCACTCTTACTTTTTCTGGATTCAATAACTTTTTTCCTAAATTCTTTTTTCATAAAATATTCCTCCCTTAATGTGTTATAATGTGTAAAGCAATTGTATTTAATATAAATTTTAGTATAGTTTATTATAATAAAGCAATATATTTGGGTAAATGTAATAAAAATAACAGCTAGTCATATAATAATAATAGTTTATGTAAAAGGAGATGTATCTTGTGATTTCAAAGAAGAAAGCTATTTTTTTAGGGGTGATTTTAGTAATTATAACGGCGATGACTACATCAGCCTTTCAGTTAACATTGGGGAATAAGGTTGTAATATCGAAGGAGCTCTATGAGGACTATAAAAAATATGATAAGTTGTTAGGATTAGAAACTATTATAAAACAAGATTTTTATAAAAAAGTATCTGATGCTGACTTAGTAGATGGAGCATCAAAAGGTTTGTTCTTAGGTACTAATGATAAGTACTCTGGTTATTACACTAAAGATGAAATGGAAGACTTAATAAATGATAGTGAAGGCTCCTATGTTGGTGTAGGTATGTATATAGGTGCATCGAAAGATGGAGGGCTAGTGGTAGTTCCTATGAAAGATTCTCCAGCAGAAAAAGCAGGTGTAAAAGCAGGGGATAAATTAGTAAAAGTAAATGGAAAATCTGTGTCATATAAGAATTCAGATGAAGCTGTGCGTATGATGAAAGGTAAAAAAGGAAAAATAGTCGAATTGACTATATTAAGAGAAGACAAACATCTAAACTTTAAAGTAAAGACAGAACAAATAGTTGAGAAAAGTATAGAAAGTAAAGTAATTGATAATGATTTAGGATATATAGAAATCACTCAATTTATATCAAGTACATATACTGACTTTGACAAAGCTTTAAAAGAATTAAAAGCAAAGAATATTAAGGGATTAGTAATAGACCTTAGAAATAATCCTGGTGGAATGCTGGATATATGTAAAGAAGTTGCTGATGAGCTAATTGGCGAAGGAACTATAGTATATACAAAAGATAATAAAGGAAACACTGAGTACTTGAAATCTGATAAAGAAAAATTAGGACTTCCAATAGTAGTCTTAACTAATGGAGAAAGTGCTTCTGCTGCTGAAATATTAACAGCTGCAATCGTTGATAATAAAGAAGGTATTTCTGTAGGTACTACAACCTTTGGTAAAGGGTTGGTACAATCAGTTGTAAGATTAAAAGATGGAACAGGGTACAAACTAACTACTGCTCAATATTTTACACCTAATGGAGATTATATCAATGAAAAAGGAATAAAGCCTACAATTGAAGAAAAAGATGAAAATAAGCAACTGGATGTAGCAACTAAGTGGCTTAGAGAACAGATTGATAAATAGGATTTAATTTTTGTAGACTTATACTATAAAATAAAGTGTACTATGAAAGAGTGGATAATTGAAAATATCCACTCTTTATTTTTATATAAAATTTATTTATTAGCTCTATACTTACAGATACCATTTATATAAGTTTCATGTATATTAAAGTCATTATCTATTACTATAAAATCTGCATCCATACCTTGGCATATAGAGCCACAGATATTATCAATATTACAACTTAAAGCAGGTATATATGTAGCCATTTTTATTGCATCCTCTAAAGTTGATATATTCCAATTAACTATATTTTTAACAGCATTGTCCATTGTTAATACACTCCCAGCTAAACTTCCATTGCTCAATCTTGCAACACCATTTTTTACATTTACATTAAACTTACCAAGAGTATACTGTCCATCATCCATAGCACCTGCTCTCATACAATCTGTAATTAAAGCAATATTGTTTCTGGACTTAATATCCATTATTATTTTAGCAGCTATGGGACTTACATGATGACCATCACATATTAGTTCAGCATAAGTGTTTTTTAGTGCCATAGCTGCTCCAACCATTCCAGGCTCTCTGTGATTTAGAGGACTCATTCCATTATACATATGTACAAACACTTTAGCCCCAGAATTAACAGCTTGTTCAACCTGTTCAAATGTAGCTGAACTATGACCAAGTGCTACTGATATATTATTTTCGGTAGCATATTTTGTGAACTCTATTGAATTTTTACGTTCTGGGGCAATTGCTATTTTTCTTATTAAATTTTTTGCTTTTTTTTGCCATGATTTTAAAATGTCAATACTAGGGTCTTTAAAATATTTTTCATTTTGAGCACCTTTATGTTTTTCTGTAAAAAAAGGGCCTTCTAAATAAATACCTTGTATTTTTGCTCCTTCAACTTTATCATAGTTATTACTTATATTTTCTATAGAATCACTTAGTTTATCTATAGAATCAGTTAAAGTTGTGGGGAGGAAAGAAGTCACTCCATATTTTAACAACCCTTTTGAAATTGTGTTTATTGCTTCAAATGTATTATCCATGATGTCTGCACCTAAAATGCCATGAATATGAGTATCAACTAAACCAGGAGCAATATATTTACCTGAAAAGTCTATAACACTATCAATAGCTTGTGGTTTTTCTTTCTGAAATTTACCAAATTTGCCATCAATTATGCTAAGGTAACCTTTTTCCTTGGTACCATACTCCATAAAAAATTTATCTGCATAAATAAAATTTTTCAAAACTACCTCCTTATAAATTACATTATCATTTGTAGTTTTGAAGTTTATAAAATATTAAGTTTTCTGGAAATCTATTTAAAATTTACTATCTTACATGCCTTATTTTATATACAAATTTATCACTTCTAGCAACGCTCAAAGTAAATTCAATAACTATATTATCATCGTTATATGTCGTACGAAGTAACTTTAGACAAGGTGAATCACCTGGTACTTCTAATAACTTTGATTCCTTATCAGATATTATTCCTGCTGAAAATTCCTCATCAGCCACTTTGATAATTTCCCCATAATCTTCTCTAAATATCTCGTACAGAGGTTTTTGTTCTACTTTTTCTTGTGTCAATCCTGTAAACTCTTTCATAGGGAGATATGTTCTTTCAAGCATCATAGGAAGATTATCAGCAAGTCTTAGACGCATTATTTTTATTATTTTTTCACCAGGAGTTATACCTAATTTCTCAGAAAAATATTTTGTACTTTCTACTACCTCAAATGATAATACTTTTGTACTTGGTTTTTTTCCTTGTGTTCTCATATAATCTGTAAAGCTATAACTGTCCATTAAGTTTTGGGAATCTTGACTTAGTGCAGCAACAAAAGTACCTTTTCCATGTCTTTTGTATATGTATCCCATATGTTCTAATTCAGCCATTGCTAGTCTAACTGTAGTCCTACTTACTCCATATTCATCACAAATTTTTCTTTCAGAAAGCATTCTATCATTTGGCTCCATCTCGTTTTCAATTTTAGTCCTTAATATCTCAACAAGTTGGTCATATATTGGTCTTTTATCATTTCTTTTTATCATAAAAAAATAGTCCTTTCTAAGTGGTTATTACCACAGTTTGATTATAAAATATACAAATACTTATGTCAATGAGTAAAATTTAATCAAAATCTAATAAGTGATACTATTAACTAGCTTGAAGTTATGGTGCATTGACAAAATAAATAAAATAATTTATATTCAAAGTGGTAATTACCAATTTGAATATATTATAGGCTAAGTTTTTATATTTTACATATTGATTTATTTTATGGAAGTGAGAAATTAATAATAAGGAGAATCGAGTATGATTACAGTAATAACGTTCAATCCATCTATAGATAGAATGTATAGAGTAAATAGTATAAACATAGGTCAGGTACAAAGGGTAGTAAGTACAAATGCAACTGCTGGAGGTAAAGGATTAAATGTTACTAAGGTATGTAAAATTTTAAAAGAAACACCTTTAGCTATGGGATTTTTAGGTGGATTTAATGGGGAATTTATAAAAAATGAACTTAAAAAATTAGATATACAAAATAAATTCACAAAAATAGAGCAGGAAACTAGAAATTGTCTAAATATAATCGAAGACAACAAAATAAGTACAGAATTTCTAGAAAAGGGGCCAAGAGTGGAAAAAAGTGATTTAGAGAGGTTTGAAAATGACATAGATAAAGTAATAAAAAATACTAAAATATTAGTGGCATCTGGTAGTTATTGTGAAAATATGCCAACAGACTATTATGAGAAACTAGGTAATTTATGTAGAGAAAATAATATAAAATTTATATTAGATACATCAGGAGATGCGCTAAAAGTAGCCTTAAAATCACAACCATATTTAATAAAGCCAAATATAGATGAAATAAGAAATTTATTAGGAGCTAATATAGAATCAAGAGAGGAAGTTATCTTATCAGGAAAAAAACTTCTTGAAATGGGGGCAGAAAATGTATGTATATCTTTAGGTAAGGATGGGATGGTTTATTTAAATAGAGATAGTGTATATGATGTAAAAGTACCACCTTTAAAATGTGTAAATACTGTAGGCAGTGGAGATAGTACGATAGCTGGATTTAGTGTGGGTATTTTAAGAGGCTACGAAATAGAAAATTTACTTAAGTTCGCAAATGCTTGTGGAATAAGTAATGCCCTAAATATGGAAACAGGTTTTGTGTGCTTAAAAGAAGTTAATAAGTATCAGAATTTAGTTGAAGTAACAAAGTTAAGTTAAATAGAATTAATGTGAATATAATGAGTTTGATATGTATGTAATAGAATTTGATATATAAAAAGCAAGTCTCATTATAAAAATAAGCTAGAGACACTTATCCCTAGCTTATTTTTATAATAAATATCTATTTTACTGAACCGATAATTTTCTCTAGTAATCTTTGAGCTTTAACACACTCTTCTCCACTAATTGCTGGTTTTATACTATTTTCTAAGCAATCAATGAAATGATTTATTATGTCCTCAAAACCTTTTTGTTTTAATATATTTACCCATGCACCACTTTGTTTTGAAGTTAGATTTCCATACTCTTCTATTTCCAGTGTATTAAGGTTTTTAACTCTTTGAATTTTACCCTTTGAAATAATCTCAACTTGTTCTAATTTTGTTCCAGAATCTCTATGCATAAAGGTATTTATGGAGAAGTTTTTACCCTTAAGCTTATGACTTACAAATATTAGATTCTTATTGTCTGTTAAAAATAAATCCTCTCCAGTAATTTTAACATCACTATCTGCTAACCATAAGGCAGTATCAATAACATGTATATAGTCATCTATAAGTGTACTGTCAAATCCAACATTTCTTATAGAATTTAATCCATGTTTGCATATATTGATAGATACAATTTCTGTAGCATTCCTTTTGATTTCTTTGTACATAGGGCAGAATCTACGGTTAAATCCAACCATTAAATTTAGGTTTTTTTTCATACTTAATTCGATAAGCTCTTCTCCCTGCTCTACTGTTGATGCAAGTGGTTTGTCCACATATACATGAATACCTAAATTTAATAGTATCTTTATAATTTCGTAGTGTGTCTCTGTAGAGCTATGTAGAAAAATACAATCACACTTTTTAGCTAAAGATTCAATAGAATCAAATGGTGTGAGCCTATAATCACTACAGATTTTTTCTCTTTTGGATTTATTTGGAGTAAAGGCTCCTACAAATTTAAATCTATCAGATTTTGTTAATACAGGTAAATATGCTTTTTGAGCTATAGAGCCAAGACCTATCATACCGACTTTTATATTTTTCATAATAGTTTCTCCTAGTGTTTTTTAGATTTATAGAAATGATTATAATTCAGGCACATAAATTTGTAAACTTTGTGCTAAAAAAATAAATATGAAGTTTATGAAGGTAAATTAACTGTGCAATAAATATAATTGATAAAGTAATTTAAAAAAATATATAAAATTGATTGATATAAATATTTTATGTATTGACAAAAAATTTAAATTAATTTATATTTGGATTAGTGGTAGTTACCACTTTTTTAAATAAATTTTTATCATAAAATAAAAATGCCAAAACGCCTATAATATAATTCTATTAAATTTTTTAAGATAAACTATAAATAATCTATGAGAGTAATCAAAATGTATAGAGTATATTTAAAAATTAGTTTTAGTAGTAATAATAAGTCCAAGTAAAAAATATAAAAGAGTATTTTTTTTACATTTAAAAGTGGTTATAACCTCATTACCAAAATTAAGTGTTATGAGTATGAAAGGGGAATGAAAATGTTTAAACTAGAAGAACAAAAATTAAAAGATTTAGGTGCAATAATAACGACTAACGAAATAAAACAACAACCTGAATTATGGTTAGAAACTTATGAAACATATAAATCTAATAAAGAAAAATTAAGTAGGTTTATAGATACAATAAGTAGTAATCATGGGCAGTTTAGAGTTATCTTTACAGGTGCTGGGACTTCAGCTTATGTAGGAAACTCAATACTCCCTTATCTTAAAAATAAAAATGATATAAGAAAATATATATTTGAAACAATACCTACTACAGATATAGTTTCTAATCCATATGATTACTTAAAAAAAGATGTGCCAACGTTATTAGTTTCATTTGCAAGAAGTGGAAATAGCCCTGAAAGCTTGGCTGCTCTAAACTTAGGAAATCAAATTGTAGATAATTTTTATCATTTAGTTATAACTTGTAATCCAGAAGGCGAACTGGCTAAAATGGCTAAAAATGATGAAAACAATTACTTGTTACTAATGCCATCAAAATCAAATGATAAAGGTTTCGCTATGACTGGAAGTTTTTCATGTATGATGTTATCTGCTATGCTAATATTTGATAGTTTAGAAGATGATGTAGAAAAGTCATATATACATTCAATAATTGAAATGGGAAGAAATGTTATAGATAGAAAAGACGAAATACATGAGTTAATAAATAAAGATTTTGATAGAGTTGTATATTTAGGTTCAGGAGGATTAGGTGGTCTTACACAAGAAGCACAACTAAAACTTTTAGAACTTACAGCAGGGAAAATAGCTACAGTATATGATTCTCCTATGGGATTTAGACATGGTCCCAAATCATTTATTGATAAAAATACACTTGTATTTGAATTTGTATCGAATTGTTCATATACAAGAAAATATGACTTAGATGTTTTAGAAGAAATAAAAAGAGATAAGATTGCCAAACTCACTTGTGCAGTGTCTGTAGAAGGCGAAAGTAATTTTTCAGGAACAAAGTTTGAGTTTGGAGGAAAATATAATAAATTGCCAGATGCGTATCTTGCAATGCCATACATATTATTTGCACAAACTATAGCACTATTTGTATCTATAAAAGTTGAAAATAAGCCAGATACACCATCAGTTACAGGAACAGTAAATAGAGTAGTAAAAGGTGTAACAATATATGAATACTAAAAATATTTATTAAAATATTATAATTAAATAATTTGGGGGGTATCAATGTGGCATTAGTAACAACAACATCGATGCTTAAAAAGGCACAAGATGAAGGGTATGCAGTAGGTGCATTTAATGTGGAAAATATGGAAATGGTAATTGCTGTTATAGAAGCTGCTGAGGAGCTAAATTCTCCAGTTATATTACAAACGACTCCATCAACTGTGAAGTATGCAGGGCTTGATTATTATCTAGCAAATGCAAAGGTTGCAGCGAAGAGAGTAAATATACCTATAGCAATGCATTTAGATCATGGTTCAAGTTTTGAACTTGCAATGAAAGCTTTAAGGGATGGTTATACATCAATAATGATAGATGGTTCTCATGAAAGTTTTGAAAATAATATATATCTATCTAAATCAGTAGTAAAAGCATGTAGCCCATCTCTTATACCAGTGGAAGCAGAACTTGGAAAAGTTGGTGGAAAAGAAGATGATTTAGATGGTGGAGATAGTAATGATTATACAAATCCAAAAGAGGCAAAAGAGTTTGTCGATAGAACAGGAGTATCTTCATTAGCCATAGCTATAGGTACAGCGCATGGATTGTATAAAGGTGAACCTAAAATAGATTTAGACAGACTATCAGAAATTAAAAAAGTAGTTTCAATACCTTTAGTATTACATGGAGGTTCGGGAATACGTGATGATATTATAAAAGAGGCTATAAAAAGAGGGATTAGAAAAGTTAACTACGCAACTGAATTAAGAATTGCATATAGTAATGGAGTTAAAAAAGTTTTAAGTAAAGATTCTGAGGTTATAGACCCTAAAAAATATGGGTTGGCAGGAATTCAATCAGTAAAGGACTTTGTAAAAGAAAAAATTAAAGTATGTGGGTCTGTAAATAAAGCATAAAAAATAAAATATCCTAAATTTATTTTAGATAAGTTTAGGATATTTGTTATATGAAAAATTTATATCATTTATATATAATAGTGTATTTTTTTCATTTAATTGATGAAAAATATCAGCTTTTATTGGTAAAGTATTACATATATAATTAAAATATAATAAAAATTGAACTATATATTTTATTATTATGAAATCTGTATCATAAACTTTAATGCTAAAATATACTAGGATATAAACTTCGTAAATATAAATAAAATTAAGAGTTTAATTTTTAGTAAGAAGATATTTTTGTTTGTAATACTACTTTGAAAAAGATAATAATACTGAGGGAGGTGGGCATATGAGAGAACGCATTATTCTTGAGACATTGAAAAATAGTAGTAGTTATCTAAATATAGATTATTTTGCAGATAAATTGGGGGTATCTACTCGAACTATCAGAAATGAAATAAAAAAGATAGAAACTATAAAAGAATGTAATGGCTTCAAATTAGAGTATAAGTCTAAATTAGGATATATTCTAAATATTAAAGACCAAGAGAAATTCGAGCATTACCTAAAAAGCTTACCCTCAGATTTAGTTGAAAATCCAGAACAACGGTTAGAATCTATAATAGTAGAACTTTTAATAAATGAAGGTTATAAAACTATAGAACAATTAAGTAAAAAATTTTTAGTAAGTTCATCCCAAATAAAAAATGATTTAAAAAAGGTAGATGAAAAGATAAAGGATACAGAATTAAAATTACAGAGAAAGGCTCATTATGGAATTAAAATAGAAGGCTCTGTAAAAGAAATTCAAAGTATATTAGTGGATAGTTATTTTAAAGGGAATAGAAATATAACAGAGTATAGAAATAGATTTATAGATAAATTTAAATTAGATAGTATTAGAAGTACAATAAAAAATGTTCTTAATGAACATAACTTAGAAGTCAACCTAACAGAGCTTGAGGAAATATTAGCACAAATTATTATATTGTATATAAGAGTTAGTATGAGAGTGGCAAGAGATGTTAATGATTTAGACTTATATACGGAAGATTTAATTATAGATGACTTATTAGATAAAATTTTTAAAGATAAAAAATACAATCTTAATCATGATGAAAAGTATTATTTAAAACAACTTATAAAATTAAGGACTAAAGATAAGAAAGCCACTATAAAGAATATAGACAAAAATAAACTTCAAGATATAATATATGAATTTTTTAGAGATATAGACAAAAAGTATAACTCTAATTTTTTAGAGGATAAAGAATTTCTTAATTTATTTTATTTACATATTGCATGTTTAATAGAACGTATAAAGAAGAATCACAAGATAATAAATCCTTTTTCAGTTAAGATAAGCCAACAATATCCAACTGTTTTTAATTTATCTATTCAGTTTTCAAAAATTATAGAAAATGAGTATCATATAAAAATAAGTCAAGATGAAATAGGTTTTATAGCCACTCATATTGCTGTACCCTTTGAAAAGAGAGAAGAGGCCAATTTTAATAAAAAGTATAAGATAGCTATAATATGCTCTTCTGGTGGAGGTAGTGCATTTTTAATAAATTTAAGGCTTAAAGAAATCTTTCCAAATGCTGATATAAAAAATTTTTCATTACTAGAGGAAAAACCTGTAGTAGAATTTGCACCAGATTTGATTTTTTCAATAACAACTCTTTTATTTGAAATAAATGCTCCAGTTATACTTATAAATGAAATTTTAGATGAACTGGATTATTTAGATATTAAAGAAAGTGTTAGATTTGCAGACCATATAGGAAATATATCAAGCCCAAAACAATATATATTAGGTCTGTTTGATAAGAATCACTTTAGATGTATAAAAGACAAAATCAAATATAAGAATATCCTCGATAGCATGTCACAATGCATAGTTGATGAAGGAGCTTGTTCCCCAACCTATCCTAGAGATGTGTGGGAAAGAGAAAGTTATTTGAGCACTATTTACACAAATGGTGTAGCAATACCTCATCCAATTGAAATGACAGGTAATAAAAATATTATATCAGTAGCTTTGATACAAACTGATATTAGTTATGAAAATAGGGTGCCAAAAATTATTTTCATGATTTCATTAATAAAGGGAAATTTAGAGCTTCATAAACAGATATCTAAATATCTAAGTAAGATTATGACAGATAAGGATATGGTAGATATGCTAAATAAGTCACAATCCTATGAAGAGTTTATGTATAAGTTAAAAATCTATCTGGGAGGTTAGGCATGAATATAGAGTTTTTTAAGAGATTATCAGAAGCAGATGGTATAGCATCTAATGAAGAGGAGGTTAGACAAGTTTTATTAGACGAGCTAAAAACTTATAGTGATAAAGTTATATGTGATGGGCTAGGGAGTGTAATCTTTTCTAAGATAAAAGATGAAAATGCACCAAATGTAATGATTTGTGCTCATATGGATGAAGTTGGATTTATGGTGAGAAGTATAGGTAAACTTGGCATGATTCACCTAATAACAATAGGGGGAGTAAAACCTCTTGCACAGTTTGTTCAAAAAATTAGAATTACAACAAGAGAAGGAAAAAAAATACCTGCTATAATAAATGCCACATATAATAATGGCAAAGTTGAAAATATATATGCAGATATTGGAGCATGTACAGAAGATGAAGTATACAATCTAGGAATTCATGTTGGGGATATGGTAACCTATACAACAAACTTTGAGGAATTCACTCTTCAAGACCGATTAGTTGGAAAAGCTTTTGATGATAGGATAGGATGCTTTGTGATGGGAGAGGTTTTAAAAGAGTTAGAGAATAAAAATCTAAACTGTAATATTCACTTTGCAGCTACAAGTAGTGAAGAAGTTGGAATAAGAGGAGCAAAGACAGCAACACAGCTAATAAATCCTGATATAGTATTTGTAATAGATGTAGCATGTGCTAAGAACGAGTTTGTAAGAGACTATACAAATCAGAAACAAATTGATAAAGGTATAATGCTAATGCATAGAGATAGGACTTTAGTCCCTAGTAGAAAAATAATAGATTATGTAATGGAAATTGCTAATAAAAACAATATACAACTTCAACATGATATGTTTGAATCAGGTGGTACTGATGGGGGAGAAGCACATCTTGTAAATGAAGGGAAACCTTGTGTAGTAACTTGTGTACCAGTCAGATATGGTCATTGTGCATTTTCGATAGTAAGTAATAAAGATTTGGATGCTATTATAAAGTTATATACACAATTAATCTTAAATTTTGATGAAGAAAAATATAAACATATAAGAAATTTTATTTAAAGGAGAATAGGAAAATGTCAACAGAGTTACAAATAATGGAGCTTATATCAACTGCAGGAGAAAGTAAATCAAAAGCTTTCGAAGCTTTAAAAAAAGTGAAAGTAAAAGATTTTAAAGGAGCAAAATTGTTAATAGAGGAGGCTCGTAAAATAGATATTGAAGCTCATAGAATACAGACAGAATTGATAACTCAAGATTTAAATGAAGATGTTGAAAGTCCAGCAATGAGTCTTTTAATGGTACATGCCCAAGACCACTATATGACTTCTCAACTAGCAAAAGACTTGATAGAGGCTTTGATAGATTGTCTTGACAAGTAGTTGTAGTGTATAAATAAATTATTTACATAAATTTTCTTTTAGAAAGTTTTAAATGCTTTCAAGAGATAATAAAAAATATAAATTTTAGGAGGAATTATTATGAAAATATTATTATGTTGTGCAGGTGGATTTTCTACTAATATGCTAATGCAAAATATGAAGAAGGTAGTAAAAGAAAGTGCTAAACTTGATGAAAAAGATTTTGAATTTACAGCTATACCAGCAGATTCAATAGAAAGTGAAGTTGATGATTGGGATATAGTACTTATAGGACCTCAGATAGCTCACAAAATAGATTTTTTAAAAGGGATATTAGAACCAAAAAACAAACCCTTTGCAGTAATAGATAAAGATGTATATGGGAAAATGGATGGAGCTACAGTTATGAAGTTAGCATTAATAACATATAAAAAGCATCAATTAGCTCAAGGGTAATAAGAATATTGAGGGGAAAGGGGGATTAAATATGTTTTCAAAATTTGAAGCGTTCATGAATAGAGTATTTATGCCTTTAGCTCACAAGGTTGACAATCAGCGTCACCTTGGTTCTATAAAGGCTGGTATGGTGGCTATGACACCATTCACTATATTAGGAAGTATATTTGCAATACTTCCAGCACTTCCAAACATGCTTGGAGAGAGTAACTCGATAAGCAAATTTATATTGAATAATGCAACAATACTAGACTTACCAGTAAGTCTTTCCATAGGTTTGATAGGATTATATGCTTGTATGTGTATTGCTTTTAATTTAGGTAATTATTATAAGTTATATATACCAGGTTGTGTTGCACTATCAACTTTTTCTTTTCTATTCCTAGTAGCATCATTCACACCAGATGGAGCATTAGAAATAGGAAACTTAGGAGCTAAAGGGCTATTTACGGGGATGATAGCAGGACTTGGTTCTGTAGAGTTATATAATTTCTGTGCTAAGAAGAATATTACAATAAAAATGCCAGAAAATGTACCTGATTTTGTATCTAGGTCTTTTGAATTGATACCAACTACTATAATAGTTTGTGGTACTTTTATAGTTGCACGTTTTATTTCATTAAAAGTGTTTGGAGAATTACCTCCACAAATACTTACTCAATTTTTATCTCCATTAGTAGGAAGTATGGATAATCCATGGTCAGTTCTTGCTCTTAATTTTGCTATATGTACGATATTCTTTTTCGGAATACATTCATCAGTATTTAGCCCTATAACTAGACCTATAATGATTACATTTATAGCTGAAAATATAGCAGCTATGCAAGCTGGTGAAACAATACCTCATTTCTTTACAGCAGGAGCTTCAAGTGCATTCTTTGGATTTACAGGTTGTGGAATTAGTATAGGTTGTGTAATTGCATGTATGTTATCAAAAAACGCATCTTATAAAAAGATTGGACGTGTATCATTATTCCCTGCATTATTTGGAATAAATGAACCAATATTATTTGGTGCACCAATAATATTAAATCCAGTAATGTTTATACCACATGTATTTGGTGGGGCTATAATAGGGACATTGCCAATGTTTTTTATGCATTGGGGATGGTTAGCAAAACCAGTATTTGACCCTCCATATGTGGGGGTATTCTTAGAAGGTTTTTTAACTAATGGAGATTGGCATTCTATATTAGCAAATGCATTACAGCTAGTATTGGCAGTCTTATTATATTGGCCATTCTTTAAAATAATGGAACGTCAACAGAATAATAAAAAACAAAAAGAAGAAACAAAGAACATATTCTCTAAAGAAGAAGAAGACTTATTAGATGGCTTAGGTCTGGATTTCTAATATTTTGATATGGATAATACAATAGAGAGACTAGTAGATTTAATCTATAAAAGAGGTGTTGACGCTCTTTTGATTAAAGCTAAGAACACTAAAAGATACATAGGAGCATTATCAGGTAGTGGTGTGTATGTACTTATTACTAAAGATAAAAACTATCAAATTCTAGATGGTAGATATATTGATGAAGCAGATAAAAAAACGACTGGCTTCATAAAAAGAGTTGTATCTCAAGGTACTTATATACCAAATATAATTGGGCTATTAAGAGAATTGAATATAGGAAAGTTAGCAATAGAAAATCAATCTATGAGTATACAAGAGTATATTTTGCTAAAAAATGCAGGCTTTGAAATCAATTTAATAACCAATGAATTATGGAAGTTAAGGTCTGTGAAATCTAAAGAAGAGATTGAACTTATTAAAAATGCTTGTGATATTACAGACGAAGTGTTTAATGAAGTTATTTCTGAGATTAAAAAAGATATGACCGAACTAGAAGTATCAGCTCTAATTCAGTATCATGCATTGAAAAAAGGTGCAAGTGGTATGTCTTTTGAGACAATAGTGGTATCAGGGGAAAGAGGAGCAATGCCACATGGAAGACCTACAAATAAAAAGTTGAAAGTAAATGAAGCTATAACGATAGATTTTGGTGTTGTTTATCAAGGGTATCAATCGGATATGACTCGTACAATATCTATAGGTAAACCTCCTAAAATTATTCAAGAGATATATAATGTAGTATTAGAAGCACAATTATCTGCAATAGAGTCAATAAAAGAAGGAGTTAAGGCCCGTGATGTTGACAAAGTAGCTAGAGAAATTATAGATAAACATGGATTTGGTGAGTATTTTAATCATGGTCTAGGTCATGGTATAGGTCTTGGAGATGGCGAGATTCCTACTCTAAATCCAAATAGTGATGATATATTAACCGAGGGAATGGTAATGTCTTGTGAGCCAGGAATCTACATTCCAAATATAGGGGGAGTTAGGATAGAAGATGACATTGTTATAATAGATGGAAAAGGTGTTCCACTCAATAAGACATCCAAAGATTTTATGATATTAGGAGAATAAAATTATGAAATATAATTTTGACAAAGTATTAAATCGTAAAGAGGGGAATTGTAGGAAGTGGAGCAACCATGTAATTAAAGAAAAGTTTGACTTAAATGAAGATGCAATTCCTATGGATTTAGCTGATATTGATTTTGAATGTGCTCCTGCTATAAAAGAATCTATCTTAAAAAGAGCATCAGTAGGAGATTATAGTTATACTTTTATAGGAGATGACTTCTATGATTCTATTATAAATTGGAATAAAAGAAGGTTTGATATATATGTAGAAAAAGAATGGATAAAGTTAACTTTTGGGACTGTTTCAACACTTCATTATATAGTCCAAACATACACTAAGCAAGGAGAGTGTGTATTGATAAATACACCTGCCTATGACCCTTTTGCAGAAGCTGTAGTAAACAATAATAGAAAATTATGTTGTAGCTCATTAAAATTAGAGAATAATAGATATTATTTAGACTTAGAAGATATAGAAGCTCAAATGAAATACAAAAATATAAAATTATTTATATTCTGTAGTCCACAAAATCCATCAGGTCGTATATGGACAAAGGAAGAACTGTATAAAGTATCAGAGTTATGCTTAAAGTATAATGTACTTTTGGTAAGTGATGAAATTCATAGGGATATAGTATTTAAAGGTCATAGATTTGTGTCTTTATGGAATGCTCATCCAGAAATTTATAAAAATAGTATAATCTGTGTATCTCCTAATAAAGGATTCAACTTAGGAGGATTAAAAACATCTTATGTATTAATACGAGATTTAAAAGTTAGAGAAATTTTGTTAGAAAGATTAAAAAGTAATTCAATAACTTCTCCAAATGTATTTGCAATACCAGCGATTATTGCAGCATACAATGAAAGTGAAAAATGGCTAGATGAAATGACCAATTATGTAGAGAATAATTTTGAAATAGTTTATGATTTCTTTGAAAGATATATACCAAAAGCAAAGGTTATGAAGTCAGACTCTTCTTTTCTGGCTTGGATAGATGTTAGAGAAGTATTTGAAAATGAAGAAAAAGCTAAAGAGTTTTTTAGACATGCAAATTTAACTATGGTAGTTGGAAGTTATTTTGTAAAAGATGGAGAAGGGTTTATCCGTCTTAATATAGGGTGCCCTAAAGAGACATTAAATGAAGCTCTAAATAGAATTAAAAAAACGTATATAAGTATGTACTGTTAAATTAGAAAAAATAAGCTATTTATAGGTTTATATAAAAGCATATTGTTTAGTTATTAAATATTACTGGAATTTTGCATTCCAGTAATATTTTTTGATTAAGGAATATTAAATAATACTACCTCATATTCTTATACTAGCTTATGTTAAAATATTTTATCATTTTGGTAGTACATGTAACTGACTTTTATTTAATGTATATTTATATTGTAAGAAGCAGTAAAAATTTTTCCTTTACCAAGTTTATTAATGAATTTCTTATCTTTATAAATTTTATTAGAATGTATACTATCAGCAAGACCATACCAAGGTTCTATACATAAAAATGGAGCAGTAGAATTAGTTTCACTATAATAAGGAGTCCAAATACCAACTAGAGGAAAATCTTGCATAGATAGAGTTATATATTTGCCACCATCATTATTACATATAGACACTTCATCTATATTAGTGTATATTAAGGCATCATTCTTGAATAATTCTGGACTTAACTGTAAGTTTTTTAAATCTCCGATAAATGTTATATCATCTATAAAAGAAGTATTTAAATTGATTTTTTCTACATCACTTCTTTTTTTAAATTCAAGATGATATTTAGAAAAATCATTTTGCTCAAAAAGAGGAAGATTAAATGCAGGATGTCCGCCTATAGAAAAGAATATATCTTTAGAGTCAGTATTTTTTACAATCCACTCTATATTTATACTATTATCTTTTAATGTATAATTTATGATTAGCTCAAAAGAATATGGATACTTTTCTAAAGTAGATTCATTGTCTGTTAATTTATAAGATATGAATGTATCTCCTTTATCTATAATCTCAAATTCCATATCTCTGGCAAATCCATGCTGAGTCATGCTATATAGATTTTCTTCTATTATAGTTTCATTATCAACAAGTTTACCTACTATAGGAAATAATATAGGTGATTGTCTACCCCAATATTTTTTATTACCATTCCAAAGAATGTCTTTATTATATCTTTTAGAAAATATTTTAGTGAGTTCAGCACCAGAATTGTTTGATTCTATAATTAACTTTTCATTTTGTAATATATTCATTTAAAATCTCCTTTATTATATTTTATGAGTATATTATACTATAAAGTATAAGGATTATTAAATTTTATTTGATATTATATTTGAAAGGTAGATTTTAGTATATTTTGAAAATTTTGTTTTGAAAATTTGGGATTATTTAAGAAATTTTGTATTATAAATAGAAGGAAATAGATAAATTGTATAGAATAAAATATATTAAGATAAGTTAATAATGTTAAATGGGAAGTGAGTTTATGGAAAAACCAAATACAAAAGTTGTTAACTTTCAAGAGTATAAGGACAGAAAAAATGAAAGAGAAGTAAACAGAGACGAACTTTTAAAGCTTATAAAAAAAATTGTGACTTCAAAATAGGGAGTTGTTAAACTCCCTATTTTAATGGGTTTCATAATATTTAAGACATTCTCAGTCCATATATATAATCTTTGAATTGCGAGAAATCTGATTCGCTACTTAACTCGATAGTTTCTGAACCTTCCGTATAAAAATTCTTAAGATATATAGTGTAATTATTATCTACACAATCATGATAAATACATCTATATCCATCTTCATATAAATTTTTTAATTTAGAAAAATCATCCACAAAATCATCTCCTTAAAGTTCTTTTAAATATATTTTTACAAAAAGCATGCGATTGTATGCAAATTCATAATGGAAAATAAAGGAAATAGAGATAAAATGTAGAATAATTTTTGTATATATGTAAAAATAAAAATAAAAAGTTGAAATTTTTAGAAAATAAGAGTATTTTTTATCTAAAAAGATAATTTAAAAAATAAAAAAATGTTGGGAGGATAGAAAATGAGTTTATTAGAAAGTATATCAAAAAATATATATTCTTTAGATAATTCTTCTATTGAAAAAACAAAGCAGAGATTGGACAGGCTTATACATCCAACTGGAAGCTTAGGCAAAATAGAAGATATTTGTATGCAATTATCAGGGATATTTGGTAATGAAAATTTTGATACAAGTAAAAAAGTTATAATAGCTTTTGCAGGAGACCATGGTGTATATGAAGAAGGTGTAGCGCCTGACCCTCAAAATATAACAAAACTACAATTTCCAAATTTTTCGAAAGGATTATGTGGAGTTGGAGTAATAAGTAAATTTGTAGGGGCAGATGTTGTAGCTGTAGATGTAGGAATAAACTGTGATGAAAAACTAGAGGGAGTATTGGATTATAAGATTAGAAAAGGAACATCAAACATGGCCAAAGGGCCAGCTATGAGTAAACAAGAAGCTATTAGATGTTTAGAGATAGGAATTGAAATAGCAGAACAGTGTATAGAAAAAGATTACAAGGTTATTGGTATTGGAGAGATGGGGATAGCAAATACTACTCCAAGTACAGCAATAATATCTGTAATTTCAGGCTGTGACCCATTAGAAGTTACTGGTATAGGTGCAGGTCTTAAAAAAGAGAGACTAAAACATAAGGCTGAAGTAATCAGAAGAGCTATTGAAATTAATAATCCAAATCCAACTGATGGAGTAGATATTTTATCTAAAGTGGGTGGATTTGAAATAGGTTCAATGGCAGGTGTAATATTAGGATGTAGTGCTAATAGGATTCCAGTAGTAATCGATGGATTTATTTCTTATGCAGCAGCACTAATTGCTTATAAGATAAATCCAAAAACTAGAGAATATATGATAGCATCTCATCTGTCAGCAGAATCAGGAACTAAGAGAGCCTTAGATATATTGAAATTAGACCCTTTACTAAATATGGATATGAGGTTGGGTGAAGGAAGTGGAGCTGCTTTAGCATTTAACATAATAGAAGCTTCAAATTATACTTATAAGAATATGGCAACTTTTGATGAAATTGACATGGGGAGATAAGGCATAAAAATTTAATTTGTAGGAGTGTTTTGATGAGTGAAATTGTTCTGGTAACAGGAGGAGCTAGGTCAGGGAAGAGTAACTTTGCAGAAAAGCTATGTTTAAATAAGAATAATAAAACAGCTTATATAGCAACTTCTATTCCGTTTGATGATGAAATGAAAGATAGGGTAAAAAAGCATCAAGAAAATAGACCTAGAAATTGGGATACATATGAAATATATGAAGATATATATTCCATAATTAGACAGCTATACAAAGAACATGAAACTGTTATACTAGACTGTGTAACCTTATTAGTAAATAATCTAATGTTTAAACACAATCTAAATATAGAAGAGTCTACTCAAGAAGAGATAAACAAATTGGAAGAATATATAAAAGAACAAGTTATAAGACTTATTGAAGAAATAGAAAAAACAAATCTATACTTTGTATTTGTTACAAATGAATTAGGTATGGGAATTGTTCCTGGGAATAAACTTAGTAGGATATATGCTGATATTGTAGGTCGCATAAATCAATACATAGCATCAAAAAGTAATGAAGTTTATTTTGTAGTTAGTGGCATACCTATGAAAATAAAGGAGTAGTATGTGACTATGAAAAGATTTATTTTAATACTACAGTTTTTAACAAGGATACCTATAAAATTAAATGTAGGATTTGATGATGAATTTTATAAATCAATAGTGTATTTTCCACTTGTAGGCTTTGTTATTGGTGTATTATCTTATTTAATAGGATGGATTTCTATGCTTTTATTTGAACCATTTATAGCTTCTATAATAATAACTCTAGCTGGGGTATTAATTACTGGAGGTCTTCATATAGACGGATTAGGAGATACATTTGATGCAATATATAGCTATAGAGATAAAGAAAAAATGCTTGAAATAATGAAAGATTCAAGGTTAGGTACAAATTCACTTTTAGCAATTATGTTTGTGCTTTTATTAAAGGTTGGATTCATATACAATATAATAAGTAATAATTCATTATGGGTTATAATATTTATGCCAATGATTGCAAGATTAGGAGTAATGTTATTGACATATAAAACTGTGACACCAAGAGAAAAAGGAATGGGAAATTTATTTATAGGTAAACTGACTACAAATATGTTAATAACAGCTATAGTATATACATCATTAATAGTTATTCTTATTACTAAATTTATATTCTTATTACCTAATATAGTGTTGATTAAAATATTAGGTTCAGCTATAGTAATTTTTATATTTATAATATTATTCAAAAAACACATTTATAAAAAGATTGATGGAGTAACAGGTGATATATTAGGTTGTGGAATAGAACTTTCAGAGCTTGTATATTTGATTTATATATATTTGTTAATTTTTATGTTTTTTTAAAACTAAAAAGTGGTGATAATGTGATAAGATTAATACTAATAAGACATGCATTGACAAATGATAATGAAAAAGGAAGATTATCAGGTCACATAAATAGTTGTATCAGTGAAGAAGGAAAAATTCAAATAAATAAAATTACTGAATACCTAAGTAATGAAAATATAGACCGAATTTACACGACACCATCTTCACGTACAAAGGATACAATAGAAAAGATATCAAGGTTAAAATTAATAGAAATAGAAGAAAAAGAAGCTTTAAGAGAAATTAGTTTTGGAGACTTTGAAGGAATAACTTTTGAAGAAATTAAAGTCAAATATCCCAAAGAGTTCGAAAAGATGATAGAAGAAGGTAACAACTATAGATATCCAAATGGAGAAAGTCTCATAGACTCTTATAAAAGAGTGGCAAAAGAAATTGATAATATACTTTTAGAAAATGATAGTCATTTAGATATAAAAACAATACTTATATGTTCTCATGCAGGAACAATAAGAAATATAATAACACATTTGATTTCTGGTGGTTATAAATATCATTGGAACTTTAAAATTGATAATGCATCTATTACAGTTTTAGAAATTAATAGTGGATTTACTGTAGTAGATAAAATGAATTTTACAGACTTTATATAATTTAATTAAAATTAAGTATTACAATATATGTCTGTAAAAATATTAATGAAAATAGAATATTAGATTAAAATTAGGTTCTTAATTATATGTTAAAAGGGAAAAAGGTTAGATGCCTTTGCAGCCCCCGCTACTGTGAAACCAACGAAACTATAAATACCACTGTCAATTTGATGGGAAGGTTATAGAAGTAGGATGAAGTTAAGCCAGGATACCTGCCTAATTTAATTTAAAACAAGAGGTCTTCGGGGTGAAAGATTTTTAATTAATACGTATAAAAGTCCTATCTTTAGAAGCAATAGGACTTTTTTTATTGGCATTTTAGTAAATTTTAGCAAGGAGGGGTTAGAAAGTGGGGAAAAAAATAATGCTACAAGGAACAGCATCAAACGTAGGTAAAAGTATCTTAGTAGCAGGTTTGTGTAGAATATTTAAACAAGATGGTTATACTGTTGCTCCTTTTAAGTCTCAAAATATGGCTTTAAATTCCTTTATAACTAAAGAAGGATTAGAAATGGGAAGAGCACAAGTATTTCAAGCTGAAGCAGCAAAAATAGAGCCTATAGCTGATATGAATCCAGTTCTATTAAAACCTTCTGGAAATAACAAAAGTCAAGTTATTGTAAGAGGTAAAGTTATAGGGGAAATGCCTTCTTCCCAATATCATGATTACAAACTAGAATTGGTAGATATATTGAAAGATACCTTTGATAGCTTGAATTCAACTTATGATATTGTAGTTATGGAAGGCGCTGGTAGTAATGCAGAGATAAATTTAAAAGATAGAGATATATCTAATATGGGTATGGCAGAAATAGCAGATGCACCTGTAATAATAGTTGGAGATATTGATAGAGGAGGAGTATTTGCATCATTAGTAGGAACAATGCTTTTATTAAATGAAGATGAGAAAAAAAGAGTAAAAGGTGTAATAATTAATAAATTTAGAGGAAAAAAAGAGCTTTTACAAGATGGAGTAAAGATGCTAGAAGACATTATAAAAGTACCTGTTATAGGAGTAGTTCCTTATACAGATATAAAAATAGAAGATGAGGATAGTGTGACTACTAGATTTAAGAAAAAAATGAATAAAGGTGATATACACATAGAAATAATTAGAACTCCACACATGTCAAATTTTACAGATTTCAATATATTTGAGACACAAGAAGATGTAAGCATCAGGTATGTAGATTTTGGAGAATCTTTAGGAAATCCAGATATGGTAATAATACCAGGAACTAAAAGTACTATAAATGATTTAATGTATATAAGAGAAAGTGGTCTTGAGTCACAAATTAAAAATTTGCATGGTCAAGGTAAATTGATATTTGGTATATGTGGTGGGTATCAAATGCTAGGTAAGAAATTAAGAGACCCTTATCATGTTGAAAGTGAAATTGAAGAAGTTGATGGTATAGGTCTCTTAGATACAGAAACAATATTTGAGAAAGAAAAAACTACCACACAAGTAGAAGCTACTATTGTTGAATGTAATGGTGAATATATGAATGACCTTAAAGGTATAAAAGTAAAAGGTTATGAAATCCATATGGGTATTACAAATCGAGGTGATGGTATAAGAAGCTTAGATTTGATAACAAAAAAACTGGATGAAGAAGTGAATTATACTGAAGGAAGCATAAATAAAGATGGTACTGTAATTGGAACTTATATTCATGGAATCTTTGATGAAATAAGTTTCACAAGGAAAATTTTAAATAATATAAGAAAGAAAAAAGGTCTACAAGAATTAGAAAGCAAGGTAAATTCTTTTGGTGAATTTAAAGATAAAGAATATGATAAATTGGCTGATTTTTTAAGAGAGCATTTAGATATAGAGAAAATATATGAGATTATGAAATAGTAATGATTCTGTATTTATAATTTAGGTAGGAGGTGTATTATGAAAAAAATCTTAATTGCAGGTACCAGTAGTGGAGTAGGCAAGACAACAATTTCATTAGGAATAATGCAAGCCTTAGTCAAGAGGAATATGAAAGTACAGCCATATAAAGTAGGGCCAGACTATATAGACCCTTCATATCACACTTTTATAACTGGAAGACATTCCAGAAATCTAGATTCTTATATGTTAGATGATGAAAAAATAAAGTATATAGTGAATAAATCATCAAAAGATGCAGATATTTCAGTAATAGAAGGTGTTATGGGGCTATATGATGGTTTTGGAATAGATTTAGATAACTGTACAAGCTCACATACTTCAAAGGTGTTAAAATCACCTGTTATATTAGTTATAAATGGAAAATCTATGGCTGCATCTAGTGCTGCTATGGTACTTGGATATAAGGAATTAGATAAAGATGTAAATATAAAAGGTGTCATAGTAAATAATGTTAAGACCAATAGCCATTATCAAATAATTAAAAGTTCTATAGAGAAATATTGTAATATTGAAGTATTGGGGTATTTTCCTCCAAATAATAAGTTTTCTTTAGAATCTAGACATTTAGGATTGGTTCCTAGTGTGGAGATGAAATCTTTAAGAGAAAAATTTTATACTTTAGCTGATGAAATTGAAAGTTATATAGATATTGATAGGATAATAGAAATTTCAGAAAGTGATGAGTTTGAGAGTGATTTTGATTTTCAAACTTTAATAGAGAATAATGAAATAAAAAAGCATGTTAAGAATAAATCAATAGCTATAGCATATGATAAGGCATTTAATTTTTATTATAGAGAGAATATAGAGCTTTTAGAAGAACTTGGATTAGAGGTAAACTATTTTAGCCCTCTTGAAGATACATCAGTGCCAACTTCAGATTATATTTATATTGGAGGGGGATTTCCAGAGATATTTGGAAAAGAATTGGAGGCAAATGAGTCAATGAGAGCTTCTATATTAGAGGCACATAACAATAACATACCAATTTATGCAGAATGTGGGGGGCTGATGTACCTAGGTGAGAAACTATTGAATCAAGAAGAACAAGAATTTAATATGGTTGGTATATTCAGTGGAATTAGTAAGATGACATCTTCTTTAAAAAGATTTGGATACTGTATTGGTGTAGCTAAAGAAAATACTCTTTTATCTAAAAAAGGAGAGGCTATCAAAGGTCATGAGTTTCATCATTCAATATTTGAAAGTGATGAAAAATGTGCATATTCAATGAAAAAAGAAAGAGATGGAAATATAGTTGAGGAATGGGATGGCGGTTATAGTAAAGGAAATACTTTAGCTACATATCTTCATACTCATTTCTATAATAATTTAAATTGTATAGAAAATTTTTTGAATAAAGGAAATAAGTAAATGAATATTTTATCTATTTATATAGGATATGTGGCAGATTTAATTGTAGGAGACCCGTATTCTTTTCCTCATCCAGTAAGGTTTATTGGTAAACTTATAAATTTTACTCAAGGTATAATAAGGAAGGTCTTTAAGAGTGATAAACAGTTAAAATTTGGTGGATTTATATTATGGTTTATAACTGTGGGAATAACGTATTTAATAACCTATTCTATAGTGAAGTTATTTAGCTTTAATGGATTATTGAGCGTTGTGGTAAATGGTTTTATAATTTATACCACACTGGCTACAAAATGTTTGAAAGATGAAGCTTTAAAAATTTATAATGTATTAAAAACTGGAGATATAGAGAAATCTAGAACGCAGTTGTCTTATATAGTAGGTAGAGATACTACTACTTTAAGTGAGTCTGAGATAATAAGAGCAACTGTAGAAACTGTTGCAGAAAATACTGTAGATGGTATAATCGCACCTATGTTTTATGCATTTATTGGAGGAGCACCACTTGCTATGGTGTATAAAGCTATAAATACATTAGATTCAACTGTTGGATATAAAAATGAAAAATATAAAGATATTGGCTTTGCTTCTGCTAAGATTGATGATGTAGCCAATTATATACCAGCTAGAATATCCGTTGTCCTTATGACAATTGGGAGTTTCTTTTTACGTTACAACTATAGAAATTGTTTTAAGATATCCATTAGAGATAGAAAGAATCATAAAAGTCCAAACTGTGCTTTTTCAGAGGGTGCAGTATCTGGTGCTTTAGGAATCCAATTGGGTGGTACTAACGTTTATTTTGGGGAAAAAGTATATAAGCCAACAATAGGGGATAAGCTTAGGGAGATAGATAAAGAGGATATAATTAAAACGAATAAAATTATGTACGCATCTTCGTTTGTATCCATATTAGTATTTACACTATTATATGTGTTGTGTAGGATGATTTTAATCAAATTAATTATATAAATGATGGTTTGCGAACTTAAGGGGGACATAGATGAAGGATTTAGGGCATGGTGCCAATGTGGATGAGATGGCTGAATTGTATGGGAAAGACCCAAAAGAAATAATAGATTTTAGCTCAAATATAAATCCAAATGTATTGCCAAATTTAGAAAAATACATTTTAAAAGGATTAAAGGAGTGTAGGAATTATCCAGACATAAACTATACAAATTTGAGAGAGAATATATCAAAATATATAGATATAAATCCGAACTTTATAATACCTGGAAATGGTGCTACAGAAGTGATTTATTTGCTTATGAAGAGTCTTAAAAAAAGATTAGCTATAATAAATCCTACATTTTCAGAATATAGAAGAAGTGCTAAGTTAAACAATCTAGATATTATAGATTTAGAGTTAGATTCAGAAAATAATTTTAAATTTGATATAGATATAATAAAAAATAACATTGAAAAATTCGATAGCTTATTTATATGTAATCCTAATAATCCTAGTGGAAATGTTCAAGACTTAAAGGAGCTTGTTTATTTATTAGGTCAGTATAATAAGATGTTAATAGTTGATGAAACTTTTATGGAGTTTGTTGAAGATGAAAATGAGTATAGCTTAGTCAAATATATAGAATCAAACAAAAACATATTCATAATTAAAGCTGTGACTAAGTTTTTTGGTATGCCTGGCTTAAGGTTAGGATATGGTATTACAAGCAATACTAACATTATGGACAAAATTTATGAATACAAAGAGCCATGGACTATAAATTCTTTTGCAGACATACTATCTGATTTTATTTTTGAAGATAAAGAGTATATTAGAAAGAGTAAAGAATATTACATAAAAGAAAGAAAATACATGTTACAAGAGTTGAGAAACGTAAAAAATATAAAAGTCTATGATACAGATGCTAATTTTATTTTGATAAAAATTTATAAAAAAACATCTAGAGAATTGAAAAAAGATTTATTTAAGCAAGGAAATTTATTGGTTAGAGATGCATCTAACTTTGTAGGACTAGATGATAGTTTTATAAGAGTAGCTATAAAATCTCATGAAGATAATAAAATTCTTATAGAAAATATAAAAGGTTTATTGGGTGATTAGAATGAAATCTTATGGAATGTGCCCAGCATCTTGTGGAGAGTTTGTACAAGGAATAATTGATGATGAAGAATATCTATGCTCATATGCAATAGATATGTATTCCAAGGTGTATATTGAAGAAAAATTAATAGATATAAACTTAGGTAGACGTAAGTCAAGACTAGCAATTGAGAAAGTATTTGAAAAGTTTAATCTACCTAAAAAATATACTAAAAATATTTCTCTGAATATAGACAGTAAGATACCTGTTGGAAAGGGAATGGCAAGTTCGACTGCTGATATAGGAGCTACTATAAAGGCAACATTGTCATTGATAGATAAAGATTTAAGTAGTGAAGAGATTTGTAAATTAGCAGCAGAAATAGAACCAACAGATTCTATATTTATAGATAAAAATAGCATATTTAATCCCTTAAGTGGAACTGTTATAAAATATTTAGGGAATCTAACCAATGCAAAAGTTATAATACTTGAACCAAACAAAATGTTAGATACTATGAAAATTAGGCTGAGGAAAGATTACAATACCTTAAAAATAGAAAATAGAGAAATCATAAAAAGGTCATTTGCTATTCTAGAAGAGGGATTAAAAAGTGATAACTTATCCCTAGTTGGAGAGGCTTGTACTTTAAGTAGTTTAGCAAATGAAAATATAGAGAAAAAAGAGTACCTAAGTGAAATAATAAAAATATCAAAAAAATGTGGAGCATATGGAGTAAACATTGCTCACAGTGGTACAGTAATAGGCATCTTAATTGATAAGTTTATGGATGATAAAAAGATAATAGATGTATTATGTGAATCTAATATAGATTCTGTTTATAATAAGATTTATACATTGAACATAATAAATGGAGGAATTAAGGGGGAAATAGAATGCAATACATAAAGAATCCTATGAAAATAGAAGAAAAAAGTTTTGAATTAATACAAGAAATAATAGATGAGATTAGACCAGATTATAGATTTAAGAATAATATCGAAGAAAAAATAATAAAAAGAGCTATACATACTACTGCTGATTTCGATTACTTAGACATATTAAAAATATCAGAAGAAGCAGTAGATAGTATAATAGATGCATTAAAAAATAATGCTAGTATTTATACTGATACAAATATGGCTCTTAGTGGAATAAATAAAAGAAAGCTAGAAGTATTAGGATGTAAATATAAATGCTTAGTAGCAGACGAAGAAACAGCAAAATTAGCTAAAGAGAAAGGAATTACTCGTTCTATGGCAGCAGTAGAAATTGCAGCTAAAGAAGATGGCAGAAAGATATTTGTTTTAGGAAATGCACCAACAGCTTTATATAAAGTTATGGAGATGAAATCAGAAGGTAAATTAGATTTAGATGCAGTTATAGGAGTTCCTGTAGGTTTTGTAGGGGCGCAAGAATCAAAAGATGAGGTTGAAAAAACAGACATACCATATATAATTTCTAAAGGTAGAAAAGGTGGTAGTAATTTAGCAGCAGCAATAGTAAATGCTATATTATATACTATGTAGGTATATGTATGGAAGAATATGTATATATAGATGGTAAAAAATATCGAAGAGGATATACTACAGGCTCATGTGCAACAGGTGCATCCAAAGCTGCTGTATATATGCTGATAACAAAAAATAAAATTGATACTATAAATATAGATACTCCTAAAGGGATACCATTATCATTAAAGGTTGATAATATAAATATTTCTAATACATTTGTGGAATGTTCTATAAAAAAAGATGGTGGAGATGACATAGATGCAACTCACACCATGGATATTTATGCAAGAGCTGAAATTGTGTCCAAAAACGATAATGATAAAGATTATCTTACTTTATGTGATATTGATAGTGTAAATACTAATAGTGAGAGTCAAAATGAACTTTATAAATATATTAGAGTTTATGGTGGAATTGGTATTGGAGTAGTAACCAAAAAAGGACTAAGTGTAGATGTTGGTAAGCCAGCTATAAATCCTACTCCACTTAAAATGATAAACGAGGAAATAAGAAAGCTTGTAGGAAGTAATTTTGAATCTATACTTGGAGATAATAAAGTTTTAAAAATAACAATCTTTGCTCCACAAGGAGAAACGGTAGCAAAGAAAACATTTAATCCAAGATTAGGTATAGTTGGAGGAATATCTATAATAGGTACAACAGGTATTGTTGAACCTATGAGTGATGAAGGATGGAAAAAATCCTTGTCCATAGAACTTCAAATGAAAAAAGAACAAGGCTTAGATAAAATAATACTGGTTCCAGGAAATCATGGAGAACAGTTTATAAGAGAAAAACTAAACTTGGATATTAAGTATGTAGTTAGAACGAGTAATTTTGTAGGCTATATGATTAAAGAAGCTCAAAGAATAGGGTATAAAAAAATATTAATGGCTGGTCATATAGGCAAATTTATAAAACTATCTGCTGGTATCTTTAATACTCATAGTAAAGTTGCAGATGCTAGAAGTGAGATATTAGTGGCAAATCTAGCCTTAATGGGAGCTAAATACGAATTTTTAAATAAAATAAATCAGTGCCTAACATCTGAAGAAGCTATAGATATAATAAACAATAGTGAGTATAAACAGGTGTATAATATATTGAGTAATAAATGTAGAGATAGAGTAAAGGAATACTTAAATGAAGAGTCAGATGATATTGATGTGGAAGTGATGATATTTTCAATGGATAAGTCATTGTTAGGTAAATCGGATAATACAGATGCATTAGTGGAGGTCTTTATATGATAAACATAATAGGTCTAGGGCCTGGAAATTTGGACTATATAACAAAAAAAGGTGAAAACTTAATTTCCACTTCTGATGTATTAATTGGTGGTAAGAGGAATCTAGAATCTATAAAAAACTTCGAAGGAGAAAAAATAATCTTAGATTCTAATTTGAGAGAAATTATAGAGTACATAAATAATAATAAAGAAAAGCAAATATCAGTAATAGCTTCTGGTGACCCATTAATATATGGTATAGGTAGGTATCTATCTAAGAATATTGACAACAAAATGATAAATATGGTTTCTGGAATTAGTTCATTACAATATATATTTTCAAAAATATATATTGATATGAATGATGTATATATCACAAGTAGTCATGGAAAAGTACCAGATTTTGATTATATACTATCACATAAAAAAGTATGTATGGTTACAGACTCTAAGATAGGTCCAAAACAAATAAGTAAAGAAATAATAGATAGAAATTTAAATAAGATTGTTGTAGTAGGAGAAAATTTATCATATGAAAATGAAAAAATAACAATAGCAAAACCAGAAGAGATAATAAGAATGGACAATTTCGAGATGAATGTTGTGGTGATTTTAGATGAAGAATAGTGAATTTATAACAGGGAAAGTTCCAATTACTAAAGAAGAAGTTAGAGCAATATCAATAAGTAAGTTGAATTTAGTAAAGGCTAAAAACTTTATAGACATAGGTGCTGGTACAGGAAGTGTAAGTATTGAAGCTGCATATAATTATCCTAATCTAAATGTTATATCTATAGAGAAAAATGATGTTGCTATAGAACTTATAGAGAAAAACATAAAAAAGTTTAACTTAAAAAATATAGAAGTAATAAAAGGGTATGCTCCAATCGATGTAGGATTAAATACCCAAGTTGAGTCTATTTTTCTTGGTGGGACAGGGAATAATTTAGAAGAAATAATAGAATGGTCTAAAAATAATTTAGTTATAGGAGGAAGACTTGTAGCTAATTTTATAATAATGGATACTTTTAATCAAACTTTAAAATTACTTAAAAAATATGGATTTAAAGAAATAGATGTAAGTGTTTTAAATGTTTCTAAACTAGAGAAATTAGGAAAAGGTGAATACTTTAAACCACTAAATCCTATATATATAATATCTTGTGAAAAAGGGGAAAATGATTATGAATAAAGTACATTTTGTAGGAGCAGGGCCTGGAGATAAAGAATTAATAACATTAAAAGGATACAAATTATTAAGTAATGCAGATGTAGTAATATATGCAGGTTCACTTGTTAATCCTGAACTTTTGGAATATTGTAAAGAAGATTGCCAAATACATAATAGCGCACATATGGATTTACAAGAGATAATAGATGTCATGAGAGAAGGTATAGAAAATAACAAGTCTGTTGTAAGACTGCAAACAGGTGATTTTTCTATATATGGTTCAATTAGAGAGCAAGTAGAGGACTTAAATAAATTGAATATAGATTACGATTGCACTCCAGGAGTAAGTTCTTTTTTAGGAGCAGCTTCATCTTTAGGTGTTGAATATACAGTTCCAGAAATTTCTCAAAGTGTAATTATAACAAGAATGGAAGGAAGAACCCCAGTTCCAGAGAAAGAATCAATACAATCATATGCTAAGCATCAGACATCTATGGTAATATTTTTATCTGTTCAAGAAATTGATAAAGTTGTGTCTAGATTACTGGAAGGTGGATATCCAAAAGATACTCCTATAGCAGTTATATATAAAGCAACTTGGGCAGATGAAAAAATAGTTAAAGGAACTTTAAGTGACATAGCTATAAAAGTTAAAGAAAATAATATAAATAAAACTGCTTTAATAATGGTTGGAAGATTCTTAGGAGAAGAATATAATAACTCAAAGTTATATGACAAGGATTTTAAACATGAATATAGAGGGTAATATTGCTATAATCTGTATCACAGAAAATGGTAAGAATCTAGCTATAAAGATAAAATCTCTAGTAGATAATTGTGTTGTATATCAAATAAAAAATAAAGAAATTAATTTAAATCTTCAAGAAACCTGTGTACATATAGTTCAAAAGAAACTGAGCGATTTTGTGGGAGAAATATTTAATAAATTTGATTACATAGTATTTATAATGGCTACAGGTATAGTTGTACGAAGTATAGCGCCATATATAGTGAGTAAATTTAGTGACCCAGCAATTTTAGTACTAGATGAGAAAGGTAAAAACGTAATAAGCTTATTGAGTGGGCATATTGGAGGAGCAAATAAATTAACACATTACATAAGTAATCTTATCGATGCTAATCCAGTAATAACAACAGCCACTGATATAAATCAAAAAGCCTCATTAGACATGATAGCAAAAAATCTAAGTGCATACATTGATAACTTTAGAGAAAATGTAAAAGAAGTGAATTCTAAGTTAGTTAACAATAAATGTGTTGGTTTATATGTTGATGAATGGTATCAAGTTGATACTAGAGGCTTTAAGTTTATACAAAATATTGATGAGTTAAAAGAGAGTTTCTTAAATAAGTACATAGAAAAAGTAGTTATAATAAGTCATAAAATAAATTGTATTAGAGATGTTGAAAATTTAAATACAGATAATGAGTTTGAGAATGATTATATTAATGAAAAAATAATAAGAGTAATCCCAAAAGATATAGTAATAGGAATTGGCTGTAGAAGAAATACAGATAGTGAACTAATGTATAATTCGCTTGTAGAATTTCTTAATAAACAAAATATAGATATAAGAGCAATAAACACGATTGGAAGTATAGAGCTAAAAAAAGATGAGAAGGCAATCATTGATTTATCAAAAGAACTACAAATACCTTTTAAAACATTTTCAATAGATGAAATATCAAATGTTGATAATCTATTTGATAAATCTGATTTTGTTAAAAAAAATGTGGGAGTGTATTCAGTAGCAGAGCCAGTAGCGTATCTTTTGAGCAAAGGGAACTTAATAGTTGAAAAACATAAATATAAAGGAATAACTTTTTCAGTGGGGAGAATAAAAATATGATATACGTTGTAGGAATTGGTCCAGGAAGTAAAGATACCATGACTTTAGAGGCAATAAAAGCAATAGAAGATTCTGAGGCTATTGTTGGATATAAGACTTATATAAATTTAATAGAAGAATTTATACAAAATAAAGAAATAATTCAAAATGGTATGAGACAAGAAGTTGATAGATGTAAACAAGCAGTAGAGGAAGCGAAGAAAGGAAAAAAAGTGGCAGTTGTAAGTAGTGGAGATGCTGGAATATATGGAATGGCAGGACTTATCTTGGAATTAATATCTAAAGAAAAAGAAGATATAAAAGTAAAAGTGATTCCAGGTGTTACTGCAAGTATTGGTGCAGCAGCTATACTTGGAGCTCCTATTATGCATGATTTTTGTCATATAAGTTTAAGTGATTTAATGACTCCATGGGAAGTAATTGAAAAAAGGTTGAAATTAGCTGCTGAAGCTGACTTTGTAATTTGTTTATATAATCCAAGAAGTAAAGGAAGAAGTGAACATTTAAGTAAAGCATTTAAAATAATGGGTGAATTTAAAAGTGGGAATACGCCTGTTGGAGTGGTTAAAGATGTAGGTAGAGAAAAGGAAGAAAAATTTGTATGTACCTTTGAAAATATGGATTTTGAAAAGGTTGATATGACTACAATGGTTATAATCGGAAATAAATCTACTTATATTGATAATGAGTTGATGATAACTCCAAGAGGTTATACAGTATGATTTTGATTTTAGGAGGAACTTCAGATAGTTTATTTATATGTGATAAGATAAATGAACTAAAACAACCATATATCCTTTCAGTGACCACAGATTATGGAAAGGAGCTTGCACAACGACATACAGATAATATAATTTTAGGAAAACTCGGACAGGAGGAGATGCTAAAATTTATAAAAGATAATCATATAGTGAAAATAATAGATGCAACTCATCCTTATGCAGTTGAAGTATCTAAAAATGCTATGTATTGTGCAAAACTGTTGAATGTAGAATATATAAGATTTGAGAGGAAATCTCTAATTGAAGAAATAAATTATGATAATAAGTTTATAGTAGATACAATTGAGGAAGCCTGTAAAATAGCAAATAAAATAGGAAAAAATATATTTATAGGAACAGGAAGTAAGAATCTAAATAGATTTGTAGAGGAAATAAACGATAAAAACTTAGTAGTTAGAGTTCTTCCAACTAGTGAGGTTATACTAAGTTGTGAAAAATTAGGTTTAAATGCAGACAATATAATAGCTATGAAAGGTCCGTTTAGCCAGTGTATAAACGAAGAAACGTATAAACATTATGGCATAGACTTAGTTATAACAAAAGAAAGTGGAATAGCAGGTGGTTTCTTAGAAAAAGTAAATGCATGTAAAAGTTTTAATATACCAGTGATAATTATTAAGCGAGAATCGATTAACTATGAAAATGTAATTAATGATATAAATAAAATTAAAGACATACTTGTATAATTTTTAGGAGGAGAACATATGAAGAAGGCCTTATTAGTAGTGAGTTTTGGTACGAGCTACCATGAAACGAGAGAAAAGACAATAGATATGTGTGAAAATAAAATAAAAGATTCATTAAAAAACTATGACTTTTTTAGAGCTTATACATCAAATATGATAATAAATAAAATAAAAAAAAGGGATGGAATAGAGATAGACAATCCAATACAAGCTTTAGATAAAATATATGAACAAGGATATGATGAAGTAATAATTCAAACACTTCATATTATATGTGGAGAAGAATTTAACAAGTTAAAAGAGCAAGTAGAAGGCTACTCATCTAAATTTAAAAAGATTGTATTAGGGAGACCTTTACTTACACATATTGAGGATTATCAAGAATCTGTAGAGGCGATTAAACATCAAATCCCTCATATGAAAAATGATGAAGCAGTAGTATTTATGGGTCATGGGACTATTCATGAATCACATTCAGCATATCCAGCATTAGAATATATGCTTAGAGATAATGGAGTAAATGCTTATGTTGGTACAGTTGAAGGTTATCCAGAAATAGAGCATGTAATAAGAAGATTAAAAGAAGGTAATATAAAAACCGTAAATCTAATGCCATTTATGTTAGTTGCAGGTGACCATGCTATAAATGATATGGCGGGAGATGAAGAAGATTCTTGGAAAACAATATTAGAAGAGAATGGATTTAATGTAAATATACATCTAAAAGGTTTAGGTGAAAATCCTTATATACAAGATAAGTTTGTTCGTCATGCGACTAAATGTGCAGAAAATGTTAAGTTTTATGGTATAGGAGCAGGACCAGGAGACAGTTCTTTACTTACAATGAAAGCAGTTAGCGCATTAAAGAAACTAGATATTTTATATACTCCAGAATCAAAAAAAGGTGGAGATAGCTTAGCTTTATCAATAGTTAAAGAATACTTAAATGAATCAATAGAGATAAAATCTAGACATTTTCCAATGTGTTTTGATGGAAATGAAAAGAATATAGCATGGGACAATGTAGCTGAAGAGATTGCTACAGATGTTAAGAATGGAAAAAACGTAGGGTTTGTAACATTAGGAGACCCTATGATTTATAGCACATATGTGTACATAATGGAGAGAATATCAGATGAGATAGAAGTAGAAACTATACCAGGGATTTCATCATTTTCTAATATAGCATCTAATCAAAATTTTCCACTAGTTATGGATAAGGAAGCCTTAGTAATAGTTCCTTGTACTATGGAAGATGATAAAATAGAACTTGCTTTACAAAATTATAATTCAATAGTATTGATGAAAGTTTATAAGAACTTTAAGGAAATAATAAAAAAACTAGAAAAATATAATCTAATAGAACATGCTATTTTAGTAAGTAATTCGTCTCAAGAAGGTGAAACTGTATTTAAAGATTTACGAGAGGCACATCTTGAAGATAAGATATCTTATTTTTCTACAATACTAGTAAATAAAGAGAACAAAATAAAATAGATGAAGGTAATATTTTAAAGGAGATTTAGTATGAATATCGTGGTTGGAACTAGGGGTAGTAATCTAGCACTTATACAAACAGAATGGGTAATTAATGAATTAAAAAAGAAGTATCCAGATATTAATTTTGAGATTAAAGTCATAAAGACAAAAGGGGATTTGATTCAAAATGTTTCCCTAGATAAAATAGGCGATAAAGGATTGTTTGTTAAAGAAATAGAGCAGCAACTATTGGATGGAAAAATAGATATAGCAGTACATAGTATGAAGGATATGCCCTCTTATTTAGCAGATGGACTAAAATTTGCTCATACACCTAAGAGAGAAGACCCAAGAGATGTTCTAATACTTAGAGAAGGATATAAAAGCTTAGATGATTTACCTCATGGAGCAGTAATAGGCACAGGAAGTAAAAGAAGAAAATTTCAATTATTAAAGCAAAGACCTGACCTAAATATAGTACAAGTTAGAGGTAATGTAGAAACTAGAATACGAAAAATAAAAGATGAAAATATGCATGGGATTGTGTTGGCTGCATCAGGAATAATAAGAGCGAATTTACAAGAAAAAATAAGTTCTTATTTACCTGTTGATGTTGTTATACCAGCACCTGCTCAAGGAGCTTTGGCTATAGAAATAAGAAGTAATGATAGTAATATAGAAGAAATAGTAAATTCACTAAAAGATGAAAATACAGAAATCCAAATATTAGCTGAAAGAGGTTTTTTGGATGGTGTTAATGGAAGTTGTCATATACCAATGGCTGCTTATTGTGAAATAAACCAAGATAAGATACATCTTACTGGTCTATATGGAGATTCAGAAGGAACTAAAGTAGTAATTAAGTCTATGGAGGGGGATATTTCTTCTCCTAGAGAGTTAGGTTTAAAACTAGCTAAACTTGTATTGAAGGAGTATGAAAATTATGAAGGGTAAAGTTTACTTAGTAGGTGCAGGGCCAGGTGATTATAAACTCATGACTTTAAAAGGTCTAGAGTGTATAAGAAAGTCAGATGTAATAGTATATGATAGATTAGCAAATAGTAGTTACTTAAGAGAAGCTAAGCCTGATTGTGAGCTTATATATGTAGGAAAGGTATCAAGTAATCATATTTTGCCACAGGAAGATATAAATAGAATTATAGCAGAAAAGGCTAAAGAAGGAAAATATGTTACTCGTCTTAAGGGGGGAGACCCTTATGTATTTGGTAGAGGAGGCGAAGAAGCAGAGACTTTAGTAGATGAGGAGATAGAATTTGAAGTAGTTCCAGGAATAACTTCTGCTATAGGAGGCTTATGTTATGCTGGTATACCTATAACACATAGAGAACATGCTTCATCTTTTCATGTAATAACAGGTCATTTGAAGGGTGATGATAGTGGAGAATTAAATTGGAATGCTCTTGCAAATAATAAAGGTACTCTTGTGTTTTTAATGGGAATATCAAATTTAAAGAAAATAAGTGAAAACTTAATGAGAGAGGGAAAAGATAAGGATACACCAGTTGCACTTATAAGCTGGGCAACTAGATATAATCAAAGAGTTGTTACATCTACACTTGAAAATGTTTATGAAACTGCTATTAAAGAAGAAGTAAAACCACCAACCCTTATAGTAGTTGGCAGTGTTGTAGGTCTTAGAGAAAAGTTAAATTTCTTTGAGAATAAGCCTTTATTTGGAAAAAGTATTGCTGTAACTAGGTCTAGAAATCAAAATAGTGTATTAGTGGAAAAAATAATGGATTTAGGTGGAAATCCAATTGAAATACCTACTATAAAGATAGAAAAACTACAAAATAATATTAAGTTAGAAAATGAAATAAGAAATATAAATAAATATAATTATCTAATATTAACTAGTAAAAATGCTGTAGAAATCTTTTTTGAAAAGATATATGAAATCAATTTTGATTTAAGAATACTATCTAATTTAAAAATATGTGCTATAGGTTCTGCTACATCAAATGAATTGAAAAAAAGAGGAATTATAGCTGATATAGTACCTAAAAAATTTGTAGCAGAATCACTATATGAAGAGCTAATGCCTATCTTGAAAAGTAGTGATAATATACTTATACCTAGAGCAGAAAATGCTAGAGATTATCTAGTTGACAAGCTTAAGGATATTTGTGAGGTAACAGAAGTACATACATATAGAACAGTAATAGATGAAGAGAAGAAAGATGAGATATTAGATATTTTAAATTCTAATGATATAGATTATATAACATTTACTAGTTCCTCAACAGTAAATAATCTAATTGAAATTATAGGAAAAGAGAATATTAAACTATTAGACAAAATAAAAACACTATCTATTGGACCTATAACTACAGAGACGATAAATAACTTAGGAATAAAGTTATATAAAGAAGCTACTACATCTACTATAGATTCATTAGTAGATTTAATCATAAAAAATTAATTTTGGAGGATTATCATGTTAAGAAGACCAAGAAGATTAAGAGCAAGTAAAGCAATAAGAAACTTAGTAAGAGAAACTAAAGTAAATGTAGAAGATTTAATATATCCGCTATTTGTAGTAGAGGGAGAGAATATAAAAGAAGAAATTAAATCTTTACCAGATGTTTATCATTTATCTATAGACATGTTAGAAGAAGAAATAAAAGAAATAAGTGAGTTAGGTATTGAGCATATAATGTTGTTTGGTGTGCCAAATGAAAAAGATGAGTGTGCCTCACAAGCTTTTAATGATAATGGAATAGTTCAAAAGGCAATTAGGAAAGTTAAAGAGATAAATCCAGAGATGAATGTGATAACAGATGTCTGTATGTGTCAATATACAAGCCATGGACATTGTGGAATTTTAACTGATACTGGTTATGTTGATAATGATAAATCATTAGAGTATTTAGCTAGAATATCTGTAAGTCATGCTAAAGCTGGAGCAGATATGGTAGCTCCATCGGATATGATGGATGGAAGAATACAAGCGATAAGAGAAGCTTTAGATGAAAATGGATTAGAGAATATAGGAATAATGGCTTATAGTGTTAAATATGCTTCAAATTTCTATGGTCCTTTTAGAGAAGCAGCTCATTCAGCACCATCTTTTGGAGATAGAAAAACATATCAAATGGACCCAGCAAATAGCAATGAAGCTATAATAGAAACAGAACTTGATATATTAGAAGGTGCAGACATACTTATGGTTAAACCTGCATTATCATATTTAGATATCATAAGAAGAGTTAAAGACAACTTTGATTTACCTCTAGCAGCTTATAATGTAAGTGGAGAATATTCTATGCTTAAGTATGCTGTAAAAGAAGGTTTATTAAATGAAGATGTAATTCTTGAATCAATTACATCTATAAAAAGAGCAGGAGCAGATATAATAATAACTTACTTTGCTAAAGATATTGCGAGATTGTTACAAAAATAGATTCTATAAAGAAAAAGAATTATAAAAAGTATAGGAATTGTAATTAGATATTCTATAGTGTTTTTATTTAGAGCTTTATTAAATAAGAATAGATACTAATTTATAATTTCTATACTTTATTTATGTGATTAAATAAATTTTGGAGGTATAAAATGCTATATCCTATTAATTTAAAATTAGATGACCTAGATGTAGTTATAATTGGTGGAGGAGAAGTCGCATATAGGAAATGTAAAAATTTTTTAAACTTTAATAAGAGTGTTACTATAGTTTCTAAACAACTTTTAAATAAGTTTTATGATTTGGAGGGAGATATAAAGATAATAAAGGATGATTATAGAGAAAAGTATATAAAAAATGCTTCTGTAATAATTGCTGCAACAAATAATAGGGAATTGAATATGGAAATAGGATTATATTGTAGAGCGGAAAATAAGCTGGTAAATGTTGTTGATAATGTAGAGGTATCAAATTTTACTGTCCCATCATATATAAAAAGAGGCGATTTACTTATAAGTATATCTACTGGGGGTAAGAGTCCTTCACTATCATCAAAAATAAAAAAGGAGCTTGAAAAGATATATACTGAAGATTATGAGGAATATTTAAATGTATTAGGCGATATTAGAAAAAAAGTTATAAAAAAATATGAAGATAAAAGCGAAAGAAAAGATATGCTTAATATGTTGATAACGCTCGATTTAGAAGAGTTAAAGAAACTTGATATATAAAAAATAAAATAAAAAATATTAAAAATGTGTTGACGGATTATTTTTAAGATGATATAGTATTACTTGTCCTTAAGAAAAGGGCAAACATGAAAAATGAACTTTGAAAATTAAACAGTAGGTTAATTTATAAAACAAGAAACAAACCATAAAGCCAGATATTTTGATAA
>NZ_JAGWCW010000024.1:0-65041 GCF_020657835.1 Clostridioides sp. ZZV14-6387
AATTTATTTTAATATAAAAAATCTTGTAAAAAAGACATAATATCTATAGGTGTAAAAAACTACAAATCTAAAAATGTTGTTTATAAAGATTAAAATTAGAAATATTATAATAGGAAAATAAATAGATTTTAATGGGTGATTACAGATTACTTATTTTCGTATCCTTGTTTTAGAGGTATTTTTAGTATATTCTAAAACTATAGTTATAGATAGAAACATATAGATTATAAAATAAAAATAAGATTATGGAGGATTTTATTGTATAAATGAAAGATTACTATAAAATAGGAGAGATATCTAAAATATATGGAATTGGAAGAGATTCATTAATGTATTATGAAGAAATAGGTATTCTAAAGCCAGTTAGAGATGTAAATGGATATAGAATGTATAACATATCAGATATATGGAAACTAAATTTAATAAAAGAGTTTAGAAGTTTGAATTTTCCAATGAAAAAAATAAAAGAATATTTAGATGATAGAAGTATAGAGTCTACAAAGAGCATTTTAAATGAAGAGTTAGAATTAATTGATAAAAAAATATTTGAACTTATAAGTCATAAGGAAAATATTATAAAAAGATTAAGTTCAATTGAAAGTGTAATTCAAAATACAAAAATAGATGAGATAGAGGTTGTATATATAGAAAAAAGAAAAGCTTTAGAGTTAAATGCTGATATAAAAAGAGATGAGGATTTTGATTTTTTGATTCAAAAATTACAAAAAGAATACGAAGATAGATTTAATATACTTGGAAATAATAATATTGGTTCTGCTTTTTCTACTGAGGCAATCAGCAAAGGTATATTCAATGAGTTTAAATCTGTATTTTGTTTTTTAGAGAATAGTGAGGAAATATATAATATAGTTTTTGATGAGGGATATTATGTAACTTTAAACTATGCTGGAAGCAATTCTAATAATAAAATATATATGGAAAAGGTGTTTAAATTTATAAAAGAAAATAATTATAAAGTAATTGCTGCACCTATAGAAATATACAAGATAGATATACATGAGACTGGGATTGTAGAGGAATTTGTAACTGAAATTCAAGTACTTGTAACTAAATCGCTAGATTTCAACGAATTAGATGATAAATAGAGTGAAAAAATGCTAATTTGCCACCGATTTGCCACCGTATTATAAAATCGGTGGCAAATTATATTCTGAGACCTTCTAAAATATTTACTGTTTCACTTTCCATTTTATGTGTGACATGAGAGTAAGTATCCATTGTTGTAGTTATTTTACTGTGACCTAGACGCTTTTGTATATCTTTAATATTAGCACCATTTTCTAAAAGTAAAGTATCATGTGTATGTCTTAAACAATGAAAATTGAAATCAATATTTAAATCTTTATTTATTATTGCTATTGCCATGTCAATATCACCATAAGTTACAAATGAACCATCTTTTTTTCTGCATAACCAATTATATTCTGTTTTTTATACCATTTTCCTATTTTAACTTTCTGCTTCTTTTGATTTAGTTTTTCATCTTTTAATATTTTAGATAGAGTATCACCAATTTTAATATCTCTTATTGAAGAATTTGTTTTAGGGGGAGCTAATTCAAAATTGGAATCTTTTTTCCTTACCAAGTTTCTTCTAATTTTAATTATATTATTTTCTAAATCTATATCTTCCCAAAATAAGCCTAATACTTCACCTTTTCTCATACCTGTATAACGTTTTATATTAACTATGTGGACTTAAAATTAAAAATACTAAAAACACTTACTCAGGTAGGTGTTTTTTTATTGAGAGGATGTGATAATAATGTAAAAAATAATATATAGGAAAAATATGTAATAATATGTGTTATAATAATTATCACAATAAGATATAACTTACAATCTATAGAGTGGAGTTCATACAAAAGATTATCCTCCCAACATTGGTAAGGGAGGTGAATATGTATGGATAATTTTTTTATTAGCGTATTAGCTAGTTTAACAGCTAGTCTAATCTGTTACATAGTTTGTCTATGTATCAAAAAAATAAAAAGACACTCTGTGTGAGAGAGTGACTTAGATGTTGAGCTTAAATTTTCATTTAAGTCCAAAAAAAATAAGCATTAATCTGTTTAGAACTTCACTCTACTTCTAAATAGATTGTAGTTCTTCTTGCTTTTATTATACCACAATAAAAAAATTTTAACATTAATTATTGCCAGTTTTGACAATAATTAATGTTAATTTTTACAAAAAATGATAATGAATCTAAATTATTGAATAAATCTAATTGTAAAAACTGTAAATAAGAAAGCACTTACTTAAATGGTAGGTGCTTTTGTTTTACCAAATTATGCTATAATATTGTTTTAGATAAGTAATTTGTGGGGGATTTTATTATGGCAATGATAATAGTAGCAATAATATTAATGTTATTAGGAATAGTTATTTTTATAGGGTTTATGCCAGGAAGTTTAGTGCTTTTGGCATCATTAATAATTATTTATTTTGTTAGAAAAAAACAAAGAGTTATGTGTATTATATCTTATATGTTTCTTATTTTTACAATATATTTATATGCAGTTTGGGAAGATATAAACCCATATACAGAAGAAAAGATGGTTATTTTACAGGAACAACAAAAGAAAGAAGAATCAGAAAGAATCAGAAAACAAAAAGAAATAGACAAAGAAAAAAGTAATAAAAAATATGGAAAAAAAATCTCAGCAGAGGAATTAAAAACAAAATTAGAAGAATTAGTACCTCAAGAATATAAGGGTAGTCACTATAAAGCTGATGTAGTTGAGTCTGGACTTACTCAATTTTATTTAACAGTACAAAATGAGAAATTTGAAAATACTAAAGAATGTCAACTATTTATAAAATATATTACAGAAGAATTAAAGGATTTTAAGATAGATTGTTGCACTTTTGAATTTTATACTAAGGATGAGGGGGGTAAGTATAATAGGATTTATATTAAGTACTATAGAAAAGTACAAACTGGTGAAAAATCTGTATTAGATTTATATATTAGTGAAGATGATATTATGACTGAAGAAGAGGTTCAAAAGGGTATAGATGAAGCTAAAAAGAAAAATTATCAGAATTATGTAGACCCATTAGAACAAATAAAGAAACTAAAAGAGTTATTAGACTCAGGTGCAATTACACAGGAAGAATATAATAAAAAGAAAAAGGAATTATTAGAATAGATGATATAGTAAGCACTTACAAACATGTAGATGCTCTTAAATTGATAAATTATTCTATTTTAATTTTATGATATAATAAAAATATAGAAATTTTGCAGTGAGCGATATTCGTGATAAAGTAGGCTTTAACAGTTGCAATGTAAGGCATTGAGGTTGTGTGATAAGTGTTATCAATTGCATTACTTATAGTTCACTGCAAATTTGAGAGAGTTGTATATGTGTAAGTATTGAAAATGCTAAGTTTATTTTGGGATTTTATATTAACTAAGTGGTATGTAAAGAATTTGACATCAAGTTGTAATTCATTAAAAACTCTAGATTTTATATTAACTAAGTGGTATGTAAAGTCAGAACTCTCAGCGAAAACGGCAGGAGCATCCGCATTTTATATTAACTAAGTGGTATGTAAAGAAAACTGAGTAGATTGAATAGTCAAGCGAGATTAACAATTTTATATTAACTAAGTGGTATGTAAAGTAGTTTTTGACATTACTTTAGCTAATGCTAACTTCTCATTTTATATTAACTAAGTGGTATGTAAAGTAGCCATATGAAGTGATTTTCCCGAGCCGGGAGTTCCATTTTATATTAACTAAGTGGTATGTAAAGAGTAGCAATTTTCTTTTTTATTGAAGTTTTTTTCATTATTTTATATTAACTAAGTGGTATGTAAAGTCAACAGAACACCTACCAATCATTTGGTCAACAAAGATTTTATATTAACTAAGTGGTATGTAAAGATTTTAAAGGCTGGTACAGTTGGGCAAGAAAATATTGATTTTATATTAACTAAGTGGTATGTAAAGTCTTCTTTTAAGATAAACAGTAAAGTAATAGTAAATAGTTTTATACTAACTATGTGGATTTAAAATTAAAAATATCAAAGAACACTTGCTTAAATAGTAGGTGTTTTTTTAATTGAAAGGATATGATGATAATGTAAAAAGTAATAAATAGGTAAAATATGTTATAATATTTTTAGCAAGGAAAATAAAATTGAAAAGCTAAGGGTGATTTTCTCATATAAACGCCAAATTCCAATATAGGAAGGAGGTGAATTTATATGTTAATTAGCTTTTTATTGAGTATAGTAGCTGGTATTGTATCGGCTTTCATATATGATAAAATAAAAAATCACCCAAACGCCAATAAGGGTGATTTAAAGAAATAACTTTTAAATTCTAATCAATTAGAGAAATTCACCTTTTACAAAGTAAATTTTATCTCCTTGCCTTTATTATAGCATAAATTAGAAAAAATATGCAAATAAAGAAACAATGCTTATTAAATTTAATAGGCATTTTTTTATTTTAATATTAAAAAAGGAAGTGAATATATGGTAAGAAAATTGTGGTGTAGTATTTAAAAACAATTTAGAAAGGAAGTGATAACTTGGTAATAGACATATACCTAAAAAATGAAAAAGAAAAAATAGATTTTGATTTTCCAGTTAATCCACAAGATTCCTTATCTATTAAAAAAGAAAAAAGATTTGAAACTGTTGATATAGTGAATTTAGGTGAATTTGACATTAAAAAAGAAGGGGGAGAAGATAAGAGAAATATCATTCAAGACATTCTTACCCAATTTATATGATAATTCTTATTGTAGATATAGCGAGTTAAAAAATCCAATTTAAATAGTTGCAATGCTTGAAAAATGGGTAGACCAAGCTGAATCTCTAAGACTTATTATAACTGGTTTTGGCTACAATAGATTAGTTACAATATCTAGTTTTAGCAATACTCAAACAACAGGAAGAGAAGAAGATAGAGACATTAAAAAAAGAAATTAAAAGTAATACTAAAACAGATTTAAAAGATAATAGACCTAACAATAAAACTACTCCAAAAATATATACCATTTAGTATAGATGATATAAATAAAACTATGGAAAAAAATCTAGAGAACTTGAAAATAATAGTAACTAATATTTTAAACAAGTAACCAATTTTAAAATATTCAATACTTAAATACTAGGTATAGAAAAAGAAGGTGACAACTATCTCCAGTTGTTACCTTCTTTTTTTATATTTTCTTTCTCTAAGTTTTTCATTTTTCATACTTTCTAGTACTTCTAGAGCTGTTGTACAAAATTGTATATTATTTCTATAAGGTATAGCTATTGAAATTATTCCTTTATTAACTAAAATAGTAAGAATTACAATAAGTGCGAAGGTCATCGCCGATTTAATAAAATAATTGGCTATATCCGATAAATCAAATGTTAAATTAATCATTGTAGAAAAAAGAACAGCCATTATAGATATATACAAAGCAAATATAGGATTATTATTTTTTTGTAATTGCCCCTTAAGTCTAGTCTGTTCCATTTCTATATCTCGAATACTTTTATAGAATCCATTTCACTATAATGCTTATAAACCTTTAAATAATATTTTTTATAATTATTTAAGTTTTATTTGTTATCTTCAAGATATTTGTTACTTAAATCTTGTTTAACCTCTCCAAAATCCAGACTATTCCTCCTAGATTGTTATATAATATACTTTAAGTTATAGCATATTTAAGAGTTTATATCAGCAATTTGTCGAATGATTTTATATAAAGATAAATGATAATAATAGACTTAATCTTTATAAGGGATTGCTTTTTATACAGTTATATATATTTTTCTAATTAAATAATATAACACTGTTGTTATAATAACAGTTAATATCATTGCTATTATTGCAATTCCTAATTTTCTTGCAAATAAGCCGATTGCTATGTATTCAAGTCCTATTACATATCGATAAAGTACTTCCAGTTTAACAGTCTTTTTTCTATCTATATTTCCATACTTTAATTCTAATTTATCTAAATATTCATTACTACAAAAACCAATTTTATATTTAACTAAGAATATTATTGTAGTTAATATTATAATTCCTATTCCAATAAGTATAAGATAGGTATTCCAAATTTTCATAGAAAAGACCTCCTTTAAAATATAATTTCTTATGTATGTTGTTTATATTCTTTTGTAAATAGGAAAGGAAGATAAAATAATGATACAAATATAAGTCTCTCTAAAATAACGTAATAGTTAAGTGGGATTTCAGAACTATTACAAATAACATTTAAACTATTAATTAAAGCATGAATTACAGAACAAAACCATATATTTTTAGTTTTCATATAGACATAACCTAAAAATATAGAAAGTCCAATTCCATATATCAAATGAATTACACTTCCAAGTATCGGATTATTTGGACTATATAATGTAAATTGTAAAGGTAAGTGCCATAAACTCCAACAAATGCCTACCATTATAATTCCTATTCTTTTCCCAAATTTATTAAATAATATATTTTGGAGATAACATCTCCAACCATATTCTTCACATAAAAAATGATAAATATATATTAATGATGTTATAGGAACAAGGATATAATATAAAATACCATTATAGTTAAGTTGATTTTTACTTATTATTAATCCCAAAATAATTTGAGAAAATATAAAGTAGACAATTAATAAAATACCTATTCTTAGATTTTTTAGAAGATACAAATCTGTTGGTTTAGAAGAATAAATAATAACACATAAACTACTTATAAAGGTTAATACAATATTCATTATTGAGAATTCATTATTTGTTATTAACTTTAATAAATCAATAATAAATAATAAAAAGTACAAAAGGAAAAAAAATATTATCAATGAATAAAACTTATACCTATCATTAGTTTTTCCTTCTGTATAAAATTTTGCGATAGCAACAGAAGATAAGGGTAATATCATCATGAATAATCCAAAATTTTCTGAGTCAATAAATTCCTTGAAATACAATAGTAAACCCAATAAATAAGTCAGACCAAAAGTTATAGAAAAAAATATTATAACCTGAATTTTATTTCTTTTTGCTTCATCTTCAATATATATTGGATTTAACAAATTTATCCATTTTTCTTGTAAGTTCAATAGAAAAAACCTCCTTTAAGATATTATTTTCTTTTCATATACTCATCAACTCATATAATATTTATTTTCTTAATAAAAGTATAGCAACAGAACAAATATAAAGAGTGTCTAAAAAATTACAAATATTAACAAATAACATAAAACTTATAGTATAACCTGTAACAATAAAACGAACGAAAATTATCATACTAAAACATAAGAACTGTTATAATTGTATTAGATATATACATTAACATACACCAAAGCACTCTTTTTATAGGAGTGCTTATTTTTTTGAAATACATTAAGGTATTATAAAATCAATAACCTTACTCAACATATCTTAAAAACGATTTGAATAGGCCTTTTTAATAGAGTAAATATGATACAATAAAAAATAGAAGTGTATTGTAAATACACTTCTATAGTTGGAATTAAGCATTATTATATTGTTATATTTAAGATTTTGGTTCATTGTTAAGTAATGTTAGAATTATATTCATTTCACCTTGGGAAGAGTCTATCTTTATTGAATTTCCATAATCATTTGTTAATTTTTTTAAACCGCTTTGACTTATTTCTCCGTCTGGAATTATAATTAGCTGTAAGAACTCTTTTTCTCCACCGCTAGACATCAATGTATATGAGCCATTATAAGGCATACCTAAACCTTCTATGTTATTAGCTAGAGGGTCAACTTTAAGACCACCATTTACTACTATCTTTCCATCTTTTTTCACCCATGAAATTGTATTTCCATCAGTAAACTTAGATTTATCGGCATAATAACTAAGTGATGCACTTTTTATTGCAGTTACATCAGACTCTAACTTAGCTATTTTAGCCTTTTCTATATTTTTAAATAAAGCTGGGAGAGCTATTACTGCTAAGATACCTATTATAGCAACTACCACCAATAATTCCACCAGAGTAAATCCTCTTTTGATTTTCCATCTGCTGTTCTTCATTTACTCAGCCTCCTTATTATTAAAATAGATAATATATAAAATTATAACATTGGCATATTGTTATGACCTATATTTTACCATTAATGGATACAAAAGTCACTTTTTGTAATAATAGTTAATTAGTAAATATATATTTTAAAAAACAATTTAAGTAGCTTTTTTATAATGTAATAAAAAATTGTATTGGGTTCAAATTTTTTTCGACTTTATTAAAGGCGCGACAATGCCAAGAACACCAATGAATAGGTATTTTAACATTTTTCCAACTTGTATTTTTTAGGTGTTTACAAAGTATGAATTATCCAGAATCCCGCCCGATTCCCGCATGGATTTTATAAAGACCTGAAACACGATATAAGGATACGCAGAATAACTTGACAGATCCAATGTTTGAATTTAGAGTAAAAGAAAGAAGAGTGTTTACCTTTGGCATAGAAGGCGTACTCGGTAAATCACAATTTTCCTATTAAAAGTTAAATGTTAATATGCGTTGCTTGTAGCAACAGGCACTTCCTCATACAATAGTGGTGACACTAAAAGAAAGGAGGTTATCACTAATGTTAAGCGAAAACATTAAAGCAATCAGAAAATCAAAAGGGCTTTCACAAGAAGAACTTGCTATCAAGTTGAATATAGTGCGACAAACAATTTCTAAATGGGAGAAGGGATTGTCCGTTCCTGACTCTGATATGTTAATTTCTATATCAGAAGTGCTCGAAACACCTGTAAGCATTTTGCTTGGAGAAAATGTTATTGAGTCTAAGGTTGATGACTTAAAAGCGATTTCTGAAAAACTGGAGATTATAAACTTGCAGCTTGCACAAAGGAAGACCATGAAACAGAAAATGGTTCATTGGCTACTTATCTCATTGTGTGCGGTCATAGTAATAATTTCTGCTGTTCTAATAGCAATAAATAGTCCTTATTTGGGTTGGAATTATAGTGATCCTGAAACAGCCGTTTTCGGAGCAGCTTTTCACATATTTGAATGGCTGTTTGTTAGGTTAGCACCTATTATCCTTATCGGGGCAATCTTTGGAATTTTCTTGACACGAAAGGAAGTATAAAATTGTACTACTTTTGGGTATAGCTTAGACTTCAAACTATTAGTTTGTCGGTCGGTTGAAATGCGCCCTATTGGTAAAAGGTGCATTTCTTATTTTGCTATTTTCAATACTGGCAAGCAGGGCACAATGGTATACACTGTTGCGAGTTTGCTTATTTTCCTCATTAGAAGAGTATTATAGAAACTTAAAAGAATGATATGGTAAAAATTGGATGGATATATCTGGCTAAATTCTCTTGTTTGAGAAGGTTTATTGATGTAGAATTTGCATATACACAAATCGGCAGAGGAGTGCAGATTATGAAAATTAGTAAATTACCTGAAGCAGAATTAAAAGTCATGAAATTTATTTGGGAATCAGATAGAATATTGACATCAAGAGAAATTGTTGAGGTTATGGAGCAAAAGTATGAATGGAAAGATACAACTACATTTACAGTATTAAAAAGATTGCAAAGAAGAGAGTTTTTAGAAACAGAGAAAATAGATAAACATACTCACTATAATGTACTAGTAAAAGAAAAGCAATATTAGAGATTTGAAACAAGAGAATTTATAAAAAATATACATAAAAATTCAATTAAAAGTTTGATTTCAGCATTACATAAAGATGACGAGAATGTAGATGAAAAAAAACTAAATGAGTTAGAAGAATATTTTAAGAATTTGGAAGAAGATGATTAATAAAAAATATAGTATTATTTAATAAAAAAATGGAGTAGCAATTTTTTGCCACCCATTTGCCACCGAACTTACTATATAAAATTAACTATAAATAAACATAAATAAGATAAAATAAAAACATTGATTTAATGTCTGATATTTTAACGGTTTCAAAATAAATATAAATAAAACACTACAATTTGTAACTGGAATTCAAGTACTTGTAATTAAATAATTAAATTTTAATTGGTGATAAAATAATATGAAAATTCTGGATTAAATAATGTGAAAATAGACTAGTGATTATCTAGTCTATTTTTATTTGGTAAAATTTTACCCTTTACATTTTGTTCAAGTTTTATCTACAGTATATAATAGTAAAGTAATAAACTTACAATCAATAAAATAAAGAAGGTGTTTGTATGTATAAAATAGGTGAAGCTTCAAAAATAACTAAAATATCATCTAGAATGCTCAGATATTATGATAAAGAAAATATATTGAAACCTAGTCACATAGAAAATAATGGATATAGATACTATACAGAGGGAGACATTAATGTAATATCAAAAATCAAAAACTTAAGAAGGTATGAATTTACTTATGAAGAAATAAAAGATATATTCGATAATAATAAATATGAAAGTATAGATATATATATCAATAAGATTGAAGAATTAACAAAAAAGGTAAATACATATGGGTATTTAATTTCAGAAATAGAAGAAAAGGTGAAATTTAAAGATATAATCATAAATAATTATGATATTAATATTTGTGAACGACAATCAGTTAATACATTGTGCCAAAAAGCTATTATTAATTATAAGGATATAGGAGAATTTATAGAATCTTGCTATAATGAGATTTCAAAAAGCAAATCTAATAAAGTCGGATATTATTATGTAATGTTTTACAATAATGAAAATGTAGATGAAAACACATATGAAATAGAATATTATCAACCTATTATAGATAATAAAGATATAAAAGGATTTAATAATAAGGTAATTGAAAGCGGTACATATATTAATACAATATGTTATGGAGATTATGAAAATTTAACTGGTGCTTATTCTGCTTTGTACAAGTGGATTAAAAATAACGATTTTAAAATTAAAGGAAATTTTGTTGAAAAATACTTTGTAGACTCATTATTAACTCCATTTAGTTACGAATTTATAACAGAAGTATCTATAAAAGTTTCAAAAGATTAGTTGACCTTGACATTATGATAACCTTTATACTTGAAATATAAAAATAGAGGAGGTTATTATGAATAAGAGAATTTTAATGCTGGGATTATCACTACCATTATTATTGATGATAAGAGAATTTACAAAAGGATATGAAAACAAAACCATAAATCAAAATAATCAACAAAAGTATTATATGCCACTAGAAGATGAAGAACATGAAGGAACTTGGTTGCAATGGCCTCATAGTTATACTTATGGGAAAAAATATCAAAATGGAATAGAAGATGTATGGGTAAATATGACAAAGTCTTTAGTGAAAGGTGAGAATGTTCATATAGCAGTTTATAATAAAAGTGAAAAAGATAGAATAGAAAATTTACTGAAAAAAGAAAATATTGATATGAATTATATAGATTTTTATATTTATAAAACTGATGATGTTTGGATAAGAGATAATGGTCCTATATTTGTATATGATGAAAGCGATGAACTTGTAATATTAGATTGGGGATTTAATGGTTGGGGAAGAAAAGAACCATATAGTAAATCAAATCAAATTCCTAAAAATATAAGTGAAGACTTAGGAGTGAAAAGTATAAATTTAAAAGAAGTAGTTTTGGAGGGTGGAGCAATGGAACTTGATGGTGGTGGAACATTTCTAGCAACTAAAAGTTCTATAATAAATAAAAATAGAAATAAAAACTTAAGCCAAGGTGATATAGAAAAATATATAAGGAAATATTATGGTGTAGAAAAATTTATATGGTTAGATGGTGTGGTTGGAATAGATATAACAGACTTTCATATTGATGGATTTGCAAAATTTTATGATGAATCAACAATAATTACATTAAATGAAAAAGGATTGATAGATTGGGGTCTAAAACAAAACGATATTAATATATTATTGAATTTAACTAATGTAAAAGGAGAAAAGTATAATTATATATATCTACCACTTACACAAAATAATGTTAAATTAAAAAATGGAAAAAACTTAGAATATCAAGGTTCATATATGAATTTTTATATAGGTAATAAAGTTGTATTAGTTCCAAATTACAATGACCCAAATGATAAAGTTGCAAATCAGATTATACAAGATTTATATCCTGATAGAAAAGTAATAGGAATAGATATAAGAGAGTTGTATAAAGATGGTGGAATGATTCATTGTGTAACTCAACAACAGCCTATAGATATAGTTAAAAATAGAGAATAATAGAGTGTGATATGAATTGATATTGGCAGAGTATTTATGGACAAAAGATTCTTTAATAAGTAAAAGAAAAATTTAAGAGTTTAGAAGAAAATGATTAATAAGACACATTATTGTTTAACAAAGAAAAATGGAGTGGCAATTTTTTTGCCACCCATTTGCCACTACATTTTAAGATTGGTGGCAAATTGTATCATTATAGTTGTTTTTTATATTTCTAAAGTTTCTATAAGAGGGTTATCACTAAATAATTTTAATAAATTTGTTTTTTTGTATCCTTTAGGTAACTTAGTATATATAACTATTTCTAACCAATCTCCATCAAGACGTTTAATATTCATGTTTATAATTTCAATATTAGATTTCTTAAATTTCTCCTCAATGTACTCTATAGAATCAGTGCTATTAGAAATTTTGAGAGAAACTTGTTCTGCTGTAGGAAGTTTCATCCATTTCCTATCTCTATGGAGTAATATCTGTACAATAACAATGATAATACTTGAAACAATACCTAATAAATATAGTCCAGAGCCAATAGCAAGCCCTGTACCAGCTGTTGCCCATATACCAGCAGCTGTAGTAAGTCCACTTACTGATTGATTTCTAATAAATATTAATCCAGCTCCTAAGAAACCTATTCCACTAACAACTTGTGCTGCAACACGGGCTGGGTCTAGACCAATACCTGGAGTACCTACTATATCATTAAACCCATACTTAGAAACAATGATTATAAGTGCTGAACCTAATGCAACTATAAAATGAGTTCGTATTCCAGCTTCTTTTAGTCTATTTTTCCTTTCATATCCAATTAAAGCTCCACAGAAACCAGCAATAATGATTCTTGCTATATACCCAAATTGAATTAGTATATGATTATTCATTTGTCTAGCACCCCTTTCTATATAATATTATATATACTATAATACTACATTTTTTATGTGGATATAGTAAAGTTTAAAATTTATATAATAGTTATATATGAATATAAAATAGATAAGGGTATTTTATATATATAAAAATGGTAGAAAGTATCTAATTTTAAATGATTAAAAAGCATACTTAAATAGGTTAAGTTTGCTTTTTTTAATATGGTGAATATTTTTATTTATAACAACTAGACAAAAAAATATCTGTATTTTTTATATCTGCAAAACTATTCTGCAATGATGCCATGAATACTTGATGGACAGTGTTTGCATGAATTTCTACATCACACCAAGATAAATTTTTTGTTGTACAGGCATCATCTATAAGAGTTATGTCGTATCCCAATTTTTTTGCTGTTCTTACACTTGTATCAATGCACATATGACTCATCATCCCACAAATCACCAACTTAGTTATACTTTTTTTCTCAAGTACAGTGTGTAGGCTGGTTTGAAAAAAACTGTCTGGTGAATGTTTAATTATAATTTCTTCATTTGCCAGTGGAAAAACAGTTTCATTTATTTCTGAACCATAAGTGTGAGGAAGAAAAAAAGAAGCTGTTTTATCTGTTGATATATGTTGTACATGAATAACTGGTAAGTCATTTTTTCTAAAGAACAGCAATATTTTCTTTGCATTTTCAGCAGCTTTTTTTGGTTCAAATAATTCACATTTTCCGTTTTTAAAATAATCATTCTGAATATCAATTAGTATTAAAGCTATAGACATGTTTATACCTCCTATCTATCCTTATTATAATATTCATATAAAAAATGTAAATTACTTACTTTTTGGTATGTATAAAACTATTTATTATAACAAATTCCTTTGCTGTCTAGAACCCCTTGTTGACCGTTTTCAAGCATATATTCTATACCTATTTCTTGCATTATTTCCACAGCCTTTAACATTTTTTTACCACGGTCAGTAAGAAAATATTCAACATGTAATGGATAACCAGTTGAACTTATCTTATCAATGATACCAAATTCATGTAGTTCTTTTAATTGTTGAATTAACATTTTTTGATTTATTCCCAAAATACTATGTTCTAACTCAGAAAATGTCTTATTAGACTGTCTCAATTCAAATACAAGGATAGTTTTCCATTTTCCTTTGATTATGTCATGTACAATTTCAAGAGGACATGTGTATTCATCTCTTATTTTCATAATATATCACCCCCATAAAATGATAATAAATTATATCACTTGTATTGTGATATGACAAATGTATATGAATTGTATGTAAAGTTTATGGTTTATTAAGTTCTAAAATTCTTCTAGCGTAGTTCACATTTAATACACAAATAATTAGTAAGATATAAGTAAATAAACATATAAAATAACTACAGAAATTTAACTTTAAAATAATTTATGATAATTTAGAGGAGGAAAATATATGAATATATCAAGAAAAGCTATGAAAATAATAGAATTGGCACAAAGAATTGCAATTAAGAAAGGAATCTCAGTGGAAGAGGCTTGGAATGAAGCGATGACAGAATATAAAAATAAATATGAACATATTGCATAGACATTAAAAAATGTAATTTAATTAAAATATAAAAATGACATATAATATTTTAATTGTATACTTTTATAAGAAATTAATTAGCTTACAATTCTAAATTATTTTTGAAAAATTAAGAATATTTGGTGGAATATAATGGATTTAAATGATACTATAAATTATAAGGTATATCATTATTAATACAAAAGGAGGATATATACTTGATTGTAAAAATAGATAATACTTTAGAAAAAGAATTTTGGCAATATGTATCACATGAAGAAAGTCTAAACTTATTCATAATTGGATATGTTGAAAACTATGGGTTTAGCTCCTACTCTCAAGATATATGGTCTCAAATGAAAGGAGGAAATATAACTTCTATAATATTAAAGAATAAGTCAAAACTTATAATTTATAGTCTAAAAAATGACTTTGATGTAAAAGAGATGAAACATCATATAAAAGATTTGGATGTAGAAAGTATAAGTGGAAAAAAGTGTGTAATAGATAGGCTAATAAGCGAATATAAAGATTTTTATGAAAAACTAGATAATAAATTTTGTATATTAAAGGAAATAAAAGAAATAGATTTTTCTCACATGAAAGAGTATAAAATAGAAACAGCTCAGGAAAAAGATATTGATGAGATAGGAAAACTTTTAAATATCTCAGATTATAAAGTAAGTAAAAATTACATAGAAGAAAGAAAAGAGCATTTAAAAGAAGGAAATGTAAGAGCATATTTTATTAAAAATAATGATACTATGATTAGCACTGCATCAACTGGAATGGAAACTAGTTTTTTGGCAATGGTAGTATCTGTAAGTACAGATAAAGCATATAGAGGAAAAGGATTTGCAAGTTATATAGTTTACAATTTAAGTAAAGAATTATTGTTGGAAGGAAAAGTCCCATGTCTTTTTTATAACAATGATATAGCAGGTAAAATATATCAAAATATAGGATATAAAGAGATAAATGAATGGACAATTCTTTTTAAATAAATATAAAAAATAAAAAACTCCATTAGGAATTAAAGTATTTATAAATAGTTTTATTTTTACTCTAATTCATGATGGAGTTTTGTTGAAATAAAATATTATTTTTTATTACTTAGATAATCAAGTGTTTTAAGTTTATAACCTTCTTTTTCCCAATGTGTAAGTACTTCATCCAATATCTCAGTATTTGTTGATGAATTTGGATGTAGTAAAACTATTGCACCAGGATGTGTTCTTGAATAAATTTTGTTTTTAGCAAATTCATGAGTAGGTTGTTTCTTTTCATACCAATCTACATAAGCAAAACTCCAAAATATAGATTTATATCCTAAATCTTTTGTATATTTCAAAGATTGCTCACTGAATTTACCCATTGGAGGTCTAAAATATTTGGGCATTTCTTTTCCAGTAACATCTTTATATGCCTTTTCTACACTTGTAATTTCTTCTTTGAATTTTTCAAAATCTGTAATACCTGCCATTGATGGATGACTTTTTGAATGATTACAAACTAAATGACCTTCTTTTTCCATACGTTTTACTAAATCTGGATTGCTTTTTATATAACTTTCAACTACGAAAAACTGTGCTTTAGCATTATGTTTTTTTAATGTATCTAATAACTTTGGAGTGTTCCCACTTTCATATCCAGCATCAAATGATAGATATATAACTTTCTCATTAGGATTTCCTACATAGTAAGAATCATATTTTTTAAAAAAAGTTGCTTCTTTTATAGGAGATGGCTGCTTACCATCCTCTCTAGGGTTAAAATACCAATCATATTCATGTGTATCGAGTGTTGGGCTAGAAATTTGAGTTTTTGTCTTATCTAATGATTTAAAGTTTACACTAGCGATTCCCAAAAGTATTAGAGCAAATGTTCCTATCAGAATGTATTTTTTTAGGCTATCTTTTTTCACAATTTCACCTCTTATTTAAAATTTCAAGTGCATTTCTTACAATATAGTTTGAATATTTATAGTTAAAAATATTCATATATACAGATAATAAATTAAAGAAATTTGTTGTAAGATATATAAAATTAATATTAATTATATTAAATAAAGTACATATAAATGATAAAATATAAAGAGCAATTATTGTAAATAAGTTAGACTTGTTTAACTTGAAGGGATATAAAAATGGATAATATAATAAGTATGTTGAATAATGTTGTTTTTTTAGATATAGAAATTAGTGGATTAGATTATTTAAATTCAGAAATTTTAGAAGTTGGAGCTGTTAAGGTTAAAGATTGGAAGATAGATACATATCAATCATTAATAAAAAATAAATATGATGTACCTATAGAAGTATTTTCACTATGTAGTAATTTAAATAAAAGTGATTTAGAAATAGCTCATGATATAGAAAAAGTAGAAGATGAACTTATAAATTTTGTAGAAGATAGTTTGATTATATGTCATGATTTAAGTTTGAAAAAAAAGTTTTTTGAGTATCATATGCCAAAGTTAAAAAATAAGTTTATTGATTTAATTGAATTAGCAGTTATTTTAGAACCATATCATAAAGAGTATAGTCTAGAGTATTTAAAAAATAATTTGACTGCTTGCGATTCTAAAATAAAAAATAGAGCTCTATCAGATGTATTTGATATCATAAATATTTTAAATTGTCTCCTAGTAAGATTTAATAATTATGAGAAAAGTACTTTAGAGCCATTGAGTTTTAAAGTAAATTCTTATCTTAAGAAGTTTAATCTTTCAACCTGGGAATGGAGTAAATTTTTAGAGGATGCAAACTCTGATTTATCAAATAATATAAATATTAAAAAAGAATATAAGAAGCCTAACTCAAAAGAAGAGAAGAAAAAAGAAAGAGAAACATTAAAAATTTTAAATGAAGAGAAAAATAATTATGAAGAACTATTGAGATACAAGACCATATGGGAGAATAAAGAAGGATTTACATATGAGTATAGAACAGGTCAGTATGAGCTTACTAAAATGATAAGAGAGTTGTTTAAAAATAGTGAAGATGATGAAAAAATTGCATGTATAGAAGCACCAACTGGTATAGGTAAAAGTGTAGGGTATTTATTGCCAGCGATATTAGAATCTAGAATTAATAAGAAAAGGTTGTTAATTTCTACTGATACAAAGGAATTGCAGATACAATTAATAAATAAAGACATTCCAAATGTGTTAGACTCTTTAGGGTTAAATGGAAAAGTAAGTTATGGGTATATAAAAGGAAAAAATAACTATATTTGCATAGATAGATTGGAAGCATATATAGCAGACTACGAATCTCAAGAGCCTACTAAGGGAGAAATATTATCTTTGATATTTTTAGAGAGATTAGTTGAAGGTGGTAAACATGGAGATATAGAAGAAATAAATTACTGGGTGTTGGATAATTTTAAGGAAATAAATGTACACTTGAGAAATATAAGCTGTGACCCAAATATGTGTAGACCTAAAAAGTGTAAAAAAGATTGCCTATATAAGAAAAGAACAGAAGAATTGAAAGAAGAACATATAACAGTAGTAAACCATTCTTTATTAGCTAAATGGCCATATAAAGATGAAAAACCTCTAGAAAATATAATAGTAGATGAAGCACATAATTTGACTGAAAAAGGATATGATTTCTTTTCAAGCATTATAAATTCAAAATCTTTAAGATATTTATTGCAAGAAATTTATCCATATGAATTCATTCAAGATAGTAGCTTCATATATAAAAAATATAGTAAAAATATGAGAAAAATAAAGGCTTTTGATAAATTTTATCATGTATTAAAAATTGAAAGAAAAGATAAACAAAAAATTGCTAGAAGTATAAATCTTATTCTTGAAGAGATAGATTCAATATTAGACTTTGGTAGTTGTAATGAATATAATAGTGTAAGTAATTATAATTTAAGATGGGAATTAAATCTGCAAATAGATGAAATTGTGGGAAAACTAAAAAAAGATGGTATAGATACTGAAATAAGTTATAGATTGTATAGTGAAAAGATAAAATCAAGTTGTGAAAAAATAATAAAAAATTTAGTTGCAATAATAATAACAATTTATAGAAATATTGATGATGATAGTATAGATAAAGAAACTGACATATATAAATTTGGAAAAGCAAAGGCGAGAGACTTAGAGGATATAAAGATTATATTTGAAATATTTTTAGAGTATGATGAAAAGGATGATTATGCAAGGATAGTTGAAATTGAGAAGAATTATAATGATTTTGAATTTAGAGTAGTTCCATTAAAAATAGCAGATTTATTTGAAGAAAATATCTTATCTCAGTTAGAAAAAGGAATATTTTTATCTGCAACCTTGAGTTTATCTGAAAATATGTCTTATTTTAAAAATACATTAGGAATAGACAGAGTTAAGAATGTAGAAAAGATTATAGAACCAATTTTTGATTATAAAAATATGGTATCTGTAGTTGCCTTTTCTGATATATGTGAATACAGGAATACTGAATTTCCAAATGAAATGAGTAAAATCATATCTAATATATCACAAATTACAGAAGGTCATACATTGGCTCTTTTTAATAGTAAAGATAGACAGGAAAAGACTTATGAAATATTGAAAAAATATTTACATGGTTTTAATTTAGAAATTTATGCTGATAAAAAAGGGATTAGACATCTTAATGATTTGAATCGAAAGTGTGTTGTACTTGGTTCAAAAGGATGTTTTGAAGGTGTAGATATTCCAGGAGATGGTCTAGTATGTGTAACTTTAGACAAGCTTCCAAATCTAAATCCAAAAGACCCTTTGTATTTTACTATAATGAAGAAGTATAATATAGATTACTACACTATAAATTATCCACAAATGACAATCAAGGTAAAACAAGCTATGGGGAGAATTTTAAGAAGTAAATATGATTATGGATGTTTTGTGATTTTTGATGCAGGAACCAATATAAGTGTACTAAAGAGGTTGGAGAAAGATTTGCATGGTTGTAAAATTTCTAAAATGAATAGTAATGAATTTTATACCTATATAAAGCATCATTTAAATAAATCTAGAAGTTTAATCCTAAAATCTGTTATATTTGACACTGTAAAAGCACTAAATGTTGATGCTAGAATAGATAAGAATGATGTTGATAAAGATATAATAAGAAAAGATATGAATGAAAATATAAGACAAAGAGCTATAAAAGGGGAAGTGTATTATATAGATATTATAAATAAAGATATGAAAGTAAAGTATTTTGATAGGAACTATCTGATAAATCTAGATATATTTATGAGAGAAGAACATAAAAACTAAAGGTGGGAGTGATATATTTGGCAAAACAAAAGTTTTATGCTGTAAAAAAGGGTAAAAATATAGGTGTATATAATACATGGGATGAGTGCAAAAAGCAGGTAAACGGATTTTCAGGAGCTGAATATAAGAGTTTTCCTACTTTACAAGAAGCAAAAGAATATATTTATGGTTCAAAAAAAACTAGCTTTAAAGAAGATGAAGAATTTATAGAGGCATATGTAGATGGAAGCTATGAACATTCAATAAAGATGTATGGTTCAGGTGTTGTGATTTTAAAACATAATGAAGTTATAAAAACATATAGTGAAAAAGGAAAAGATGAAACTCTTGTAGGAATGAGAAATGTAGCTGGAGAAATAGAAGCTTCTAAAATTGCGATGCAATATTGTCTAGAGAATAATATTCAAAATTTGATTTTATATTTTGATTATGAAGGTATAGAAAAGTGGTGTACTGGAGTTTGGAAAACGAATAAAGAAGGAACTATAGCATATAAAAATTTCTATAATAGTATTAAAACTAAACTAAATGTAAAATTTACAAAAGTCAAAGCACATTCTGGAGACCAATATAATGAGGAAGCTGACAAATTGGCTAAAAAAGCTATTGGGATATAATAAAATATTATTGATATATAATAAGATGTTGTAGGAGTATATTTAAACTCTTAACTCATAATTAAAAAGCAGAATTGTATTATTAGAAAATAAGTATCTAATTTATAAATAACTAATCAGTATTATTAATTAGACAAAGTTTATTTAATATAATACAATCTGCTTTTTTGTATAACAAAACTATAAAATTTCCTTACATTATATTAGAACTGACCATAGATACCTTCAAGTTCATCTTTTAATACATCAGGGTCATTTATACCAATGGACATAGTTCTAGCCAATATATTTGCTTGGTCATAAGTTGATGTCCATGAGAATACGCCACCTAGACAATTTCTAAGAACATATTGAGTTTTTAAGAATATAGATAAAGAATCGTCATAGGACATTGCAAACTCTCCATCCTTAACTAAATATGGAACTTGAGCAACATTGTCAAATCTATATTCATATCCATTTTTATTTATATAATCTCTTCTAAGTTCATCGTAAGTTCTTGTTATAGTAGCACCTAATCTTCCATAAAATGGAATACCAAGAAGTATTTTTTCAGAAGGCATTCCAGCATTTTCGAGATTTCTTACCATTATATCAACGCTATATCCTGGTAAAGATAAATCCGATTCAAAAAGATTTGCTTGATGTTTTCTACCATTTGGACCTGTTTCACCTGCTGTAAAATCATAACTCATAAGATTAAAATAATCTATTATTGGAGCTATTTTATCTATTTCAGCACTTGAATTTATATACCCTCTATCTCCCGTTCCAGCCACACTAAGCCATTTTTCATCTCCTATAACATCTCTTATGGCTGTTAATAAAAGTGTAAAGTTTTCTCTATCCTCAGGTCTTGATACTATTCCAGATGCACTACTTCCAGGATATTCCCAGTCTATATCAACTCCATCTAAAGCATATTCATTTATCATCTGATTAACCTGTCTTGCAAAATTGTATCTGGATGTAGGAGTTAATGCTGCATCAGAGAAGCCTTCAGCTCCCCAACCTCCAATAGCTACAATTACTTTTAAACTAGGCTTTTCAGCTTTAAGAGCAAGTAATTGATTTAAAAATCTAGGATAAGGGATAAATAAATTACCAGACTGGTCTATCTCTGCAAAAGCAAAGATAACTGCATCTAATAGTTGAGCATCTACATTAGTTGGATTACCAAGAACATATTCTACCACAATTGGATTTATATCTGGACAATTTGCATTTTCAACTATTGGATTGTATGGGTCTGTTATTTGTGGTCTAACTAATTTTTTTGAATCCTTCAAAGTCTTCATAGCTATTTTCTTAGTATTTTTTTCACTAGTATAATCATAGTTTTTATAATTTTCTTTATAGAAATCCTCATAACTACTATCTTCTTTATCATAGTTATAATTCATTACATCACAAGATTTATCTTTAAGCTTATTTTGTTTAGAGTTACAAGTTTTATTGGTATTTTTAGTGTGCTTTTGTTCACAGTTAAAATCTTTTTTAGTATCATTACTGTGTTCTTCCTTACAATCGTGAGTTTTGTGCATGTAGTCAGTATTTTTGTCTTCACAATCACCTTTATTTTCAATATTTTTAGTATGTTCTGTATTCCAGCTACAAGTATTATCAATTTTCTTGTTTAATTCTTCGTCATTATAATTATCTGGTACAAAACATAAGTACCAATCCATGCAGGAATATTTCTTATTACAGCTGTTAACCCTGTTTTTTAATTCTTTATAGTTTTTAGGATATGGTAAAATCACTGGCATACCAGGGAACCAGTTTGCAGGTGTAACTATGTTGTCTCTGTCGCTAGTTTGAAGAGCATCTACTATTCTAAGTATTTCTGGAATATTTCTTCCTGTAGTAAGTGGATAATAAAGAATCGTTCTCAAAATTTGATTATTATCTATAATAAATACAGAACGAACAGTTGATGTATCACTCATTGGTTTTGATATCATACCATATAACTTTGCAATTCTCATATCTCTATCTTCTATAATAGGAAATGGAATTTCTACACCTGTAAGCAAAGAAATATTGTACATCCAAGCTAGATGTGAACTGTTACTATCGACGCTTAGACCAATTAACTCTGTATTTCTTTTTTTGAACTCGTCATAATATTTAGCAAAGCACAAAAATTCTGTAGTGCAAACTGGTGTAAAATCACCAGGATGTGAAAATAAAACAATCCAATTACCTTTATAATCAGAGAGTCTAATAGGGCCGTTTGTTGTATTGGCTTTAAAATCAGGAGCCTTTGATCCTAAACTTGGCAAATTTGGCATGTAAATCACCCCTCAATAAATTATCATTTATTTTATTCTATTAATTAATACAGATTAGTGTTACTACTTTATTAAAAATTAACGAATCCTAATGTCAAAAAAAGATATTTATTAAAAATATTTAATATATTCCTAATATAAATGACAATAGTAATTGCTATTTTTTTACTAATTTGGTATAGTAATGGATAAGGGGTAGTGTCAATATTAGTGATTATACGAGGTGATTGGATTGAAAAAAATTCTAAGAATTTTAGTTATCTCCATGATGATATGTTTTGCAATGACTTTTGCATTAGTATTAATAAATTCAGTTATGGGAGTACATATAGGATTGGATTATTACTTTTTGATGGGCGGTGTAGTTACAGTTTGTTTAACAACTGGAATTGTTTTATGCAATGCTAGAAAAATATTTGATAATAAAACTGTACATAAAACAAGAATGAAAAATGTCAGTGCTAATAAAAAACAAAAAAGTCATTCTAGAGATATAAAGAGAAAGATATCATAGTTTATGTAAAGGAAATATTTATGTATAAAATAATGATTGATAGGTAAAATAAAAACACGATTTAACTTGTGTTTTTATTTTTTTTCAGGAATTATGATATAATAACCAATAAGAAATTTAGTTTACCATAGAATATAAATATTGCTAAATGGAGAGGGAACCATAATGAATTTTAGAGATTTATTTGAGAAAACTGTAGATTTTATTGATGAAAAAAGAAAGTCTATAGTTGCAGTTTCATTATCAGCATTAGGCGTAATTGTTTTAATGATAGTATTTTTCTTAAGTAGTAATGAATTTAGCGTAGGAAATGAAGCTAATGAGTTGTTGAAAATCATAGATAAAAGACAATATTCTATAGCTGTTGATTACTATGCGAGTATAGAAAAAAAGTTTTCTGCTTCAAAAATGGAAAGATTCAATAAGTCTGTTTCTAAAAAAATTAACAAATTATTATTAAATAGTGGTGATAAATATTTAGATGGAGATATAAGTCAAGAAAGTTTTATTGGATTAATAAATACAGTAAAAGAGCTAAATAAAATAAATATAGATGTGGATGATTTGCTAACTCAGGCGGATAGAGTTAAGGAAATGTATAAGGAAGAGAATACTACTTATGATGTTGCCATTAACTACATAAACACTGTTTCAATATTAAATGGAGTGGGTAGTAATTTAGATGTATACAAACAGAATATAGAAACAATTAGGGAATCTAGAGATGTTTATGATTCAGCAGTCAAAGACCAAAAAGTATATAAGTATTATGAAGCTATCGAAAAGTATAATAAAGTATTAAAAGAAGATGAGAAGTATTATAATATGGCTCAAAATGCGAAAAAGCAATGTATTGAGGAAATGTATGATTATTATATAAGTAGAGCTGAAGAGGCAAATACTTCTGGAGATTATGAAAGAGCATTACAGTATATAGAATATTTAAAAGAAGATTATTCAGATGATGAAAAAGTGCAAAGTCTAGAGAAAAAATATAAGAAGAATTTATCATTGTATACTTTAACATCTGATGACATCATAAATGTAATATCCAAAAAAAGTGGCAAAGATAAGTCAAATTTATCTATAAATTCACTTCCACAAATGATAAAAAATAATAAATATTATTATGCTGAAGTATATGAGTATGACAAATTAGTAAATGAGGTTTTAGTAAGTGCAAAAACTAAAGATTTATATTCATATAAAGATGGTAAGAAAGATTACAAAGTAGACTATGGAGATGGATACTTTAGGATATTAGAGGATGGAAGTTATCAATTTGGTATTACTAAAGATAAAGCTAAATTTGTATTAACTAATACTCTTGATGAAAAAGATAACAAATATAAAAAGGTTGAGATATTAGATATAGAGAAAGCTGAGAGGTATGTAAAGAGTAAAAAAACATTAGAAGAGTTATTTGGGAAGTATAAAAATATTTATTATTACGCTATAGTAAACAAAGGATTATTTAAAGGTAAAGAGGTTTATGCTATTAATATTTACAATGAAAAAATATATGCCATATCAGAAAAAGGACTAAATGAATATTAATTAATTATATTGATAATGTTAAATTATTATATAATTAAAAAGTTTTTGGGTTTTTAAGGCAGATTATGTAGTAATATAATAGTAGGTGTATATAAATAATTTTATTGTAAGGAGAAGTATGGGATGAGTAATGTGAACAAAAAGCTAGTTATAGCCATTGGTGCTGTAGCATTAGTAGTCATAATTTTTATAGGCATAATGTGTGTGCAATTTAATGGGGAGAAAATAGCAAAAAACACATATGTTAATGGAGTAAACATTGGCAAATTGACTAAGGCACAAGCAAAACAGGAATTAAGTAAAAAATACAAATTAGAAAATGTTGAGTTTATCTACAATGATAAAAACTGGAAAGTTAAAAGTAAAGATTTAAATTTATCTGCAGATTTGGATAAAACAGTAGAAAATGCATATAATTTAAATAGAAAGAATGGTTTCTTTGGAAATCTATCAAAAACTATTTCAGCAAATTTTGGAAAGAAAAACAACTTAGTAGTAGTGACAAATTATGATAAAAATAAGCTAAAATCAGAAATGGAAAAGATAGCTAAAGAAATAGATGTAGAGGTAAAAGATGCAACACTTGATATAAGTGGTGAAAAAGTAAAAGTTGTACCAGACTCTGATGGTCTTAAAATGGATATTTCTAAGAGTATGGAGAATTTTGAGAATCAAACTAAAAAAGGAAATTATAAGAATAAGTTAGTAGTAAAAGCTACTCCAGCAAAGATAAAAAAAGAGCAACTTGCTAATATAGACACAAATTTAGGCAAGTATTCAACAACATTTAAAACTTCTCAAGTAAATAGAAGTATAAACATAAAATTAGCAACAGATAATATAAGTAATGTATTACTTATGCCAGGAGAAACTTTTTCATTTAACAAGCATACAGGTAAAAGAAGTAAAGAAAATGGATATAAAAGTGCACCTGTAATAATGGAAGGTGAGATGGAAGAAGACTATGGTGGAGGAGTTTGTCAAGTTTCGTCAACACTATATAATTCTGTGTTATATGCAGGATTAGAAATTGTTAATGTAAAAAATCATACAATACCATCAAGTTATGTTCCAAAAGGAAGAGATGCAACTGTTGCAGATAGTGGAATAGATTTCTTATTTAAAAACAATCTAAAGCATCCAGTTTACATAAAAAATTACGTTTCAGGGAATCAAATTGTTTGCAATATATATGGAAGTGCAGAAGACAAACAAAATATAACAATATCAACAAAATTAGATGGTGTTTCACAAACTACAATGAAAAGAGTTAATGATTCTACAATGCCTAAAGGCAAAGAAAAAGTGGAAAAGAGCGGAAGAAATGCATATTCTGTATCAACATATAGAACATTTAATGATGCTAATGGTAAGAAAATTAAAACTGAAAAAATAGCTAATTCATATTATCCTAAGAAGGAAGGTATTATATTAGTTGGAACTATGGAACCAAAACCAGAAGAAAAGCCAAAGACAGATGAAAATAAAAATAATCAAAACTCAAATAATCAAAATAATCAACAAAAACCAGAAACACCACCAACTGATAATAAGCCTAATGAGACACAACCACAACCGCAAGCTTAAAGTTCTCAAGAATAGGATTTATGTAGAGTATTAAAAAATATAAATCTAAATAGGAGGGATTACTTTGAATTTAAATAATATAACGAATTACGTTCAAAGTATTTGCGAGAATATTTCTAATGTGTTGGATGTAGATGTTACTTTAGTTACAAAAGATTTAACTAGGATAGCAGGGACAGGAATATTCAGAGGTAAAATAGGAGAGACAATCTCAGAGAAATCAGTATACTCTCTTGTTTTAAAAGATGGAAAATCCTATGTTATAAATAAGGAAATAGAAGAGAACTGTAATCAATGTGCAAATAGAGAAAATTGTAAAGAGTTAGCTGATATATGTACTCCTGTTAAAATGGGAGAACATATACTTGGAATTTTGGGTATAGCTGCATTTAATGAAGAACAAAAGGAAAAAATACTTTCAAAAGACAAGGAGTTAACTGCTTTTGTAAGAAGTATGTCTGACTTAATATCTTTTAAATTAGATGAATTATATAAACAAGAAGTTAAGACTATGGATGACCTTGAGAGGGAAGCTATAGAAAAAGCTATAAAAAAATATGGAAGTAACACAGAAGGTATGAAAAAGGTAGCTGAGGCTTTAAATATAGGTATAGCTACACTGTATAGAAAAGTAAAAAAATTCAACATTAAAAGTTAGTAATATTGGAAAAAGGTAACCTTTTCACAAGAAGAAGAGGATTACCTTTTTTATTATGAGGATAATGGCAAAATATGTATAGTTTTGACTTGACATATTAAATATGTTATCTTAAATATATATTTTAGAGTGGAGGTGAGTATTATTTTAGTTAAAGATATAAAACAGGACATAGAAAACATGCCTAGAAAAATTTTAGATATATCTTTGATAGAAGATAATAAAAGTGATTTGACTTTTTTTAACATAGAAGAAGAAGAAGGTGACGAGACACTAAAAGCATTAAAGCAGAGCTATGTGACTACAAATTATAAAGAAGAGACACTATTGAACTTACAAGGAGCTTTAAATTCAAAGTCAGACACAACATCAAAGGAATTAAAATTAGAATCATACAAAAGATATAATAATGCACTGGATTTGGCATATAAGAACTATATAACTAGTGCTATTAATATGGTGAATAAAGCTTTAGAAATAAATCCTAAAGATATTGATATACTAAATCTTAGAGGTCTTTTAAAGCTATTAAAATGTGACTTTGCTAAGTCATTTGAGAGCTTTTATACAGCTTTATGTTATGAAAATAACCATATATCGAGAAAATATGTAAATCTAATTTCATCTGAAGATTTTAAAACATTTTTAGGAAGGTACAATCATTCTATAAGATTTATAAATGAAGAATTAAATTATGAGTCAATACATATTTTGGAGAATATAATTGAGGAAGAACCTGAACTAATAGAACCATATGTGATTTTATCTTTGTTGTATGATAAACTAGGCAATGTAAAGAAGAGAGAAGGATACTTAGATAAACTTAAAGAGTTAGATAAGGATAATCCAGTATTTGAAAAGAAAGAGGAAGAAAAAGAAGATACAAGTAAAAAAGAAGAAGTAAAAAAAGTTAAAAAGAAGAAAAATATTTTACCATATATTATAGTTGTTTGTGTTTTAGTAGGTATGGGTGTATATTTGATTCAAAGTAAAAAGAGAATAGAAAATTTAAATAATCAAATAAGTAGTAAAGATGAAAAGCTAAATGAAACTGATAAAAAGCTGGGAGAAACAAGTGAAAAATTAGAAAAAACGAATAAAGAGTTAAGTGAGGCTAAAAATAAAGAACCAGAAAGAGAGATAACTGTAGCTGATGAGGAAGATTTATACTATCAAGCTCTAGATTTAAAGAAAAATAAAGAATATGAAAAAGCCATAGATAATTTTAAAAGTGTAGTTTCTTCTGGGAAAACTAAAAAATATATTTCTGAATCAATATATCAATTAGCCATAACAAATAAGCTATTAGGAAATAAAGACGAAGCTATAAAATATTATAAAAAATATATAAATACTTATACTAAACATGACCAGTATTATGATGATTCATATTATGAGTTAGGGATGCTTTATTATGATAATGGTGATTTAAAAAATGCACAACAAACCTTCTATAGTTTAAGAAGTGAAGTTCCAGACAGCATGTATAACAATTCAAAAATAAAAGAGATTTTAAGTGAAAAATAGGTTTATATAGTTAAGTTTTTTGAAACAACCAAGTATGTATTTTATTAAATTAAAATAAAAATAAATTTAAAAGAGATTGTATCAAATTATAACTTTCTATTTGAAGAAAGATATTTGCCTGTTGAAAAAACTACAAATATGTGATTTGAAGCAATCTCTTTAGTTTTTGGAGGTGGAAAATGAAAGTTTTCAATCAGTTAGTAATAATTTTATGTATATGGGTCATAGGAGAGTATATAAGTTCCTTTATACAGGGAATTATACTTATTCCTGGAAGTATAGTTGGGATGCTATTATTATTCTTGCTACTACAACTTAAGGTATTAGATTTGAGTAGTATAGAAAATATAAGTGGATTTTTCCTTGATAATATGGCTATATTCTTCATCCCAGCAGGTGTGTCACTTATAAAATCATTAGACCTGATAAAGGAAAATGTACTAGTGCTTTTATTAGTCATATGCTTAAGCACACTAATAGTAATGTATGCCACTGGAGTTATAGTGGAAAAAATGATAAAAAAGAAGGAAGAAGGACAAAAAGATGTATAATGTATTACAAACGCCAGTGTTTGGTATAATAGTGACAATAGTATTTTTTAATTTAGGGAGATATATCCAACGAAAAACGAACAATCCTATATGTAATCCCATGTTAATTGCAATCGTAGGAATAATAGTGTTTTTAAGCATAACTAAAATTCCTTATGAGAACTACAAGATAGGAGCAGATAGTATAAATTTCTTTCTAGGTCCTGTTACAGTAGTACTTGCAGTTCCACTTTATAAGCAATTTGAATTATTTAAAAAGCATATGGTTGAAATTATTGTAGGTATAGGTTGTGGTATAGTAATTTCTTTTATATCTGTATTGATAATTGGTAAGATAGCTAATTCAGATGTAAGTATTATAAACTCTTTGATTCCAAAATCTATAACAACACCAATGGGAATATCTTTAGCAAATTCCTTAAATGGTATAGAGTCAATAACAGTTGTGGCTATAATTTTTACAGGTATCTTTGGTGGAATGGTTGCTTCTACAGTATTTAAACTTGGAAATATAAATCATCCAGTTGCTAAAGGAATTGCACTTGGAACGTCTGCACATGCTCTAGGGACTACAAAAGCTTTTGAACTTGGAGAAGTAGAAGGAGCTATGAGTGGTGTTTCTATTGGAGTATCTGGTACAATTACAGTAATATTAATTCCAATTATAATGAATTTTATATAAAAATAAAATTAAAATTAGTATTGTGGATACTTAAAACAAAATAAAATAAAAAAATTTTAAAATAAAAAGTGAATGAAAAAAATGCAAATAATGAAATAAAAAAATCATATACTGAAATTATGAAAACAAAAATTTCATTTAGCAATTAATTACGAACAGATAAATATTAAATTTGAATTTGCTAAGATAAGATAAATTACTGTAAAAATAGATATTTAGAAAAGAATACTATAAATTTACTATATTGCAAGTTAAATAATAAATAGTATCATATTGTGCTAGAAGGATTTTTATTTAAAGCATAAATGAGATGATTTGAACGTTTTTAAAGATTAAAATATAAAAAATTGCACTAGACATATATGAAAAAGATACTATAATAGATGATGTAATAGATGACAGTTCAAGAAATTATATAAAAATTTATTTGAAATATTATCTATTACATCAGGAATAATATAATATATGTAAAGATAAGTTTTTAAAATTCTAAAGATTTAGAAAGATTGAAGGGAGAAAGAAATGAGTGAAGTTAAGAATACCCTACAAAAACATCCAGTTTTAAGATATTCAACAATGTTATTTGGGATGTTGATGACATCTATAGGTATAAATGGGTTCTTAAGACCAGCACATCTGCTTAGTGGAGGTGCTACAGGTATAGCAACATCTATAAACTATTTGACAAATATAAATGTGGGTCTATTAACATTTTTAATCAATATCCCAATATTTATTTTAGGGTTCATATACCTTGAAAAAGAGTTTTGTATTTCAAGTTTAGTAAATATGATTGTATTTTCATTATTATTAGGTGCGACTCAGGAAATAAGTCAGATTATACCTATACATGATATATTACTCCAAAGTGTATATGGTGGGATACTATCTGGTTTAGGTGTTGGGGTTGTATTTAGAACTAGGTCTTCCCAAGGTGGTACAGATATAATAGCTGCAATACTAAAAATTAAGAAGAACATAGAAATGAAAGATACTGCTTTAGCAATAAATGGATTAATAGTACTTACAGGAAGTTTCTTATTTGGATTAGATTTAGCATTATATACTCTTATAGGTTTATTTCTAAATGCGTACTCAATGAGCTTCATTAAAGATGCAATGAATTATCAAAAATCTGTTATGGTAATGTCAAATGAAGTCGATTTAATAGCAGAAGATATAATGAAGAGTTTAGTTAGGGGTGTAACTTTTTTAGATGCAGAAGGTGCATATACTCATCAAAAAAAGAAAATTATATATACAATAGTTTCATCAAATGAGATACCAAAGATAAAAGATATAGCTTTGAAGTATGATAAAAAGGCCTTTATATCTGTAAATGATGTCACAGAGGTAAAAGGAAGAGGATTTAAAGCAAAAGATTTATAGAGAATTTTATAGGCTGAGAGCTATAATATATAAATTTATATTATGGCTCTCAGCCTATTTAAATTTAATAGGTGGAAGATAAAGATTTTATTAATGATTTGTGTATCACTTTAAAAGATGCCATTTTAAAATTAAAATTGAAAAAATTACTTAATGTGTAGAAAACATGACCACTATTAGGATATAATAAATTTAATGGATTTAGTAAAATATCTAGTAATAACGTTGGAGGAATGGCATTATGAATTTATCTAAAGAATATGTTAATTTGTATGATAATTATTTGAAATATATAAATGAAGTAAATAAAGAGATTAAAAGTATAAAGAACATGAAAAAACGTGTTTTAAAAAAGGGAGATTTTGCTCCAGAAAATGAAGTATTAGAATTAGAAGGAAAAACAATTCGTGATATAGATGAAGTAGATACAAAAAAACCAAAAAATAAAATATATAAATTTTCAAATGGGGATGTATATGTAGGTAAGTTTTTAGAGGGAAAGATGGAAGGTCAAGGCTCTTATACTTTTTTTGTAGATGAAGGAACAGAAATGGAGTACATAGGAGAGTTTAAACAAGATAAAAAAAATGGAAAAGGAAGTTTTGTATTTTCAAATGGAAATGAATATATAGGTAATTTTGAAGAAGATACAATGAATGGTATTGGAAATATGCTCTATAATAGTAAAGATGAGTATATTGGAACTTGGAAAAATGGTAAGAAGGATGGGAAAGGTATTTACAAGTGGAGTGATGGATGTATATATGCAGGTGAATTTAAAGGTGGAAAGATGGAAGGGTATGGTATTTGTTACAATAGTGAAGGCGAAATACTTTATGAAGGAGAATGGAAGAACAATTTGATTCATGGTAAAGGGACTTATATATGGGAAAAAGGCAAGAAATATGTAGGTGAATTTATGCATGGAAAAAAACATGGGCAAGGAACTTTTTATCTAAATAATGAATTGGTTTATGAAGGGACTTGGAAATTTGATAAACCATCCATTTTTGATAGAACATTAGATGAAATATTTTCTTTAAGACTGTAGCTTTATCTATTAGTAGGTAAAGCTTTTTTATAATACTTAGTAAATTTGAATAGGTATGAATGTTATTTATTAGTATATATTATCATTATTAGTATACTAAATGAATATTAAAAAATTTTAATTCGATTTTATGAAGGAGGGATATATTGAAGAAATTAATTGCATTAGTGTTAGTAATACTTATTGTTTTATTTTATAGTCCTGAATTGTTAGAGGAAGTATATGATTTAAAAGAAAAAATTTCTCAAAGTGAAATATGGAATGAATTTTTAGACAAGATAAATGTAGGTGACAATTCAAAAAAAGATAAAAAAGAAAAAAATCAAAATTTACAATTGAATAATACTGAGAATGAAAATCTAGATGAATCAGATATAAAGAGTTTTGAAAAAATAAGTCTGGGAGACAATTTAAATCAAGTATTATCAAGTATTGGGAAACCTGGAAGAATTGATACTAGTGAATATGGCTTTGATTGGTATGTATATAATCAATATGGAAAAGAATTTGCAATGGTTGGTGTTGAAAATAATGAGGTAGTAGCACTTTACAGTAATTCTATGAATTCATGTGAAAACCAAGATATAAAAATAAATCAAGATAGGCAAACAGTGAGAACTAAGATTACACCATTAAAATATAAGAGAAAAGGAAATACTAGATATATAATAAACTCAGAAAATCAATATGATATAATAAGTAAAGAAGGCAAGTATATTACAATTTTCTACGATATTCATGAAAAAAATAGAGTTTGTTCATATTTAATAATTGATAAAAGTACTGAAGATGAGTTTAAAGAATTATATCCAGATGATAGAGAAGAGCTTAAAAAATGTTTTGAACTAGAAGTTATAGACCTTGTAAATAGTGTTAGGAATCAAAGAGGATTAAATTCACTAATATACAGTGAACAAGCTACTTTGAGTTCAAGAAAGCATAGTGAAGATATGAGAGATAATAATTTTTTTGACCATATAAATAAAAATAATGAAACTCCATTTGATAGAATGAAAAGGGAGGGAATCGTATATACTTCGGCTGGGGAAAACATAGCAGCGGGGCAAATTAACGCAATATATGCACATGAAGCTTGGATGAATTCTGAAGGACATAGAAAAAATATTTTGGGGAATTATAATAATATTGGAGTTGGAGTAATATTTGGAGGAAGCTATAAAACATATTACACTCAAAATTTTTATAAATAACTAAAATGTTTGAAAGGAAGTTTAAAAATGACACCATGGAAAAAGAGGACAACATATAAGTGTTTAGTAGCGATAGTCTTGTTTTGTGGAATAATACTAGTATCTAATTTTGGTAAGGTCTCTGCTTTGATGACAGATACTAATGGAAATGTTTTAATTAAGCATGGTTCAAGGGAAAAAAAGTTAATAGCAATTACCTTTGATGATGGACCACATCCAAAAGAAACTAGCCAAGTTTTAAATGTATTAAAGAAATACAATGTAAAAGCTACTTTTTTTATAGCTGGTAAACATGCTCAATGGTATAAAGAACCATTAGTGAGAGCCAGTAAAGAAGGGCATGAAATAGGAAATCACACTTTTAATCACCCTGATATAAGTAATTTAAGCTCTAATCAGATAGAAGAGGAGATTGTTAAGTGTGAAGATATCTTAAAAGAAGTGACTGGAAAGAAACCTACATTATTTAGACCACCATTTGGAAGTTATAGAGAAAAAGACTTAGTAGAAATTGCAAAAAAGCATGACTATAAAGTTGTTTTATGGACAGGTGTAGATGTGAAGGACTGGAAAAATCCTGGAGCTAACAGTATTGCTGATAAAATAATTAATAAAGTACAAAATGGAGATATAATACTTTTACACGATTATGCAACTAATGATACAGTTGAAGCTTTAGATATGTTTATCCCAAAAATGATGGAAAAAGGCTTTAAATTCGTAACAGTTTCTGAGTTAATAAAATAATTTTTAGGGGGGGATTTAAGTATGATTCTAATGATAGACAATTATGATTCTTTTGTGTATAACCTAGTACAATACATAGAAGAATTAGGGGAAATAGTCGTAGTAAAGAGAAATAATGAAATCAAAATAAGTGATATTGAAGAACTTAATCCAGAGGTAATTGTATTATCTCCAGGTCCATGTTCTCCAAAAGAAGCTGGTGTTTGCATAGATATTGTTGACTATTTTAAAGGGAAAAAGCCTATACTAGGAATTTGTTTGGGTCACCAAACTATTGGACATGTTTTTGGAGGAGATATTATAAAGGCACAGCAACCTGTACATGGAAAGGTGCATAGTATAAACCATATTAATAAAGGGGTTTTTAGTGGTCTTAAGAATCCTTTGAATGTCACTAGGTATCATTCACTAATAATTGATTGTAATAAAGTTCCTGAAGAACTAGAAGTTACAGCAACAACTGATAAAGGTGAAATAATGGGAATTAGACATAAAAAATACTTAATAGAAGGAGTACAATTTCATCCAGAAGCTATTTTATCAGAGTATGGTCATGAGATGCTGAAAAACTTTATAACAGAAGCTAGAGAAAGGATACATATGTAATATGATAAGAGAGATAAACACTAAACTTAATTCTTTTGAGATATTTACTATTTTTAGAAACGAACATGACAGTTTTATATTAGACAGTGCTATGGATAAAGAAAAATTAGGAAGATATTCTTTTATAAGTAGTAAGCCATTTAAGGTATTAAAATATAAAGATACTGACGAAAATCCATTAGAATTTTTAAAAGAAGAACTAAATAAATATAGAGTTAAAAATAATACTAACCTTCCATTTATAGGAGGAGCTGTAGGATATTTGTCTTATGATTTAGGTAATTATATGGAAGAATTGCCTAGAAGTGCTGTAGATGATATTGGGATGCCTGATATGTATTTTGGTTTGTACAATCATGTAATAGTTGTAGACCATCTTATGGAAAAAACTTACATAGCTACTCCAAATATAGATATGAAATTAGAAGAAAAGATAGTTAATGACATCGAACAAAAAATACTAAAAGAAGAAGAAAAAGGCATAGATAATATATGTTATCAAGAAAAAGAAGTTAAACCTATAAGACTTAAATCTAATTTCACAAAGAAAGAATTTAAAAATGCAGTTCAAAATGTTAGAGAGTACATAAGACAAGGGGATATATACCAAGCAAACTTAACACAAAGGTTCAGTGGAGAAACAGAACTTACAAGCTTTGAACTATACAGAGATTTAAGAAGATTTAGTCCAGCACCATTTGGAGCATTTTTAAACTTTGATGATGTACATATATTATCAAACTCTCCAGAAAGATTTATAAGATGTATTGATAAGAAAATAGAAACTAGACCAATAAAAGGTACTCGTCCAAGAGGTAAGGATAGGGAAGAAGACTTAAAGCTTCAACAAGAACTTAAAAATAGTGAAAAAGATAGAGCTGAATTACTTATGATAGTGGACTTAGAAAGAAATGATATTGGTAGAATATCTAAAACAGGAAGTGTAAAAGTTCCAGAACTATTTGTAATTGAACCATATGCAAATGTAAATCACTTAGTTTCAACAGTTGTAGGTGAATTAAAAGACGATAAGGATGCTACTGATATAATAAAAGCTACTTTTCCAGGTGGTTCTATAACAGGAGCACCTAAGATTAGAGCAATGGAAATTATAGATGAATTGGAGCCAACACAAAGAAGTGTATATACTGGTTCAATAGGTTATATAGGTTTTAATGGTGATATGGATTTTAATATAGCAATTAGAACAATAATAAAAGATGATAGAAAGGTTTATTTCCAAGTTGGAGGAGGAATGACTTGGGATTCTGACCCAGATGAAGAATATCAAGAAACAATGGATAAAGCAAAATCTATAATGAAGGCTTTGAGGGGTTATTATGAAGAATAATGTAGGTTTTGATAGCAGTTTAAGTAAGTTTGGAATTGGTTTATTTGAAACTATTAAAGTTGAACATGGTATAGCAATAGATTTAAATCTTCATATAGAAAGAATGCTTAATTCAATAAGGTGTTTAGAACTAGATATAAAGCATGAAAAAGACTTCTTGATAAATGAGATTAATACATATATAAAAAAAGAAACTATTGTTGATAAAGCACTTAGAATTACTGTTTTTGATAAAGGTTATAATATATCTATCAGAGATATCCCATATAATCAAGAAACATATGAAAAGGGCTTTAAATTAACTGTCTCACCAATCATTAGAGGAGATAGTTTGATTCATAGACATAAAACTACAAATTATTTTGAAAATATATATACTAAAAATTTTGCAAATAAAGATGGTTATGATGATGGTATATTTGTAAATTCAGAGGGTGTAATCTTAGAATGCTCTATGAGTAATATATTTTTTATAAAAGGAGAAATAGTATACACTCCTAGTGGTAAATTACCAATATTAAATGGAATAATAAAAAAGAGGATTATAAATATTTGTGACGAATTACATATAGAGTTGGTAGAAAATGAAATTAATATATCAGAAATTAGTAGTTTTGATTTTGTTTTTGTCACAAATAGTCTTATGGGAGCTATGAAAGTTACAGAAATTGACAAAATAAAATTTTATGAAAAAAATGCTATTTTCGATAAAATAGTAGAATATTTAAAGTAAATTAAAATATTAACAATTTGTTGGAGATAAGAAATGATAAGTTGTGTTTATAAGGTATATAGTGAAGAGATAACAACGATAATAGAAAATCCAAATACTTTAGCAGTATTTTTGGTTGGTTCTAGTAAAGACTTAGATTTTACTCTTCACGATGTAGAAATAAATGATATTGATATATTCGTTTTTGTAAAAAAAGGGGAAAAACAAGAGCGAGTACTGTTTGAAAAAGAGGGAATAGAATTTGACATAAACTATTTTTCAAGAGATGGTGTAAAAAAATTATTATCAGATAGAGAGTATTTCTTTATTAAAGAGATGAAGGATGCTAAAGTTCTATTTGATAAAGAGCAGACATCAAAGAATATAAAGGATATAAGTAGGGATATTTACCTAAAAGGGCCTAAAAAAATGTCACTGGAAGAAAAGTCTTTTTTAAAACAAGATATTGGGGGAAAAATATCAAATTTAAAAAATAAAGAAAAATTTGATGCTTTTGAATATCATTTTTTGACGAATTTATATTTAAAAGATATAATAATTGGGTACTTTAATATAAATGATAATTGGGTACCAAAAGATAAAAAATTGCTAAAAGTTTTGGAAAAAGAAAATAATGAACTTTTTGAACTAGTATCAAAGGTAAGTGAAAGTTATGACTATCAAAAACTTTTAGATGTGTATAATTATATTTTTAAAGAAATTGAGACAAAAGAGATTATAAAACTAATCTTCTAGTCACAAATCAATGGGGGGAGTTTAAATGAATAAAGTTGATAAAGAAAAGATACAACATGCAGTAAGGGAAATATTGGAGGCAATTGGAGAAGACCCAGATAGAGAAGGTCTAATTGAGACTCCAAATAGAGTTGCTAGAATGTATGAAGAGATATTTTCAGGTCTTACTGAAGAACCAAGAGACCATTTAAAAGTTCTTTTTGCAGATGAGAAACATGAAGAATTAGTCTTGGTAAAAGATATTCCATTTTATTCATGTTGTGAACATCACTTAGTTCCTTTTTTTGGAAAAGCTCATATTGCTTATTTACCAAAAGGAGGAAGACTTACAGGTCTTTCTAAACTTGCTAGAGTAATAGATACATTGGCAAAAAGACCACAATTACAAGAAAGAATTACTAAAAATGCTGCAGATATAATAATGGAAGAATTACAGCCTTATGGTGTTTTAGTTGTAGTGGAAGCAGAGCATATGTGTATGACAATGAGGGGTGTGAAAAAGCCAGGTTCAAAAACTGTTACATCAGCAGTAAGAGGTATATTTGAAAAGGATATTGCATCTAGAGCTGAGGCGATGAGTCTTATTACTATGAAATAGTAGTTGTTGTAGATATAATCATTTGTTGAGATATAAAATTTAATTTAAGGGAGTGTCAGTAATTGTGTTTGATTATGGTAAAAGAACTTATATAATGGGAATATTAAATGTAACTCCAGATAGTTTTTCAGATGGAGGAGATTTTAATAACTTAGACATAGCAATAAAACACGCAAAAGATATGGTTGACCAAGGCGCTGATATAATAGACTTAGGAGGAGAATCTACACGTCCAGGTCATAGTTATGTAGACTCAGATGAAGAACTAAGAAGAGTAATCCCTGTAATAAAAAAACTTAAACAAGAATTAGATATACCAATATCAATAGATACTTATAAGGCAGATGTTGCAGAAGAAGCACTAAAATTAGGTGTTACTATGGTAAATGATGTTTGGGGTCTTAGAAAAGATAAAAATATGGCCTCTGTAATAGGTAAATATGATGCAGAAGTATGTATAATGCACAATCAAGATGGGACAAAATATGAAAAAGATATAATGGAGTCAATAAGGGACTTTTTTGAAGAAAGCATAGAAATGGCAATTAGCTGTGGAGTAAAAAAAGAAAAAATAGTACTTGACCCAGGAATAGGATTTGGTAAGGATTTTGAACAGAATATAGAGGTATTAAGAAGGTTAGGCGAATTGAAAGACTTAAGCTATCCTATTTTACTTGGCACATCTAGAAAATCGGTAATAGGTAAGGTCCTTCCAGTTGAACCAAAAAAAAGATTGGAAGGTACAATAGCTACTACTGTACTAGGTATAAGAGATGGTGTAGATATAGTTAGAGTACACGATGTTTATGAAAACTTAATGGCAGCTAGAATGACTGATGCAATATATAGAAAGTAGGTATAATATAATGGATAAAATATTACTTAGTAATCTAGGATTCTATGGATATCATGGTGTGCTTAAAGAAGAAAATTTTCTAGGTCAGAAATTTTTTATCGACATGGAGCTTTATGTTGATTCAAGAGAGGCTGGACTTAGTGATGATATAAATAAATCTGTAAACTATGCTGAGGTTTACAGTGTTGTTAAGGATATTACTGAAAATAAACAATTTAATCTTTTGGAGGCTTTAGCAGAAAATATTGCAGAAGAGGTCTTAAATAAATTTGTGCTTATAAATGGAGTCATGGTTAGGGTTAGAAAACCAGAAGCTCCTGTGAATGGAATTTATGACTATTTTGGTGTTGAGATAAGGAGAACAAGAGATGAATAAGGCTTATTTGGGAATAGGTACTAATATGGGGGATAGATTTAATAATTTATCAGAGGCATGTGAGCTTTTAAGAAATAGTGAATCTATCTATAATGTAAAAGAATCAGGATTATATGAAACAAAACCATGGGGATATACAGAACAAGCAGATTTTCTAAATATGTGTGTAGAAATAGAAACAGAGTTTGAACCATATGAGTTGTTAGAATATTGTCAAAAAATAGAGAGAGAACTACACAGAGAGAGAATAGTACGCTGGGGTCCAAGAACTATAGATGTAGATATACTATTTTTTAATGATGTAGTCTCTACTGACGAAAAACTATTAATACCTCATCCAAGGATTCAAGACAGAGCTTTCGTTTTGATACCACTTATGGATTTAAATGAAGAACTTCTAATAAATGAAAAATCAATAAAAGAACATTTAAACCTCCTATCTGCTGAAGAAAGAGAAGAAGTAAAGGAGCTTGTAGGTTATGAAAGAAAACCTATTTAATGGTAATTCAAAAATAGAGATAAATACAAATAATAAAGAGATAGTTGTAAAAAAAGACAAACTTATAATAGCTGGACCATGTGCAATAGAGAGTTATGAGCAACTTTTAATGACTGCTAAATTTGTAAAAAGTCATGGTGCAAATATTTTAAGAGGTGGAGCATATAAGCCAAGAACATCACCAAACTCATTTCAAGGATTAAAAAAAGAAGGTCTTGAAATATTAAAAGCAGTCAAAAAAGAGGTTGGCATAGCTGTTATTACAGAACTTATGGATGTAAGAGATATGGACGACCTGTATAGTATAAGTGATATAATTCAAATTGGCTCAAGAAATATGCAAAACTTTACACTTTTAAGTGAAGTAGGAAGACAAAACAAACCTGTTATGTTAAAAAGAGGAATAGCATCGACAATTACTGAATGGATAGGTGCTGCAGAATATATAGCAATAGAAGGAAATAGCAATATTATAATGTGTGAGAGAGGTATAAGAACATATAATGATTATACTAGAAATACATTAGATTTAGCTGCTGTACCTATTATCCAAAAAGAAACAGGTCTTCCTGTTGTGGTAGACCCAAGTCATGCTACTGGAATTAGATACTTGATAAAACCTATGTCAATGGCATCACTTGCATGTGGAGCTGATGGAATAATGGTAGAAGTGCACCCTGACCCAGAAAATGCTCTATCAGATGGTGCCCAATCTCTTTGTTTTGATGAGTTTGAAGATTTAATGGAATCAATTAAGAATTATTAAAAGAGGCAAAAGCCTCTTTTTTATTCGTAATGGTTATTGATACGAATTTATAGGTTATATATAATTTAATAGTTAGACCATTTGATATAAATAAAGACTTAATATTGATATAATTAATATAAAAAATAAAAATTTTTTGATTAATAAGAAGGATATCAATAAAAAAAGTCGAATTCTGTATATTGAGTGATTGACAAATTTAGAATATAGTGTAGAATAGAAATGTTAACACAAAAAATTACACCAGAAGGTGATAATATGAATGATATAAAAGACATTATTGAAGAAATAAAGGCTAGATGCGATATAGCAAGTATAATATCTGAATATATGAATATAAAACAATCTGGAGCTAATTATAAAGGATTATGTCCATTTCATGGTGAAAAGACACCATCTTTTTATATAAACACATCAAAACAAATTTATAAATGTTTTGGATGTGGAGAAGGTGGAGATGTAATAAATTTCGTCATGAAAATGGAAAATTTGGATTTTATGGATGCTGTAAAAATTTTAGCAAATAAATGTGGTATAGAAATTAACACTAACATGAATGAAGAGACTAGAATTAAAATAGAAAAATCTAAAAAATTCCAAGATATTCACACAGAAGCTGCTAGATTTTATCTTTCAAACTTGTTGGGAAGTAAAAATCTTGGGTATGAATATCTAAGAATAAGAGGACTAGATGATAAAATTATTAAGAAATTTGGTTTAGGATTTTCTTTAGATTCATGGAATTCACTTATGAATACTTTAATCAGTAAAGGATATAAAAAACAAGATTTATTGGAGTGCGGTCTAATTGCAAAAAACAGAGATGGAACTAATTGCTATGATAAATTTAGAAATAGAGTTATGTTTCCTATATTCGATTATAGAGGAAATATAATAGGATTTGGGGGAAGAGTATTAGATGATTCTTTGCCAAAATACTTAAATTCTCCAGACACAATAATTTTTAATAAAAAACAGAACTTATATGGATTAAACTTTGCTAGAAAAAATTTAGAGAGTAAAACTATAGTCTTAGTTGAAGGATATATGGATTTAATTTCGCTTTATCAGTATGGCATAAGAAATGTAGTAGCAACCCTTGGAACAGCCTTGACTGAACAACAAGGCATTTTAATAAAGAGATATGCGGACACTGCTATTATATCTTATGATTCTGATGAACCAGGAATAAAAGCAACTTTAAGAGCTATGGATATACTTACTAAATTAGGTATTAATGTAAAAGTATTGGATTTAAAAGATGCTAAAGACCCAGATGAATTTGTAAGAAAATATGGACTTAATGATTATAAAAAAGCTATGGATGTTTCTACTCACTACATAAAATATAAAATAGATCATCTTAAAAAAGAATTTAATATTCAAAAAGATGAAGAACGAGTGAAGTTCGCAAAAGAAGCTTCTAAGATTATAAAACAATTGACAAGTCCTGTTGAAATTGATTTTTATACAAAGTATTTAAGCAATCAAATAGATATTAATGTCGAGTCTATAAAGAGAGAAGTATATGGTAAAAATTATAATAAGCCATATAACAACAAAAATCAAAAGAAAGCAGAAGAAAAAATAATTGAAAAAGTCGAAGTCAGACAAGATGGAAAACAATTAGTTGAAGAGACTCTAATAAAAATAATGTTAGAAGATAAAAAAATTAGAGAAATAGCGTTACTAAAAGTAGAAGAAAGTGATTTTTTATTGAAAGAAAGTAAAGAAATTTTAAATTACATGATTAAAAATCAAGAATTGGACAAAATAACTATTGACAAATTGAAAAGTTTAAACATATCCGAAGAATACTTAAAAGAATTAAATTCAATTTCTTTGAATAGTATAAACTTAGAGAACACAAAAGAAATAGAAGGAATAGTAACAAATATCAGAAAAAATTCATTAGAAGAACAAATTAACAGCTTGTTGAGAGAGCAACAAGAATTAGAAAATAATAATGATATGAAAGAGGTAGATGGTAGAGTTATGGAAATTGCTTTAAAAATAGTTGATATAAATAAAATTTTAAAGAGCTTGTAGAGAAAGGAGGTTTGAGTGTGGAAAATAAATCGAATAAAAAAGAGTTAAAAAAAGTTACTGCTAAGACATTAATAGAAAAAGGAAAAAAGCAAGGTTCATTAACACTTGCAGAGATAATGGAAGCTTTTTCAGAGACTGAACTTGATAAGGACCAAGTAGAAAATCTTTATGAGACTTTAGGAAATCTGGGAATAGAAATAACAGAAACAAAAAATTATAAAGCTGATATAGATTTTTCGACTACTGATGATGATTTAAGTATTAGCAACCTGGATGAAGATACAGAAGCGATTTCACATGAAGACTCTTCTGCAATAGAAATAGAAACTGTGGATTTATCTTTACCAAAAGGGATAAGTATAGATGACCCTGTTAGAATGTACCTAAAAGAAATAGGAAAAATTCCTCTACTTAAACCACATGAAGAAGTTGAATTTGCTAGGAGAATGCACGAAGGTGATGAGATAGCGAAACAAAGGTTAGTTGAGGCAAACTTAAGATTGGTTGTAAGTATAGCAAAAAGATATGTAGGAAGAGGTATGCTTTTCTTAGATTTAATACAAGAGGGAAATTTAGGTCTTATAAAAGCAGTCGAAAAATTTGACTATACAAAAGGATATAAGTTTAGTACTTATGCAACATGGTGGATAAGACAAGCCATAACACGTGCCATTGCAGACCAAGCTAGAACTATAAGAATACCAGTTCATATGGTAGAGACTATAAATAAGCTAATAAGAGTATCAAGACAACTACTTCAAGAACTTGGAAGAGATCCAAAACCAGAAGAAATTGCAAAAGAAATGGAAATGACAGAAGATAAAGTAAGAGAAATAATGAAAATAGCTCAAGACCCTGTGTCTTTAGAAACACCAATAGGAGAAGAAGAAGATAGTCATTTAGGAGACTTTATTCCAGATGATGATGCTCCAGCCCCAGCAGAGGCAGCAGCATATTCTTTACTAAAAGAACAAATAGAAGATGTACTTGGCTCATTAAATGATAGAGAGCAAAAAGTATTAAAACTTAGATTTGGCCTTGAAGATGGTAGAGCTAGGACTCTTGAAGAAGTTGGAAAAGAGTTTGATGTAACTAGGGAAAGAATAAGACAGATAGAAGCAAAAGCACTAAGAAAATTAAGACATCCAAGTAGATCAAAAAAACTTAGAGATTATTTAGATTAAAAAGATACATCATTAATGTTTTTGTTATAAAGGCCATGGGATAAGTGATATCTCATGGCTATTTTGTAGTAGAGATTTAATTTTATTTTTTATAATAACCTTAATTTAATAACCTTAATTTAATGATTATAATTTAATATAAAGACTATAAATGAAGGCAATTGAAAGGAGATATATATTTGAAATTAACAGATAGATTATTAAAAATAGCATCATTGGTATCAGATGGTAAAAAAATAGCTGACATAGGAACTGACCATGGATATATACCAGTATATTTGTTAAAAGAGGGAAGAGTACCATTTGCAGTATTGGCAGATGTTAATAAAGGGCCTCTTGACAATGCACATAAAGAGGTCATACAGAACAATCTTTTAGATAAGGTTGATTTACGACTGGGTTCTGGTATAGAGGTTCTTGAAGTAGGAGAAATAGAAGAAATAATAATTGCTGGTATGGGTGGAATTTTGATAAGTGAACTTCTTGAAGCTAAAAAACAAGTGGCGCATAATGTAGAAAAATTGATACTACAACCTATGCAAGCACAAGAAGAACTCAGACGTTATCTTTTAAATAATGGTTATGAAATCTCAGAAGAAGTTTTGGTGAGAGAAGATTTTAGGATATATGAAATAATAGTTGCCAAATACACAGGTAAAAATACTATAATAGAAGATGAGATATATTTTGAAACTGGAATAAAACTTTTAGAAAATAAAGACTCTCTTTTTAATGAATTTATAGAAAAAAAGATAAAGACATATAGTGCTATAGTTAATAACCTAGAAGGAAAGAATGGGGAAGCAATAGACAAGAAGAGAGAAGATAGTAAGACTGCAATAAAAAAACTTGAAAATTTAATAAAATAAATTGGAGGCATATATGTTATTAAAGAGTCTAACTAGAAAAATTGAAAAAAAGTATCCTCTAAACTTAGCTGAGGATTGGGACAATGTAGGTCTTATAGTTGGAGATTTTGATATGGATGTAAAAAAAGTATTAGTATCTTTGGAAGCTAATGAAAATGTTATTGATGAAGCCATCTCAAAAAACATAGATTTAATTGTGACACATCATCCTTTTATATTTGGGAAAATTAATAAGATTAATAGTGCAGATTTAAAAGGTAGGCTTATACAAAAACTTATTAAAAATGATATAGCACTTTATTCTATGCATACCAACTTTGACATAGCATTTGATGGTCTAAATGACTATTTTATGGAGATTATGGAATTTGGTAACTCAAAGGTTTTAGATGTGACTGAAAGCGAGACTTTATATAAACTTGCAGTATATGTACCATGTAATTATTCAGATGAATTGAAAAGAGTTTTAAGTAATTCAGGAGCAGGTCATATAGGAAATTATAGTGATTGTGTATTTTCAATAGAAGGTGAAGGACAGTTTAAGCCATTAGAAGGCTCCAATCCGTTTCTTGGAAGCATAAATGATATAGAAGTTGTAAATGAGGTTAAAATTGAAACTGTAGTGCCACAGAAGCTTTTAGGAGGGGTAATAAGTTCTATGTTGGATGCACATCCTTATGAAGAAGTAGCATATGATTTGTACAAGTTAGAAAATAAAGGGAAGACATTTGGTCTAGGTAGAGTTAGTAGACTTGATGAAAGTATGACATTAGAAGACCTTTCAAATAAAATAAAAGAAAAATTAAATATGAAACATATCAGGGTAGTTGGAAAACTTAATACAAATATAACCAAAGTAGCAGTTGTAACAGGAGCTGGTTCTGAGTTTGTAAAAAAAGCTAAGAGACAAGGTGCAGAAGTATTAATAACTGGAGATGTAAAGTATCATGAAGCACAAGATGCACTTGATATTGGAATGTGTATAGTAGATTGTGGTCATTTTGATACAGAAGATATATTCAAAGATGTCATGAAGAGATTTTTGAGAGACTTTAATGAAATTGAAGTAATAAAAAGTGATGTATATTTGAATCCATTTAGTATTATTTAGTAGTATTTAATTATAAAAATACTATATAAAAAATAAATTTGAATTTACTTAGGGGGATAAAGATGAAAGCAGCAGTAATTTTTCATAGTGTTTGTGGGAGTACATATTTATTAGCAAGAACATATAAAGAAGTGCTTGAAGAAATGGATATAGAAGTAGATATGTTTAAAGTAAGTGACGAAGTTGCAAAAACACTTCTTCAATATTATTTAATAAATTCTAAAGAATATAAAGACGAGTTTGAAAGTGTAAATATAATTAAATCTGGAAAAGAATTGCTAGACTATGATGCTATATTTATGGGTTCGCCAACATATTATGGAAATGTATCTGGACCAATGAAGATGTTTATGGATAGTTTTTCTGATATTTGGGTAGGTGCTCCTTTGAGTGGGAAAATATTTGGTTGTTTTGCCACAGCAGGTTCACAACATGGAGGAGGAGAGCTATCTTTGCAAGCAATGAATATATTTGCTCAACATATGGGAATGACTCTTTTATCAGTTCCATGTACAGTAAGAGGAGGACATCCAGCATATGGAATACTACATATAGCAGGTGATAACTCTGATATAAGACCAAATGATGATGTTAAGCTGGGGATAAGAGATTATCTAAAAAGAATTAGTCTATAAGAATGTCAAAAAAAAGTGCCTAAAAGTGGCTATATAGCTACTTTTAGGTATTTTAATATGTTATTATAAACGTGAAGCTTTGCCAGAAATATGGTCGATTTCTATTTTAACTACAGTTGTTAAATTTATGTCTTTCTCTATATATTTCATTCCCTCTTCAAAAAATCCTTTAGAATATTTTTTTATGATTTCTACAAGAGCATTTTTCTTTTCTTCATCTTCTACAGTTGAAGCTTTTCCAAACACTATAGCACTAGAATATGTAGTACTAAATTTGTCTGGAATAACATTTTCATTAGCAACTACTAAAAAAGAAACTTTGTTGTTTTTTGATATATTATCTAATTTATGACCATTTCTTGCACAATGGAAGTAAATAGAATCATTAAGATACACATAGTTTACAGCTACTCCATAAGGATAGCCATTTTCAGATATAGTGGAAAAAGTACCAAATTCACCATTCTTTAACACTTCTACAGTATCTTCTTTTGTCATTTCTCTCTTTTTTAATCTCATTTCTCTAAACATATTATCATCCTTTCTAATTTTGATTATTAAATTAAATTTTAAAACATTTACAAAGATTATGCTATGCTTTTTACAAATTTAAAATAAAATAAAAATTAGAGTTGACAATTATAAAAATTTAGAATATTATAATAGCAACAGCAAATTAAAAATCCTATGACAAGGAAGAGTAATTATGTTTAGCTTCAAGATAGAGAGCTGAGGATGGTGGAATCTTAGCAAGAAGGAATATAGTGAATGGACCTTAGAGGAATGAATTGAAATCATATTATTATGAGAGTAGACTTTATCGTCAGTCGCACGTTACAGCGAATAAGGTATGTAAGTACCTGATAATGAGATGTATAAGAAATAAGTTTATGTTTATTTTTTATATAATTTAGGTGGCAACGCGGATAATCTCCGTCCTATTAATTTAGGACGGAGTTTTTTATTTTACAAAAATTTCAAAATAAAAATATATAAATGAGATAAAAGGTGGTGAAAAAGATGTTATGAACTCTCAAAGCTAATGAAAATGATTTAGAAAATTGGCAAAGAAATAAAATAAATATTAATAAAATTAGGGGGAATTATTACAATGAAATCAAATACAAAAAAATTAACTTTAAATGCTATACTCTTAGCTATGGGATTATTAATACATCAACTTACACCTGCTATAGGACTTCCAATGCAACCAGATATATCTCTAGCAATGATGTTTATAATAATGATATTGAACAAAGATGATTATAAAATTTGTCTAGTGGCAGGAATTGTGACAGGGATATTTGCAGCATTAACAACTAAATTTCCAGGAGGTCAAGTTCCAAATATACTTGATAAAACTGTTACAATAAATATAATGTTCATGATAATGTATATAATTTATAAATTACCATTTATGAAAAACTTAAGTAATAAAAAGCAAGACTTAATAGTAGCTACAATAATCTTTCCAATAGGAACTATTGTGAGTGGAACTGCATTTTTATTGTTTGCTCAAGTAATAGTAGGTCTTCCTGGAGGTTCATTTATAGCATTGTTTATGGTTGCAGTAGTACCAGCAATACTAATAAATCTGATAGCTGGTTTACTGTTATTTAAGGTAGTAAGCATGTCTATAAGAAGGGTAAGTTATCAAGGTTAAATATTATTGCTTACAATGATATTATAAAAAAATAGTATTTTAAAGAATAAAATAATAAAGAGGTATTAAGTTATAATACTTAAGACCTCTTTAAAGTTAAATTTTAACTATGCTAAAGAAATATTCTATACATGGTAAGGAGATAGTAAAGAATGTATCTTTAAAGTCTCAACCAAACAGCAAAATTTATCCAACAAACATACAATTAAGGCCTCTTTGTATCTAGGAGGCGTAATTGTAAGTGGCCACATATGTTTTAAAATTATGTCTGTTTCCATTTCATTTATTTGAAAAAATAAATTCGCATTTTTTAGTGCTTCTTTAGGATGAGTAAATCCGTGTAATCCTTTTCTATCCCCTTTGTAATGCCAGTCATAAAGGAAAAAGTCGTGTAATAAAGCTCCTCTAATAACACTTTGAATATCAACATTTAGATGCAATTTTTTACATAATAGATAACTATAATATGCTACTGACAAACTATGTTCAAGACATGAAACATCGCCGTGATGAGGAAATGTTCTCATAAGTTGTACTTGTTCTGAAGAAAGTATTTCAGAAGCACATTCATTAAAGTATTTGATTTCAGCTTTTGACAACATTATGCAAATCTCCATTCCTAGTAAAATATAAATACTATATTTCAATGATAATATGAAATATTTCTTATCCTACAAAATATAATACCCAATAATACAAGTAAGATACCTTTTATGGTATTTAAAGTAAAAGAGATTTTATTAGGCTAAACAATGAAAAAATTAAAAGTAAAGCTATAGCAATATATATTATTTTTCCTATAGGATTTCCAAAATTTACAGTATAACCAATACCAAATCTCTTATCAACCATTAATGATGGGTCGTTTGGATTATTGTATATGATGCCTGCTATCCAATGTTTTTCATCATCTTCTGGAGAATAAGAAGAGTTAGACTTTAAATTTGGAGACTTAATATATGTTAACACTAAATAAATTATAACCACAAATGTTGCTATGGTCATAGCAGTTGATAAATTTGTTTTTATTGATAAAAAAGCAATGAAAAATTGTATTGTCATTAAAATCATCAATATCAAAAATAAATAACCAATTTTGTTTAGATATTTAATGTTTTCAGTTCTGCTTTCTTCAATTCTATTTGAATCTATCTTAATTCTTGACTTTATAGAACCAATAGAAGTTATATATAATAAAACGATTAAACAGAATGCAGTGCCTATTGATTTAAACACATTAAAATATGATTTTTCCATAAAAGAATTAGGTGTCCCATTTATATTCCAATTTATAACAATTAAGTTTGGCAGTTGATTATAATTAGATGCTATAAAAATACTCATTCCAAAAGCAAGTAGTATTGGTATTAAATATAATATTTTAAACCTTTTTATTATTTTATCTTTTTTATTTAAGAAATCCATATCTACTATTAATTTTGAATCCATATCTATATGACCTTCTATAGAATAAATTTCTGATTTAAACTTTTTAGCCTTTTTATGAGTATGAATATACAATAAACTTTCATATAATAAAAATCCAGTTATACTAATAAAATAGGAAAATTCTAATTTATCAGATGTAAGAACTAGAATAAAAACTAATATAAAGTCTATAATAAAACCTAAAGATAAAAGTTTTTTGAATTTCTTATCTAGCATTATAAAGTCAGTATAGTTTTTGTGTTCTTGGTCTATAGAAACTCCATAAATATGTTTATTACCTACTAAATATGGCATAAAATAAAATGTAGCATACATCAAAATTAAAATTGGGAATATTGTAAATAGACATTCAATCTTACTCATAGTATTTCACCTCATATTTGTCAAATAAAGTTGAACTTAGCGATAAAAATTCTTCTTTGCTGATACCTGATAAATAAGATTTTGCTACTAGAAGTTCTAAGTCAAGCTTATTTTTTTGACGAGTGGAATTGTCTATTTTCATTGGTAGCTTAGCAACAATAGCACCTTTTCTTCTATCAATATTTAAGAAGCCCTCTTCTTTTAGCTCATTATAAGATTTATTCACTGTATGTAAATTTACACCAATGTTTTCGGCCATACTTCTCACAGATGGAAGTGATTCGTTTATTTTCAATTCTCCTGAAGCTATAGCTTTAGTTATTTCTTCTTTAATTTGTACATAAATAGATTTATCACTATTAAAATCTAGATTTAGAACCATAAAAAACCTCCATTATGCTTTATAAATGAAAAAGACTGTTATACATATAGTATAACATAAAAAATAATATCGAACACAAAATATAAATTTATATTTGTAAAAATTGTAATTTAAAAATAACCTAATTTTTATCAAAATAATACAGATACTATCTATAGATATAAATAAAAATTAGAAAGGAGAAAAAAATATGTTAACATATTTAATGAAAAGACAAATGCATAAAAAAGATGATGGAATGAGTAAACCAATGATGTTCACAGGAGCAGTTCTTACAGGTGTGGGTGCATATGCTGTATATAAGATGGTAAAAAATCGTAAATCTAACTCTCAAATGGTTGATACAAATTATTATAGAAATAGTGACTATGATGACTATATGTATGACGAATTTGATTATGACTGTGATTGTAGAGACAAAAAACAGGATTATGAATATGAAGAATTAAAAAAAAAAGTAAAAGAATTTAATTCAAGAAGAATAAACTGTGAAAATTGTCCACATGTATCTCAGGAAGAAATGATGCAATATGTAAATAGTGTTAAAGATATAAAGAATGATATTGATGTACATGAAGACGATAAAAAAGACAATATTTACAAAGAAGAAGAATATAAGAAGTATGATGAAGAATAAATTATATTCTAAATAGTTAAATAGTTATATTAGATTATTTAACCTAAAGTTTCTAAAATGTAAGTTGTAACTTAACTTGAAGAAATTAGTATTATTCTTATGAGAGTTAAGTAATAACTTACATTTTTGTTTTTGTAAGCTTTAATAACCCTTTGTGACTATTTTGTAATTTTAGATATATTTTAGTATATAAGGTATTTGTGTATAATAAAAACTGTATAGGTAAATAATTTAAAATCAAAATGAAAAGAAAGGAAATAGTTATGTTAAAGTTATTAATAGTTGAGGATGATAGTACTATATCTTTTGGAATAAAGTATGCTTTAGAGCAAGAAGGATTTAGTGTAGATATAGCAAAGGACTTATTAAGTGGAAAAGAAATGATTTCTTCTAATGAATACAGCATGATACTTTTGGATGTGACATTACCAGATGGAACTGGTTATGAATTGTGTCAATATACAAGAGAATTCTCTCAAATTCCAATAATATTTTTGACTGCTTGTGATGAAGAAGTAAATATTGTAATGGGTCTTGATATGGGTGGAGATGATTATATAACAAAGCCTTTTAGAATTAGAGAACTAATATCTAGAATAAAAGCTGTTTTAAGAAGAAAAGGCAATACTTCAGAAGAAGCTAAAAAAATGCTTAAATTTGGGGAGTTAAATATATATACGTTAGAAGCTAGAGTATATAAAAATGAAAAAGAAATATTTCTGACATCAGTTGAATATAAACTTCTTCTAATTCTTATACAGAATAAAAATACAGTTTTAAGTAGAACTCAAATATTGGAAAAACTTTGGGATGTAACATATGATTTTGTAAATGATAATACTCTAACTGTTTATATAAAAAGACTTAGAGAAAAAATAGGTGATGACTTATGTGAGCCAATATACATAGAAACTGTAAGAGGCCTTGGTTATAAATGGATAGGAAGTGAAAATAATGTTTCTATATAATCCAGAAGTGAAGAGGTTTTTCAGTAAGTATATTGTTTTGATGTTTGTTGCTATTACTATATCTATTGGGTTTAGTATAATCAATATGAATATAACTAAAGGTATGATTGTAAAAAATAATCAAGCTATAATAGGAACACTGTCTAGTAAATATCCAAATTTAGAAAGAGAGATAGTAGATATAATAACTCAAGGAAAGTCTATAAGAAATATAGACTATGGAGAGAAAATATTAAGTAAGTATAATTATGATAAATCTATTAAAATAAACACTGAGCCTATAATTTCTAAATTAGTTTTAGATACGATAAAAATAAATATAATCTTGGTATGTATAATATTTATTTTAATATTTATATTGGTTGTTAGCTATTTTAAAGTAATGTACAATGATTTATCAGATATGACTAAGTATGTTTACTATAGTTCAGAAGGAAAACCATTTGATATGAAAAATAAAAATCAAGAAGGTCAGGTAGGTCTTTTAAAAACTGAACTATTGAAGATGACGACAATTCTTAATGAAAAGGTTGAACTTTTAAAATCAGAAAAAATATTTTTAAATAATACAATCTCTGATATATCACATCAATTAAAAACTCCTATGACTTCTTTAATAATGTTGAATGACTTGTTATATAATGATATACCATGCGAAGTAAAAATTGATTTTTTGGATAAGATAAAGAATCAACTAAATAGAATGGACTGGCTGATTAAAAGTATGCTTAAACTATCAAAAGTAGAAGCAAAAGTGATAAAGTTTAAAAAAGATAAGATAAAATTTAGTGAACTTATACATAGAGCAATACAACCAATGAAAATACCTATGGAAATTAAAAATCAAAAATTAACTATAGAAGGAAATGATAATGTATCTTATATTGGTGATATTGATTGGTCTGTGGAAGCATTAGTGAATATAATTAAAAATTGTATAGAGCATACTCCTGAATTTGGAAATATAAGTATGACATATAAAGAAAATCCATTATTTTCTGAACTAATAATAAAAGATGATGGTGAGGGAATAGATAAAAAAGATATACCACATATATTTAAACGATTTTATAGAGGAAAGAGTAGTTCAAAAGAAGATAGTGTAGGCATAGGTCTTGCAATGTCAAAATCCATAATAGAAAGCCAAAATGGAGATATCTATGTAAATAGTGAAAAAGGAAAAGGAACAGAATTCCATATAATATTTCATAAAATGTATGCTGATAATAGTGACTAATCTGTAATATTTAATTCACTTTATAGTAATAGCTAAAGTCTAATATATGAAGTATAGAATATAAATATTGGAGGTAGCCATGGAAATTTTAAGAGTAGAAAATCTAACTAAAAGTTATGGTAAAAATGAAACAAAAGTTGATGCTATAAAAAATGTAAACTTATCAATTGAAAAAGGTGAGTTTATAGCAATAACAGGTCCAAGTGGAAGTGGTAAAAGTACATTATTGCATTTGCTAGGAGGTGTTGATAGACCTACTAGTGGTAAGGTTTATATAAATGATGTGGATATCTATAATTTGAAAATTAAAGATTTAGCAATATTTAGAAGAAGAAATATAGGTCTTATATATCAATTTTATAACTTAATTCCAGTCTTAACTGTAAAGGAAAACATATTGCTTCCAGCAGAACTTGACAATAGAGATATTGACAAAGAATATTTAAATGATTTGATGAAAACATTAGGTCTAAACGATAGAGAAAAACATCTTCCAAACCAGTTATCAGGGGGTCAACAACAAAGGACTTCTATAGGACGTGCTTTGATTAATAGACCTTCTATAGTGTTGGCAGATGAACCAACAGGTAATTTAGATAGTAAAAATTCAAAAGAAATACTAGGATTATTAAAACTGTCAGTAAAGAAATACAATCAGACTCTAATAATGATAACTCATGATAAAGACATAGCACTTCAGGCTGATAGAATTATAGGTATAGAAGATGGAATTATAAAAAGTGATGAGGTGATGTAGATGAATTTATATACATCACTAACTATTAGATATTTAAAACAAAATAAAAGAAGAACTATTGTAACTATAATTGGGATAATACTTTCAACAGCTTTAATCTGTGGTATAGGAAATATATTTGAAAGTTTCATGGATTATCAAGTAAGAGAAACTATAAAAAATGATGGAAGTTTTCATGTTACATTCCATGATGTAAACAAAAAGAATATGGAATATGTAACAAAATCAGCTGAAATAGAAAAACATGCATTTACTAAGCAAATTGGATATTCTAAATTGGAAAATAGTGAGAATGGTATATTAAGTATAAAACAGTATGATAAAAATGCCATGGAGGGATATCAAATTTCTATAAAAGAAGGTAGATTGCCATCTAAAGAAGGAGAAATTGTTCTAAGTGAAAATGTTATTAATCTTATGGATGATAAATTAAAAATAGGAGACGAAATAACCTTAAAAGTAGGAGACATGTTTGATTCAAATAAGAAAAAGATTGATAACATGGTATTTCATGAAGGTGATTATATAGCAAATGAAAAGGATAGTACTTTTAAACTGGTGGGTATAATTAAAAAGCCCGGATTTGAGCTTTATGATGAGATTACAACTGCTATAACTTACTTTAATCCTATGATTGATTATAAAGGAGCAATGAACATCTCAGTAACAGTAAAAAATCCTAAAGATGTGTATAAAATAAGTAAAAAAATAAGCAAAAACATATATCCAAATAAAGATGAAGAATCAATTTCTGATATGGTAAAATACAATGAACATTTATTGAGATTACAAGGCGCCAGTAAATATGAGAATATAAATAGTTCTGTAAAATCTATAATTGCATTAGTAACTATATTAGTAATTATATGCACGATTGCTACAGTTTATAATTCTTTTAGTATTTCTATAACTGAACGAAAAAAACAGTTTGGCATATTAAATTCTATAGGTGCTACATCTAGCCAAATTAAAAGGTTAGTCTTTATAGAAGGTATTATAATTAGTTTAATTGGAATACCAATAGGACTAATATCTGGAACAATAGCTATAGACTTATTATTTAAAACTATAAATAAGTATTTTACAGAATCGATTGTTACACAGATGAGTTTACAAATAGTGTATAACCCAATAATAATTATTGTTAGTATAATAATAGTTTTATTTACAATATTTATATCAATTCTATTACCTGCAATAGCAGCTTCTAATGTTTCTCCACTTGATATAATTAAGAACAGTGGAGAGTATAAAGTGAGAAAAATTAAAGATTCAAAGCTTATTAAAATTATTTTTAAGACTGAAGGAGTACTTGCATATAAAAATATGAAAAGAAATAGAAAAAAATTCATAGTGACTCTTTTTTCTTTAATGATAAGTATAATAATATTTATATCTTTTAGTGGATTTACATTGCTTTTGTTAAGAGGTGAGGAAATTAGAAGTTCTCAAAGAAACTATGATTTGTATCTAACTGCAAAGGGTACAGCTAGACCTATTGATGATGTCATAAGTAAACTACAGGATATTCCTGAAATAAAGAACTTTGAATTCGCAACAGGTCAATCTATGTCTATAAAAGTAAGTGAAAATAAAATAAATAAATCCAAGGAGGATTTAATTAAGGAGTATTATCAACAACATAAGAGTGGAGATAGTTATGAATACGACTTTAGCAATAATGAATTAAATTTTCCAGGAGAGTTTGCAATAAAAAATAAAACAAATAATTTAGTAAAAGGCTCTTTTGATAAGGAAAAAGCAATTAAAGAAAATGGTGTGATACTAGTTAGAAAAAGCTACTTTGAATCTAGAGGTAAGAAAGGGATAGTGGAGTTAACTAATTACAAAGTTGGAGATACACTAAATTGTGAATATCTTGATGACAATGGTTCAAGTAAAAAAATGAAGATTAAAATTCTTGCGATAACTGATGAAGAACGTTTAGGAATGGGATATCAAAATATGGGCTTGCAATTTATAACTTATGATGAAGTTGCTAAAAATTTAGGTCTAAAATTAAATAAAAGTCTTATATTTATCGACTTAGGAGGAGATGTTCAGACTAAGAAGAAAATAGAATCTTTAGCTGATAAAAATAATTTTAACTTCCATGATGAAAGTGCAGGAGGAGAAGAAGAAAAACAAAATCTAAAAGTTGTCAAAATATTTGTATACGGTTTTATAGTAGTGATATCTCTAGTTAGTGTTACAAATATACTAAATACAGTAAGTACAAGTATAAATCTAAGAAAAAGAGAGCTTGCTATAATACAATCTATAGGAGTTACCCCTAATGGATTTAGAAAAATGATATATTTAGAAAGTTTTATTTATGGTATACTGTCTTTAATATTTGGGATACCAATTGGTATTGGAATGACTCTAGTTATGAATAAACTTATTTCAGGTGTAATTGAGTTTTCCCCTGTCATACCATGGGCAGCAATAGCTATATGTATAGTAAGTGTTTTTATAATAACTTTTATAGCAGCTTATATACCAATGAGTAAATTGAACAAAGAAAATATAATAGATAATATAAGAAGAGAAAGTATCTAAGTATAAAAGTAATTTTTAAATATGTAAAATATTATTAAAATCGTTTAATTTGTATAAACTATTATTATACAAATTGAACGATTTTTTATTTATATAAGAAATCTAATAAATAAATTACTAGAGGTATTTAACTATTTAGAAAGAATTGGTATTATATAAGGTAAGGGGTTAGATAAAGTATTTATAAATAAGTATAAATATTTGATTTTATTGGAAAACAAAAGAAAAAGAAGGTGATTACTATTTCTCATATAACTGCGAAGAACATGTATAAAAGTTTAGAGGAAAGAATAAACAAGTTTCCACAAGGTGCTCCACCATCAGATACATTATACAAAATACTAAATGTATTATATACAGAACAAGAAGCGAAATTAGTAGCTCAGCTTCCAATAAAGCCTTTTAGAGTAAAAACAGCAGCTAAAATCTGGAGTATAAGTGAAAGTGAAGCATATAGAGTATTAGATAAACTTGCAAGTAAGGCTCTGATACTAGATATAGAAGATAATAAAGGGAAAAAATATATAATGCCTCCTCCAATGGCTGGCTTTTTTGAGTTTGCTATGATGAGAACAAGACATGATATAGACCAAAAATTTTTAGCAGAACTTTACTATCAATATATGAATGTAGAGGAAGATTTTATTAAAGACTTATTTTATTCAACAGAAACAAAGCTTGGAAGAGTGTATGTTCAAGAGGAAGTTTTGACTAATGATAATGAAGTTAGTATTTTAGATTACGAAAGAGCTACTCATATAATCGATGAATCGACTCATATAGGTGTAAGTATGTGTTACTGTAGACATAGAATGCAACATGTTGGCAAAGCTTGTGATGCTCCTATGGATATATGTATGACATTTGACAATGTAGCAAATTCTTTAATAAATAATAAGTTTGCAAGACGTGTAGATAAAGTAGAATGTAAAGAGTTACTTCATCAAGCATATGAGCATAACTTAGTTCAATGTGGAGAAAATGTTAGAAAAGGAGTTACATTTATATGTAATTGCTGTGGCTGTTGTTGTGAGGCATTAGTAGCAGCTAAAAGATTTGGAAATCTTCATCCAGTACAGACAACTAGTTTTATACCAAATATAAACCATGAAAGTTGTGTAAAATGTGGAAAGTGTATAACTGCATGTCCTATAGATGCAATAAGCAAGGTCAAGGAAAATGATAAAGAATATATAAAAATTGATGAGGATAGATGTCTAGGTTGTGGAGTTTGTGTTAGAAATTGCCATAAAAATAGTATTATGTTATTAAAGAGAGATGAAAAGATAATAACTCCAGCAAACTCAGTACATAGAGCAGTTCTAATGGCAATTGAAAAAGGGCAATTACAAAATCTAATTTTTGATAATAATGCCTTAGCTAGTCATAGAGCTATGGGAGCTATACTATCAGCTATCTTAAAACTTGAACCAGCTAAAAAGATTTTAGCTAGTAAGCAATTAAAGTCAGTGTATTTAGATAAACTATTGAGTATGAATGATAAATAGATAAAAAAGGGCTATATTTAAGTAATATTACTTAAATATAGCCCTTTTTAACATGTTAAGCTATTTCTTTGATTTGTTTAAATGAATTCTCATTTCCATTTCCACCAATTTGTGTTACAGATTTAAATCTCATAGTTTTAAATAGTTCTTTTTGATTATAATCTAATAAATTTCCTACTAATATTACAGGAGACTTAGTTTTTCCAGCTAAAACTCCAACAGATAATCCATCTATTAAATCATCTTGTTTATTGATTCCGTTTTTTGCAACGTATAAGTTGTCTATCTTAGAATCTTTATAAAATTCTTTTATTACTTTTGCATTAGTTTCATTTCTAGTGCTACCTGATATTCTTTGTGGATTTTGAAGTTTACTTTCTATATTTTTAGAAACTGTGTATTCTCCACCAATTACATAAGACTTCTCAATTTTTTTGTTTTTAAACAAGTTGTTTATTTCATCTATATTACTGTTTTCATTAGTAAGTATTATAGGCATATCATTTTGAGCTGATACAGCTCCAATGCTTACTGCATCGGCTAATCCTTTTTCACCATTAACTACTGAAATCTTTGATATGTTACTAATATTATTCAATTCTTTAGCAATGTTCATAGAAGTTTGATATCTATCATTTCCTGAAATTCTAGATACAGAAATATTATTTGATTTTATAGTATCTAATGATTTTTCATTTACAGAAGCTTCTCCACCAACTACGTACACATTTTTTACTTTTAATCTTTTCAATTCAGTCAAAGTTTTTTCATTTATTTGAGAGCTTCCAGTTAATAATATAGGAGCATTTTTCTTATATGCAAGTGGTGTTGCAGCTAAAGCATCTGCAATTGCTGAGTCATTTATTAAAACTGCATTTTCAGCATTTTCCCAACCTGCTTGACTTATTTTAATAGAAGTTTCATATCTATCAGTTCCTGTAAGTGTACTTGCATTTACTTCATCTTGATACGCAACTTCAAATTTAGCATTTGGACTTCCTGAGAAAACAATTACGCCTCCTTTTGGCAATCTAACTCTATTATTTTTTGTAACTAAAGAATAGTTTACAGGAACTCCTTTATCATCATAAACAGCAAAAGACGAATTTTGAGGAAGATTAACTTCTATTTTTTTATTTGCTATATCGTCACCAATTTTATACCATTTTGCATAACCATTAGATGCTAACTCACATGTAAAAGATTTTTCTGATGGTAAATTAGTTATAGAATCTTCACTAACATATGTCTGTGTGGCAAAAGTTAAATACTCTGTACCATTTTCTTTATGAAGTTTAATATCAGCTAAGTCACGTCCCATCACACCAGGTATTTCTATAAAAGCATTTGAGTTATTTTCATCTGCTATTTTAGTATTAGCTATATAACCAGGAGTTCCGTCAGAAAGACCAAGAACTGCTTTTACAGAACCAAACATATAGTGTTGAGAAGTATATTTTTCATCTACTATATAGTAGCCTTTATCATTCCTTTTTTTCCATGCTTCTTTTACGCTATCTGATATATCATTATTATCTACTCTTTGAGCTACATAATACAAACTTGCCGTTTGACCTAATCCAGGGACATCATCGTAAGAGCTCATATTTAAATATGTAATATTATTTTTTTCTTTTACAAATTTTAAGCAACTATTACCCTTTTCAGATACAAATCTATCTTGACCTATGTATACATACTTATCTTCAGGTCCATTTTCTAGATAAGGAGAAGACACTGTTAAAGTACCATTATCATTAACGTCAATTTTTATCATATTTGAAGAAGCGTAAAGACCACTGTTTTCTTTTAAATAACTTGGCATTTTAACTTGTTGTGGTTTACTGAATGTTTTATCAGGTTTTATTTCTTTAATTTTACCTTTTTCTTTTAGAGCAGATAGTAAAAGTTCTTGTCCAATTATTTCATTAAGTTGACTACTTCCACCAGAAGAAACAACTGCAACTGCCATATTTTCATCTGGAAGCACTGTAAGATTACTGTGGAATAGTAAAGAGTCTCCACCTTTTGTAAGAGCCTTTAAGTTATATTGATTAAATGGATAAGTGTTTACACAATCCCATCCTAAGCCATATCCAAGTATAGAATCTTCTCCCTCAGGCCATAGACCGTTTAAATATTCTTTATTTTCCATAGCTTTTATTGAAGAAGGTGAAAGAATACCATTTGAATTTTTCATAAATGTTTGTGCAAATGTACATAGATTTTCTGCACTTGAATATAAACCACCAGCACCTATAGTATTAAAATTATCTTGTGGTACAGCATCTTCAAAATAAGGTACATAGGCTTTTGCAAGTCTTGAGCTGTCAAAACTATCTTCTGGAGTTTTTGTATTTTGTAAATTAAGTGGACTGCTTATGTACTTGTCAATAAAATTAGTAAATGGCATACCAGATACTTTTTCCACTAAAATTTCAGCTAAAGTAAATCCATCATTACAATAAACAGAAAAAGCTCCTGGTTTAGCTTTTAATCTTTGTTTCTTTAATTCTTCTAGGAAACTATCGTGACCATAAGAATCATTGTCTCCCAATAAAAGCGCATTTTTTAAAGAACTTCCCATCAATCCTGATGAGTGGTTTAATAACATTCTTGGAGTGATTTCCTTGTATCTCTCATCAGCCATTTTAAACTCAGGTATATAATTTACAACAGGAGTATCTAATTTTACTTTTCCCTCTTCTACTAACTTCATAACAGCAGTAGTAGTAAATATTTTACTGATAGATGCAATATTATACATATTATCCTTAGTTAAATTTTTATTATCTTGTCTACTGTAGACTCCACCATTACCAGAAATCTCAATTTTACCATTATCAATCAAAGCATATTGAGCATTTTCAATTCCATACTTAGATAATAAAGTTTTAATTTTCTCTTTAGCAAGAGCTTTAGTTTTTGGATAAGATTCTGAGTTTTTGCTATAATCATTTAGCTTTATGTCAGAACTTTGATATTTCTCCGAGTTATCTTTTATATTACTATCAGCAAAAGTAATATTTGGAGCAGCAGTAAATAACATACTCAATACTAATGTACTAGATAATAATTTAGAGAGCCTTTGCTTAAACATATTACACTACCTCTTTTCCCTTTTAATAATTTATAATTAGCATAACATTCTTAATTATTTAAATCAACAGATTATTATTAATAAAAAATTTTTAATAAGTATACCTTTTTGTATAGCTGAGAAAAATAAAAAAGAATATTTGTTGCTGTATGAAGAATAAAGGGTATAAGTAACATATACAAATAAAATGGAGGAATCTTAGACATATGTACAAGAATATAAATAAGAAACAACTTAAAGAAATGATGAAAAATGAAAATGATATTTTATTACTAGATGTAAGAACTAAAGATGAATTTAGAGAATGTAAAATAGAAGATGCTATAAATATATCTTTACAGGAGCTAATCAATAATATAGATGAAATTTATGAGTATAAAGATAAGAAAGTAGTGGTTTATTGTAGAAGTGGTCATAGAAGTGTTACTGCATGCAATTTATTAGCTGAGGAAGGATTTGAACATCTGTATAATTTAAACTCAGGAATAATTGATTATCTTAATTAAATTATGTAAGTTATATTGAATACTGAATATATCCCTGTTTATTAAGCAGGGATATATTTAGATGTTCATAAGATAACTTAGGAACGAACAAATTTTTTCTGCTTTTTCATTATTGGAAATATCTTTGCGCAATAATATACCTTGTTGACCATATATACAAAAGTATGTTGTTGTATCAATATCAGGGATATTAATTTCTCCTCGTGAGTTAGCTAATTCAAGTTGTTTTTTTACTATAGGAATAAGTTTTTCACAAATTTTTAAAGATAATTGGTCATGAATTTTTTTACTCTTTTCTCCATGGCATACTTTATAGTAAAGGTTATCATCAGTTTCTATATCAATAAATATAGGAACTTCTTCAATAATTTGTTTTAATGTTTTATCTGCATTGTCTATAATAGTGGACATTTTGTCCACTAAAGTCTGTGCATAGTAGTCTATAGCACTGTCAAATAGGTTTTCTTTTGATGGAAAATAACGATAACATAATCCTTGTGCAACATTCATATGTTTTGCAATATCAGTTATAGAAGTTTTCTCATATCCATTTTCATAAAACAATTTTATTGCAGTATCTAAAATTTCTTGTTTACGTTCACTTGGTTCTTTAGTAATACGTGCCATATAGTATCCTCCTTATAATTTCAAGTACATAATAACATAAGGAATTTTTAAAGTCAATGAATGAATATCAGTCATTTAAATTACATAATAAATTTTAATTTTGAAGTTAAAAAAGGTAGTAACTGAGAAGTTACTACCTTCAATATAAATATTAAGTACTATTTCTAAAAAATATATTTAAATACAGAATTGATTTTTTAATGACCAGTTAAATTACTATCACCAAATTTATCATTGAATGGTTTTATAATTCTGTTTATAGGTCCTTTTAGAAGTACATTTAAACAAATAGATAGAATCATAAATAACAACAGAACTAATATATCTTTAGTTAAATTTGGAGCATATATACCACCTACTGCTTCTCTTGTAGCGCCTATTGCATAGGTAAATGGCATTATAGGGTTTATTCTTTGGAAAAATGTAGGTGTAACCTGTATAGGGAATGTACCACCAGAAGAACCAATCTGAACTACTAATAGTACTATTGCAATTGCTTTTCCTACATTTCCAAATACAGAAACTAAAGAATAAACAATAAAGTTAAATACCATACTAGTAAACATAAGCAGAAGTATCAATAAAATTGGATGCTTTGCTGTTACTCCTAATAATAGTATATCTCCAGTTCCGATTATGAAGCCTTGAATAAGAGCTATACTTAGAAAAGTAAGACCTCTTCCAAAATAAATTTCATATGGCTTATAGTTTCCATGTACAGATGTAGATAATAATGCAGAAAGAAGCAATATACCTACCCATGTAGAAAGAACACTATAAAATGGTGTCATTGCAGAACCATAATTTTCAATTGGATATAATTTTTCTGTTTTCACTTCAACAGGTTCCTTTAAGAAGTTAGACTTGGTTAATATATCACTTTCAAGTAAGCTGACTAATTTTTTCATATCTTCACCATTACTAATCTTACTTAAATTATTAATCAAGTCATCCAACATTCCTTTTGCTAGAGGAAGTTTTTCTCTTATTAATGATATACTTTCCTGTGCATTTCCTGATAGACTTAGAGAAGTAGTCAGTATTTCTTCAACCTTTGGAAGTTTTGCTTCTGCCTTGTCTAGTACAGTGATTATATCATTTGCTACTTTTATACTGTTTGAAAATATGCTATTTATAGGTTTTGATATTTTTGAATCAAAATTATTTAAAATATTTAAATTAATTCTTCCGATACCATTTGATAAACTTAAAACGTTATTTAATGCACTTATAGATGGTTGTTGCCCAGATATAACCTTGTTTTTAATGTCATTCAATGTTGATATAGAAGAATCTATTTTATTGTTAGAGTCTTCTAAGTTATCTATTACATCATCCAATCGATGGTTTGATGTAAGCTGATTTAATTTAGTTAAAAAGTCTTCTAATGTATCATTTAAAGCTTGTAAATTAGAAAGCTTTTCTGATAAATTATCTATCAACTTAGGTACATCTTCGCTTCCATTATTTACGGCATCAATTAAATTTAGTGTAAGAGAAGAAGCAGAAGATGAAAGGTCAACCATTAAATTTAAATCAGATTTTATAAGAGGAGAAAGTTCATCTAAATTATCATTTGTATCCTCTAAGAATTTCTTTAAATCATTTGATAACAGTTTTGTATCATTTAAAGTCTTTTTAATTGTAGGTAAATCTGATTTAATATCTTTAACTGTATCAGACAACTTTGAAGTAGCATCAGAGGCTAAATCAACAGTCTTATTTATATGGTCGAATCTCTTTTGAAGGTCGATAAGAGAACTTTCAACCTTTGTTAATTTTGGAAGACTGTGTTCAATTCCTGCACCAACTCCATTTGATATACCAAGAACAATTTCACTTACTGTTTTCACTATAGTCTGATTAACTTGCAACTGTATTGTAGAAGCACCTTTATCAGTAATTTTTGGTGCAACTGCATTTATTTTTTCATTTACTGTATAAATAATTTCACCTTTTTTAACATCATCTGTAATTAATGATGTTAAATCTTTTGTAAAATTCTTTGGAATTTTAAGTGATGCATAATAAGTACCTTTTTTAACACCTTCAAGAGCGGTTTTTTCATCTACAAATTGCCAACCTAAACTTTTATTATCCTTAAGTTGTTCAATTAATTGGTCTCCTACATTAATCTTCTGACCTGCTATTTCATTTCCTTTATCTTCATTTGTTACTGCTACAAGCATATTAGCGGTACTTCCATAAGGGTCCCAAGATGCCTTTATATTGAACCAGGCATACAAAGAAGGTAAAAAAGCAAGTCCGACAACTATTACAAGTACTGCATAATTTCCACGTATATCTTTTAGGTCATTTTTAAAAATTTCTAATATATTTTTTAAACCATTTGAAGGTTTTAAATTCTTGATATTATTCCAGTTTAAAACTTCTTTTAAACTATTAGTTTTTTTCAAATGTCTCACCTCCTAAAATATTTTGATAGAGAAAAAGTTAGATTTATAATCAATTTTAAATTATATTACTTTTTACACAAATAGTAAAGTTAAAGTTTTGTCTTAATTTTAATACATATATATTATATATAATAGTATGCTATAAATATATATAAATATAGGAAATAAAAACAAATAATTTATAAAGTGTATAGTATAAAAT
>NZ_JAGWCW010000025.1:0-63256 GCF_020657835.1 Clostridioides sp. ZZV14-6387
GATTTCTGGTTTAAGTTGGGTTATAATAAATTGTCAAATTATTTATTATTATAAAATAGACTATAAAACAAGTAAAAGTCATACTATTTATAAAAGACATATAAAATAGGAAATTACAGAAATACAAATAAAATGTTTTTGAGAAATGGTGAAATTTTATTGCAAGAAATTTAAAACGATTTCAACTTAATAAGTATAATCTATTTTACTTGTTATAAATATACAATGTATATTATACAATATAAAAAATACATGTACTTTTAAGAAATATTATTAGATTTGGATTTTTAATTTTTATAATTTTTTTAAAGCTTTAAGCTATCATAAAAGTAAAAGATTACAAACGTTTAGTAGAGATTATTTTATTTTAATAAATAATAAAAACTATTTTTCTATAATATTGGCATAATATATGCTTATATAACTATGAAATTAAATAAGTTTAAGTAGGAGGAAGAAAATGGGAAGTAACGAACTAAAAAAGACACTTGGCGTGTCAGCAGCATTATCTACTGTTGTTGGTTCCGTTATAGGAGCTGGTGTATTCTTTAAACCACAAGCAGTTTATACATTGACTGGAGGAGCTCCAGGTCTTGGTATATTAGCATGGTTAATAGCTGGAATCATAACTATAACAGCTGGTCTTACAGCTGCAGAGGTATCAGTAGCGATACCAAAAACTGGTGGAATGATGGTATATATAAAAGAAATTTATGGAGAGAAATTAGGATTTTTAACTGGATGGATGCAAATTGTACTATTCTATCCTGGTATGATGGCTGCGTTGGGTGTTATATTTGGAGAGCAAGCTTCAGCTTTAATTGGTAGCCCATCATTATTACTTCCAATAGCTATTGGAATTATAGTAATAGTTGCAGGATTGAATATGCTTGGTTCAAAAACTGGAGGAGCTATACAGACAGTTTCTACAATATGTAAATTAATACCACTTATTTTGATAATGATTGTTGGATTTATTAAAGGTGGTGGAGATAATCCAATACTTACACCTATGGTTGGTGAGGGATTAAGTCTAGGTAGTGTATTAGGTCAGGTTTTAATTGCTATACTATTTGCATTTGATGGTTGGATGAATGTTGGTACTTTAGCTGGAGAAATGAAAAATCCTGGAAAAGACCTTCCAAAAGCTATAATAGGTGGATTATCAGTTGTTATGGCTGTTTACTTTATAATAAACTTAGCATACCTTTGGGTATTACCAGCTAATGAATTAGCAAATTATGCTTCTCCTGCATCAGCAGTTGCTGAAGTTATATTTGGTTCAATTGGTGGAAAAATAATATCTGTAGGTATATTAATTTCAGTATTTGGAGCATTAAATGGATTCTTATTAACTGGTTCAAGAGTTGCATATACTTTAGCTACAGATAAGACTTTACCAAAGTATGGTACTTTTTCTAAATTAAATTCTGCTCAAGTTCCAGCAAATGCTATAACATTAGTATCTGTTATTGCATCTATATATGCTTTATCAGGTCAATTTAACTTATTAACTGATTTAGCAGTATTTGCGACTTGGATATTTTATGTATTAACATTTATAGGAGTAATGAAACTTAGAAAAACTCATCCAGATATGCCAAGAGAGTATAAAGTGCCATTATATCCAATAGTTCCAATAATAGCTATAGCAAGTGGTATATTTGTTGTAGTTAATCAATTATGTTTTGCAGGTATGAAAACTACTATGATATCTATAGGAGGCCTTATAATAACAGCTATAGGCTTACCAGTGTATGCTTATATGACTAGAGGGACAAAAAGAGAATCTAAGTAGCTTATAAATACTTTATAATTATGTTAAAAATAAAATCCCAATCTATTTATAGATAGATTGGGATTTTATTTTTGATTTTTTGGAAATAAAATTGAAAATCTAAATAATTGTTTATTCTGATGTATTTTGTTTATAAGTATTTTTTTAAAATAATCAAATTAAAGTATATCTGTATAGTAGAAGATATATATAACATTTTGAAAATTAAATCTTTCTATTATAAATAACATAATATTGTGTTAATAAGAAAAAATTACCTAATTAATATAATGATTTATGAATAAAGTTAGTAATTTTTATTTGATAAAAATATTAGTTAACATAAATACATAATGTATACATGAAAAATGTGCAATATCATTGTTTTAGTACTTATTTCTTGTTTAATATTTCTAATTTATAAAAAACAATTTATAAATTTTAAAAATTAGAAATGACATTTTAACTAGAATTAATTGTAAAAAACACTATATAATACTCAATTTTCAACATTCTATACAATTATACATAAATTATACAGCATAATAATCATCAAAATAACAAATTTTAAAAATTAAGCAAAACTTTTTGTCGAAGTTCAACGTCTATATATATGTAGTGTAAATTTTGGGTATAAAATACTACAAAAATATAAATGTAAAAATATAGCAATATTGGAGGTCGAACGATGAGAAATAAAAAGAAAAAAATAAATAGAAAGAAATTATATGTACTTTTAAGTGCTATTGTAGTATGTCTAGCTTTTATAATAGTTGGTATACGAGTTAGCTCTTTAAATGTTAAAGAAGACGAAATTAGTAGAAATACAAAATTGTCAAGTTCTACTATTACAGATATAGTATCTAATACAACAACGGAAATTAGCAAAGGGCCAAGTAAGAGTTCTGGAAAAGTAGCATACATAACTATAGATGATGGTCCATCTAAATTTACCGACCAGATGATAAAAACTCTAAATAAATATAATGTTAAAGCAACTTTTTTTATGATAGATGGCAATATGAAGGAATATCCACAACAAGTTAAAAATATAATTAAAAGTGGGAACACAGGAGGTTTCCATAGTGTATCACATGATATTCATAAGCTTTATGTTACTAGTACATCAGCAAAAGAGGAATTTGATACAAATGACCAAACTTTTTACAAAATAACTGGTAAACATTCAAAAGTAATAAGAATACCTTATGGAAGTAAACCATATACACCACAAGCTTCTTATCAAGCTTTAGTTGATGCTGGATACAAGATTTGGGACTGGGATTTGGATACAGAGGACTGGAGATCTAATTCTGCTCAAATCTTACAAAATGTGAAAAATCATGTTAAGAATAGAAAAGGTGAGGATAAAGACCAACTTGTAGTTTTAATGCATGAGAAAAAACAAAGTGCAGAAGCTTTAGATTCAGTTTTAAAATTCTTATCAGATGAAGGTTATGAATTTGCAGCAGTGGATCAAAATCAGATACCAAAAAATTATTGGTTGCGTAATTTAGAGTAGTTAAAATATAAGAGCATTAATTGATATTTTAGAAATTGAGAATAAAAATGAGTGAGGTGTAGATATATTGAATAAAAAACTTTATATAGGAATGGTCGGAATACTATCTTTAATGATGGTTGGTTGCAACAAAAGTTTGGCAAAAGTAAATGATGTGGAAATTACAAAAGAGCAATATCAAAAAACAAAAGCAGTTTTATCTGCTACTAATAGTTATATAAATGGGCAATCTTTAGATGAATTGGAAAAAACTTTGGATAAAAAAGGTAGAAATAAATTAGAAAATGTTATAATATCGTTTATGGTGGATAATGAACTTTTATATCAAGAGGCTAAGGATAAAGGATTAACTCCAACTAAAAGCGAAGTAGACTCAAAGTATCAAGAACTAGAAGATAATATGAATTTGAATACGAGTTACAAAGAAAAAATGGACAAAGCAGGTGTTGATAAAGCATACTTAAAACAAGAAATATCTAAAGATTTAGCCATAGATAAAAATAAGAAAGCCTTTGAAGAAAGAATAAATGTAAGTGATGTGGATATGGAATCCTATTATACGAAACATAAAAAAGATTTTAATGTAGAAGAAGTAAATGCTTCTCAGATACTTATATCAACTTTAGATAAAAACAAAAAGGAAGTAAGCAAAGATAAGAAAGAAGCTTTAAAGAAAAAGGCAGATAACATATTAACTAAAATCAAAAATGGAGAAAGTTTTGAAGAATTGGCTAAAAAATATTCAGATGACAAAGCAACTGGAAAAAACGGAGGACAGCTAGGATATTTCACAAAAGAAGATAAAAATGCTGAGTTTACAAAAGAAGTGTTCAAATTAAAGAAAAATGAAGTTTCAAATGTATTTGAAACTAGTTATGGATATCATATAGTCAAAGTTACTGATAAAAGAGAAAGACAAAAAAGTTTTAATGAGTGTCAGAGTTTAATAAGAGAATCTATTTTAAATGAAAAGTATATTGAGCATATAAAGAAATTGAATGAAGATGCAAAAATAGACAGATAGAATCTCTAAAGACTCAATCCTAGCCTGTAATCGGAGGGAGATTTTACAGGAATGTTTAAGAGTTTAAAGAGAACGAAGGTTGAGAAATACATTATCGATAATAAAGACTCTTTTTATAGAATTGCATATAGTTATACAAAGAATGAAGAAGATGCCTTAGATGTGGTTCAAGAAGCCATGTATAAGGCTCTATATTCAGTGGAAAATATTAAAGAAGTAAATTATATAAAGACATGGTTTTATAAAATTTTAGTTAGAACTAGTATAGATTTTATTAGGAAAAACCGTAAATATAATAACATGACAGATATTGACCATATAGATGAAACTGGAGAATGTGATAAATATACTGATTTAGATTTAAAAAGAGCTTTAGAAGAATTACCTATTGAGTATAAATCTATTATAATATTAAGATTTTTTGAAGATTTAAAGATTGAAGAAGTGGCAATAATATTGGATGAAAATGTGAATACTGTTAAAACTAGGCTATATACTGCTTTAAAAAAACTAAAATTAAAAATTGAAGAGTAGGGATAAAAAGAATGACGAGCAAAGAAAGGTTAGATAAGTTAAAAGAGGAGTATCATAAAATTCCAATACCAAAGAAACTAGATACTATAATAAATCATGAGAAAATAGAAAATATATATTATGAGAAAAATAAGAAAGTAAATAGATTAAGATTTAAAGTTGCAATAGCTTTTGCTTGTATGTTTACAGTATTAGTAAATATAAGTCCTGTATTTGCAGATAATTTCTCTAAGATACCTATAATTGGAGGAATAGTAGAAGTAATAACTATAAAAAATTATAGCTTAAAGAGTGAAAATTATGAAGCTAAGATTGATATTCCTAAGATACAAGGTTTAAAAGATAAAAACTTAGAAAAGCGTTTAAACAGTAGCTTTATGGAAGATGGAAAAAGGCTTTATGATGAATTTCAACAGAGGATGGAAAAGATAGAATTATCAAAGAATAAAGGACATAAGTCTTTAAGTTTGAGTTATAGTGTTAAAAATAATTCTAAAGATTTCCTCTCAATAGAAATGACAAAAAATGAGATAGAAGCATCATCTTATGTTAGTAAAATACATTATAATGTTGATAAGAAAAGACAAATAGTTTTGACTTTACCTATGCTTTTTAAGGATGATAAATATATAAAAGTTATTAGTGATAATATAAAAAAACAGATGAGAGAGCAGATGAAAAAGGACAATACAAAATCATATTTTATAGACCAAGAAAAAGACTTATCTGCTGAAGATTTTAAAACTATCAACAAATATCAAGATTTTTATATTAATAAAGATGGAAATCTTGTAATCAGTTTTGATGAATATGAAGTAGCACCTGGTTATATGGGAGCAGTAGAATTTGTAATACCATATAAAGTAATAAAAGATTTGTAAATTGAATAGTAGTTTATATATAAATACATTAAGGAGGTCAACATGAATACATGTAAAAAACTTAAAAAATCTATATTTAAAATTGCTATAGTTTCAATATGTTTATTAATATCATTAGTAAATATAAAACCTATATTTGCAAGTTCTTCTAATGAGACTCTAAACAATAATACAATAAAGGTTGTAGATGCTAAGAATCTCAATTTTAAGCAAGGTAATTATGAAGTGAAAATTAGTATTCCCAAAATAGAGGGTTTAAAAGATAAAGATTTAGAGAATAAATTAAATAATGAGTTTTTGCAAGATGGGAAAAAACTTTACAATCAATTTAAAAATGAAATGAAAAAAGAAAATAATAAAGGTCATAGATATTTAAATGCAAGTTATAATGTTAAAAACAATTCTAAGGACTTTTTATCCATAGAAATGAAAAAAGAAGAGATAGAAGCTTCTTCAACTGTAACTAAAAAGCACTATACTATTGATAAAAATAGAGAAATACTATTAAATTTGCCAATATTTTTTAAAGATAGTAGATATATAAGAGCTATAAGTGATAATATAAAAGAGCAGATGAGAAATCAGATTAAAAAGGATAATACAAAATCCTATTTTATTGACCAAGGAAAAGATTCACCAGTAAAGGATTTCGAATCTATAAATAAGTATCAAGATTTTTATATTAATAAAAGTGGAAACCTTGTAATTAGTTTTGATGAATATGAAGTAGCACCTGGTTATATGGGAGCAGTGGAGTTTGTAATGCCAAATAAGGTGATAAAAAACCTAAGATAGATATATAGAAGATTTTTAGATAGACTTGGTAAGGAGAATTATATGAATATATATGAACAAGCTATACAGTTAATAGAAAATAAGGAGGATTTTGCATTTGCTACTATAACCTCTCACTCAGGTTCAACACCACGTGAAACTGGAGCCATGATGATTGTAAAAAATGATGGTAAAATATTTGGTTCAGTAGGTGGAGGAAGTGTAGAAGCTACATGTATAAAACATGCACTTAATGCCATAAGAGATAGAAAATCAATGTTGTATAAATTTACTTTAAATAAATCTGATGTAGCAAAACTTGGAATGATATGTGGTGGCAATGGAGAGATACAAATAGATTTTATTGACAGTGAATTAGAGAGTAATATAGAAAGATTTAATAGAAGTTTAAAAGAGAATACAAGTAAAGCGTATATATTTGGGGCAGGTCATATCTCAAGAGATGTGGCTGTAATATTATCCCTTTTAGAATTTAGAACAGTAGTAATAGATGATAGAGAAGAATTTGCCAACTCTGAAAGATTTCCAGATTCAGAAGTAGTAGTTTTAGATTCTTTTGAAGATATACCAGATTTTTCAATTGATGAAAATAGTTATATAATTATTTTAACAAGGGGGCACTTATATGATTCAAGTGCTTTAGAATGGGCTCTTAAAAGAAATTCTGGGTATATTGGTATGATTGGAAGTAGAACCAAGATTGGGCTAACATATGAAAAACTTATGAAAAAAGGTTTCAAAAAGGAAGAACTTGAAAAAGTTCATGCTCCAATAGGTATAAAATTGGATGCTCAGACACCAGCTGAAATAGCTGTATGTATAGCTGCTGAACTTATAAATTGTAGAGCAAATAAGGAAAAAAGAAACTGATGAATACAGTAAGTAAAGACACTGACATTTTAAATGTAACTTTTAGAGGTAATGAGATAAAGGTGATTTTGTTATATAAAGATAGAAAAAATATTTCTATAAAAATAGACTCATTTGGTAAAATAATTGTAACAAGTCCTCCTAAAATCTCTAAAAAAATAATAAAAGACATAATAATTGAAAAGGGAGACTGGATACTTAAAAAGTCTGAAAAATATAAGAACAGAGAAGAATCATACAGACAAAGAATGTTTATAAATGGCGAGAAATTTCTTTATTTAGGTAAAGAATACTATTTAGTTATAAAAGAAATGTTAGATGATTGTGTCTCAAAAAGTAACTGTACAATAAATCTTGATGAATCTCAAATAATTATTCAAACAAATGATACCAGTAAAGACTTCATTAGAACATCTTTGAAGGAATGGTATAAAACAGAAAGCCAAAGAATAGTTTTAGAGAGAATAGATTTTCTTAAATCAACTTGTGAAATAATGAAGCAATTGATTCCAAAAAGTGTTAAGGTAAAAGAGCAAAAAAAGAGATGGGGAAGTTGCACATCTCAAAAAAATATTTATATAAATTCAAAAATATCTATGGCAAGATTAGATGTAATTGATTATATAATAATACATGAATTTAGTCATTTAATACATATGAATCATTCTAAAAAATTTTATGATTTGGTAAAATCTATTATGCCAGATTATAGAGAAAAAGAAAATTGGCTAAAAATAAATGGATATAAAATAATAATATGAAAACGCTTATTCCAGAAGTTGTATTTAGAATATAGAAAACATATTATTGTGAAAAAAATAAATAATCTGAAAATTTTAAAAAAAGTCGTTGACATTATAAAAGATAGAGAATATAATCTATATTAACAACAAAACAGATAGAAAATATAAAATTAAAAAAATTAAAAGCGATGACAGAGACAATGATGCTAATGGTGTTATCCACAGAGAACCAATGTTGCTGAGAATTGGTGTTAACAGTAGTATAATTATCACTCTGGAGCTTTTGTACTGAATATTTTTAGTAAGTACAAACGTCTGCCAACGTTACATGGCTAAGGTTAAGGTAATCAATTACCCGACCTGAAAAAAGAGGGGTAGATGTATTTTTATATCTACAAATAAGGTGGTACCGCGGAATATAACTTTCGTCCTTATAAGTAATATTTATATTGCTTATAAAGATGAAAGTTTTTTTATTTTAAGCAATATAAAAAGTTCAATCCATATAAAATTAATAAAAAATAATAAAAATAAGGAGGAATTTTTATGGAAAATACTGTATATGCTAAATTAAACCAAGGGATAGATTCTTTTTTAAGAGTAGCTATGACTCTTAGAAGGAGAGAAGTTGATATACAATCAATAAGTATGACTGTAGATAACATGAATAATTCAGGAATAAAACTAATAGTAAATGAAGAAAAAACATCTCTAGATTGTGTTTTAAATCATATGAAGAAGCTACATGATATAAGAGAAATAACTGTTGAGAAAGTAAGACATTAATTAAATGTGTTCTATAAAAATAGAAACTAATGATAAATCTATTTATGTTAAAATGAAAAACTAAAGATAAATATTAAATTAGAAAAATCTTAGAATGAAAATACAAATATCATTGAATTTATTAGTTTTCCGCAATTTATAAAGACTGAAAATTCTAAAAATACAATTTTGAAATCATTTAAATTTAGAAATATAATCTGTTAAGTAGCATAAAATCAATGATAATGAGTATAAATTTCTAATAAAAATAAATATCATAAAAATGAGAGAAAGTATTGGGAGGAAATAAAGATGGCAAAGATGTATTATGAAAATGATGTAAATTTAGAGGTTTTAAAAAATAAAAAGGTTGCAGTTTTAGGTTATGGGAGCCAAGGACATGCACATGCACAAAATCTTAGAGATAATGGTGTAGATGTAGTAGTAGGACTTTATGATGGAAGTAAATCAGCACAAAAAGCAAGAGAAGATGGATTTGAAGTTAAAAGTGTAGCAGAAGCGACAAGAGAAAGTGATTTGACAATGTTACTAATGCCAGATGAAAAGCAAAAGAAAGTTTATGAAGAGAGTGTAAGGGATAACTTAAAAGAAGGTCAGACATTAGCATTTGCACATGGATTCAATATACATTATAACCAAGTACAACCACCAGAATTTGTTGATGTTGTAATGGTAGCTCCTAAAGGACCTGGTCACCTAGTTAGAAATGTATTTACAAAAGGAAGTGGAGTTCCTGCACTATTTGCGGTATATCAGGACTACACTAAAAAAGCTACAGAGACAGTTTTAGCATATGCAAAAGGTATTGGAGCAACAAGAGCAGGAGTTTTAGAAACTACTTTTAAAGAAGAAACAGAAACAGATTTATTTGGAGAGCAGTCAGTACTTTGTGGTGGAATAAGTGAACTTATAAAATTAGGATATAAAACACTTGTAGATGCAGGATATCAAAAAGAAGTAGCATATTTTGAATGTCTACATGAAATGAAACTAATAGTTGACCTTATATATGAAGGTGGATTTGAAAGAATGAGATATAGCATAAGTGATACAGCAGAATATGGAGATTATGTATCTGGTAAAAGAGTAATAACTGATGCAGCAAAGCAAGGTATGCAAGAAGTTTTAGAAGATATACAAAATGGAAAATTTGCGAAGGCATGGATTAAAGAGAATGAAGAAGGTCGTGAAAACTTCCTTAAAACTAGAGAAGCAGAATATGCTACGGAAATAGCTGAGGTTGGAAGAAATCTAAGAAGTATGATGTCATTCTTAAAATAAATATATTAAATGGATTAGTTTGAGGGAAAGAGTGGTGCATGGTAGTGCGTATGAATGGAGCAAAAGTAATTTTAGAATGCTTGAAGAAAGAGGGAGTTGACACAGTATTTGGATATCCTGGTGGAGCAGTGATACCTCTTTATGATGCTCTATATGATTATCAAGATGATTTCAAACATATAAGGACATCTCATGAACAAGGTTTAGTTCATGCATCAGATGGGTATGCAAGAAGTACTAACACAGTGGGGGTTTGCTTTACAACATCTGGTCCAGGGGCAACAAATGCTATAACTGGAATAGCAACAGCTTTTATGGATTCGTCTCCTATGGTTGTGATTTCAGGGCAAGTACCAACAAGTTTACTAGGTAAAGATTCTTTTCAAGAAATTGATATAACAGGAGCGACCTTGTCTATGACAAAACATAATTATCTAGTTAGAAGTACCAAAGAATTGATTCCTACAATAAAGGAAGCTTTTAAGGTTGCAAATTCAGGAAGAAAAGGGCCTGTACTTGTAGATGTACCAAAGGATTTATTTTTGGCAGAAATGGATTTTAACGATGAGGATTATGATTCATGCCAAATAGATGATTATATGGATTATAAGAATGATTTTGATTTAGAGGATGAAATAAATATTAAACTTTTAAGTGATGCAATAGATATAATAAAAGATTCTAAAAGACCTATAATATATGCTGGTGGAGGTGTTAAGTCTTCAGATAGTGAGGAAATTCTTGAAAAATTTGCATCCAAAATAGATACACCTGTATTAAATACACTTATGGGACTTGGTAATATAGATAGAAAAAATGAGTTATCTCTTGGTATGGTTGGAATGCATGGAAGTAGAGAAAGTAATTTAGCTCTTTCTAATTCAGATTTGGTTATAGCTATAGGTGCAAGATTTAGTGATAGAGTAATAAGTAAAAGTTCTGAATTTGCTAAAAATGCAAAAGTAATACACATAGACATAGACCCATCTGAAATAAGTAAAAACATAAAATCAAATGTATCTCTAGTTGGAGATGTGAAATTTATTCTTAGCTTACTACTAGAGAAAGTGGATAGTAAGAATAATAGTCACTGGAAAGAAGAAATAAAGACTTTTAGAAAGAGTGAGGGTGTACAAGAAGGTGAATTTCATCCACAAAATATACTTAGAAAAATAAATGAGAAGTATGAAAAATTAGATAATCCTACTGTAGTGGTAACTGATGTTGGTCAGCATCAAATGTGGGCTGCTAAATACTGGGATTTTAAAGGTAATAAAAGCTTTATAACATCAGCAGGACTAGGAACAATGGGCTTTGGTTTAGGTGCAGCTATAGGAACTAAAGTTGGTAATGTAGATAAAAATGTAGTTTTGGTTACTGGTGATGGAAGTTTTAGAATGAATTGTAATGAACTAGCTACAGTTTCAAACTATAATGTACCTATACTTATTTTATTGCTTAATAATAGAACACTAGGGATGGTAAGACAATGGCAGAAATTATTTTCTAATCAAAGATACTCTCAAACTGATATTGATGAAAATGTAGACTATGTTAAGCTTGTAAATGCCTATAATATTGATGGATATAAGGTATCTGATATGGAAGGGTTAGAGAAAGTTTTAGATATGATAGATTTTAATAAACCTGTGTTTTTGCAATGTGATATAGATAAGGATTATGATGTTTATCCTATTGTAGCTCCTAATGATGCATTAGAAAATTTAATATGTAACTAAGATTTATACTGAATATTGATAAAGTTTTTTATTGAAACTTTATTGATGTTCAGTTTTTTATTTAGGTGTAGATTTTTTGTCTTTGTAAATAAATTACTCAATGTATAACTAAGTATTTATTAAATCTTAATTATAGAACTTAGAATAAGATTGTATTTTAAGCAAATAATAAATTTGAATAATAATTTACGGAGGTATTCATATGTTTAAACATGATAAAGCGTTATTAAAAGAAGTAAAAGTAGAAAAACCAAATCCTCAATATGCTGTTTTGATGCAAGAACAATTAGGAGGAGGAAATGGAGAATTAAAGGCAGCAATGCAATATTTGGCTCAAAGTTTTAGAATAAAAGACCCTCAAATAAAAGATTTATTTCTTGATATAGCAGCAGAAGAGCTTAGTCATATGGAAATGGTTGCTCAAACTATAAATTTATTAAATGGTCATGATGTTGATTATAATGCAGTTGATACAGGTGAAATAGAGACTCATGTATTAACTGGATTATCACCAGTATTAATAAACTCATCAGGAGCTCCATGGACTGCTGATTATGTTACAGTTACAGGTGATTTAGTAGCTGATTTACTTTCAAATATAGCTTCAGAACAAAGAGCCAAGGTAGTTTATGAACACTTATATAGACAGATTGATGATAAACATGTAAAAGAAACAATAGATTTTTTACTTAACAGAGAAGAAGCACATAATGCTTTATTTAGAGATGCTTTAAATAAAGTCAAAGATACAGGTTCAAATAGAGATTTTGGGGTTACAGAAGATTCAAAGTTATATTTTGACTTATCAACTCCAGGACCAAATCATGATACTAAAATAGATATTAATCCTCCTTCTTTTGAAAAACCTTTAAAAAAATAATTTGATATTTTTCATGTTGTTTTGTTTTAGTAAATATATAAAAAATTATTTGCCTAGAAGAATTAAGTAGATAAAAATCTAAATATATGTAGTTAAGATGGGTATACACTTAATATAAGTGTATATCTATTTTTTTATTGCAAAACATATAATAAAACAATAATGAGGTGGTATTGTGGAAAATAATAAAAAACCTAATAATCTAATAAATGAAAAATCTCCATATCTTTTACAGCATGCGTACAATCCTATAAATTGGTATAGTTGGAATGATGAAGCTTTTAGAAAAGCAAAAGAAGAAGATAAACCAATATTTTTAAGTGTAGGGTATTCAACATGTCATTGGTGTCATGTTATGGAAAAAGAATCTTTTGAAGATAAAGAAGTTGCTGAAATAATGAACAAAAACTTTATAGCAATAAAAGTAGATAAAGAAGAAAGACCTGATATAGATAGTGTATATATGACAGTTTGTCAAGCTATGACAGGCAGTGGCGGATGGCCAATGACTATAATAATGACACCAGATAAGAAACCTTTTTTTGCAGGAACATATTTCCCAAAGTATTCAAGATATAATAGACCTGGTGTTATAGATTTATTAGAAAGTGTATCTGATAAATGGAATAGAAACAAAGATATACTTATAAAATCTGGAGATGAAATAATAGAAGCTCTTAAAGATGATTTTGGAGTGAAAAATACAGATGGCGAGTTATCAAAAGAGATGTTAAAGTCATCTGTTAGGATATTTAAGGCTATCTATGATGAAAAGTATGGTGGTTTTGGAAATGCACCTAAATTTCCAAGTCCTCAAAACCTTATGTTTTTGATGAAATACTATAGTATAGAAAAAGATGAAGATGTATTAAAAATGGTGGAAAAAACTTTAGATGGAATGTATAGAGGAGGTTTGTTTGACCATATTGGATTTGGTTTTTCAAGATATTCAACTGATAAAAAATGGTTAGCACCTCATTTTGAGAAAATGTTATATGACAATGCCATGCTTACAATAGCGTATTTAGATGCATATAAAATAACAAAAAGAGAATTATATAAAGAAATTGCTATAAAGACTATAGATTATGTAATTAAAGAGATGCAAGATAAAGAAGGGGGTTTTTATTCAGCACAGGATGCTGATAGTGAAGGTGAAGAAGGAAAATTTTATACATTTAATCCTCTTGAAATAATTGATGTACTGGGTGAAGAAGATGGAAAGTTTTTTAATGATTATTTTGATATAACTAATGGTGGAAATTTTGAGGGTAAAAATATCCCAAATCTTATAAAAAACAAAGAATATGATAGATATAATGAAAAAATAGCTAATCTTAGTAAAAAGGTATTTGAATATAGAAAAGAAAGAACATCTTTGCATAAAGATGATAAGATACTTACTTCATGGAATGCATTGATGATAGTAGCTTTGGCAAAGGCTTATAATACACTAAAAAATGGTGTGTACTTAGAGTATTCAAATAAATGCCTTGATTTTATAAATGACAATCTTGTAAATGAGTCAGGTAGATTGTTAGCTAGATATAGAGAAGGAAGTTCTGCTTATTTAGCTTATTTAGATGATTATGCTTTTTTAATATGGGCATATATAGAGCTTTATGATTCAACATTTGATATGAGATATTTAGAAAAGGCGTTGAATTTAAATGAAAGCTGTATTGACCTTTTCTGGGATTATGAAAAAAGTGGATTCTATATATATGGTAAGGATAGTGAAAATTTAATAGCAAGACCAAAAGATTTGTATGATGGTGCTATTCCATCAGGAAATTCTGTTCAATTATACAATCTTATAAGACTTGCAAAGATTACTGGTGATAGTAAACTTGAAGAAATATCGTATAAACAATTAAAACTATATGTAGATAATGTAAAAAATTCTCCAACTGGGTATAGTTTCTATATGCTTTCATTGATGTATGAACTTTATCCTACCAAAGAAATTATATGTATTTTAAAAGAAGACTCTGATTTGATTGGATTTAAAGAATTAATAAGTAAAAATTTTATACCAAATGCAACTTTTTTAGTAAAGAAATACAATGAAGAAAATGCCAAGATAGATTTTTTAAAGGATTATAAATTAAAGAATAATAAGACTACTTATTATGTGTGTCAAAACAATAGCTGTAGCCAACCATTTAATGATTTACAAAAACTAAATGATATGCTTTTAAGAGTACAATAACTACAAGAAAAGAACTCTATATTTATACTTAATATAGAGTTCTTTTCTTATAACTAACAAATACCACTTTAATCATTTTGTTAGCAGTATTGAGAAATTAAAATTTTTATTTTTTAAAAATTAATTTTAAATCTATATACTTCTATAAATATTTATAATATTAGTAAGTTTTGTTTATCTCATTTCTTCTTCTTGAAAACTCTTCAAGTAGTTCAGATTTGATTTTATCTAGTTCTTCATCTTCCATAAAATTAGCATCTTCTTCAAATCCATCTTGTTCTTCACCATTAAAACGGTACATTTTTTTTAGTAAACTCCATAAAGTTTCCAGTTCATCTTTACTAAATTCATGAAACACATCAGCCATAAAATTTATTCCAATTTTACTACATGTTATCATAACTTCTCTTCCTAAGTCTGTAATTTTAACATTAATAGCTCTTTTATCATGAGGGCTTGGAACTACTTTAACATATCCACTTTTTTCAAGAGTAGAAACTAGTCTGTTTATGTTTTGTTTACTTGTACCCATTTTTCTTGCGATATTATTTAATGTTGTTTCTTCTTCTGGTAAATGGAGGATAGATAAAATAGTCATATACTGTCTTGAAGTAAGTATACCAAAATATTTATCTCCTTCTATTTGTATTTTGTTTGTAAGGGTAAAGAGAGTAGCATAAGTTTGATTCATTAGAAAGAGTTCTTTTAATTCATTTGAATAATCCATGAAATATCTCCTTTATCTTTGGATTGTATTTTAACGAAAACAGAATATCATGAATTGATTCTAATGTCAATATGATGTCCAAGTATATCTAGGTATTATTTTTTATATTAAGATTTAAGTTGTTAAATTATTATATAACTTTGTATAGTCATTTGTATCAATGGTTAGTAAATCATAAAGTATATAGAAAGATTTTGACTTGAAAATACTTGTAATATAATATATAAGTTAATATACTGAATAAAATCAATCTGGAGGGATAATTATGAAGTGTACAAACTTTACTTTCAAAGGAGAGGAAGATTTAGATATATATACATACAAATGGGAAGATAAAAATATAAACAATCCAAAAGCTGTTATCCAAATTTCACATGGAATGGCTGAAACAGCACAAAGGTATGAGCCTTTTGCTAAAGAACTTACTAAAAATGGCTATATAGTATATATTAACGACCATAGAGGTCATGGAAAGACTGCGAAGACAATAGAAAATGTTGGTCATTTAGCTGAAAAAGAAGGATTTAGATGTCTTGTAGAAGATATGCACACTTTAACAAATATTATAAAAAAGGAAAATGGGAATTTACCAATTTATTTATTTGGACATAGTATGGGTTCGTTTGCAAGTCAAAGATACATAATGGATTACCATGATAATTTGTCTGGTCTTATACTATGCGGTTCAAATGGAAAACAAGGGATTATCTTAAATTTTGCCCATATGATAATTAATCACGAAATTAAAAAACATGGAAGAAATTCAAGAAGTAATAAAATAAATGATTTGATATTTGGTGGAAAAATCATAAAAAGAAATAAAAACTCTAAATTTGATTGGCTGAGTAGAGATAGAGAACAAGTTGAGAAATATATAAATGACCCATTTTGTGGAGTAGTGTGTAGTTGTGGTTTTTTTTATGATTTGATTCAAGGATTAAAAGAAATTGAGGATAAGCAAAATCTAAAAAAAATACCTCTTGATATTCCTATTTATATAATATCTGGCGATAAAGACCCTATAGGAAAAAATGGAAAGGGAGTATTAAGACTTAGGGACAGATATATAAATTTAGGGGTAAAAGATGTATCTTGTAAGCTTTACAAAGATGGAAGACATGAATTATTAAATGAGATAAATAAGGAAGAAGTATTTGAGGACATAATCTGTTGGCTAAATAATAAAATAGACAGATTGTAATAAAGAAATGTATATAATGTAATATTAGTCTTATAGTATTAGCTCTATAAATGATTTATTTATATTAAATGTGCTCTTTATGATAATGTCACTTATAGTATAAATAAGAGTGATTACAAATAGGTTATTAATAGCAAGTATTATTATCATTAGATGTGGAATCTACTTTAAGTCAATGAAAGAAAATTTTAGACTAAAATATAACCAATGGTTAAATTATGAACATTTTATTAACTTTGCCTCGATTTACTAGTAAATACTTTTTTTATATACTTAAATTACAACAGATGTACTAGGGAGGTATATATGCAAATTAAAATAGGTAAAGTCATACAAACTCTTAGGAAAGAAAGAAATCTGACTCAAGAGCAATTGGCAAAATTTATAGGGGTTTCAACACCAGCAGTATCAAAATGGGAAAGTGGAAATTCTTATCCTGATATAGAATTATTACCACTATTAGCAGATTTTTTTAATGTATCTATTGATAAGCTTATGAATTATAAGATTGATTTAAGTGAAGAAGAAGTAATGAAAATTTATCAAGAATTAGAAGCAATTTTTGCTGGGATTGAAATTGATTTATCAACAGAAGAACCAAAAGAAGAATGTAAAGAAGACTTAGAATCTTTGAAAAAACTTTCTAATATGTACATAGATAAGTATCCTAAATGTTATTTATTAAAATTAAAGATATGCTCACTGTACCAGATGTATTCATATAAATTTGGTAAGAATGAGTTGAACAACAAAGTAAAAGAAACAACAAATATTCTTGAAGATATAGTAAGAAATACAGATGATATTCAAATTAAAGAAACAGCACTCATTATATTATCAAATGCATATTATATGTTGGAAGATTATAAAAAGGCAGAGTTGTACTTAAGTATGATACATGAACCAATAGGAGATACAAGTGTTAATTTAGCTATGATATATTTAAATCAAAATAGGTTGGAAGAAGCAGAAATATTGCTTCAAAATAAATTGTTCACTAATGTATTCAATGTAAGTATGGATTGTAAAGGAATAATTAATATATACAAATATCAATATAAGGAATTAAAGCAAAAATTGGAGGATGGAGATTCTAATAAAAAAGTAATAGAGAAAGAAATGGAATATATAAAAGATAAGTTACTAGGGTATGCAAACTTTTCTTTAGAAATAAAAAAAATACTTAGTGAAGATAAAGGTGCATTTTTTAATATATATATGGATTATATGGAATTATCTTTAACGTTTTTATTTTTTAATATGAAAGAAGAAGCTAAAGAAGCTTTATATAGTTTAAAAGAAATATTAGAGAAATATCCCATACATGAAAATTTGGATGTTAGCCAAATGAGATTTTTTGATAAAGTAAAATCTAAAAATTCCTATACTTTTAATATATATACGAATCTGTTAATTGTGTTTAGTGATGAGAGTTATAATGAACTTAGAGACGAGCCAATTTTTGAGTCTGTAATTGAAAATCTTTTGGAATTAGAGAAATTGTTAAAAGATAAATAATAAATAAAAATTTAATATAAGACTTAAAGATTACTTAAGTTAAAGGGAGATGTTTCAACATAAAAATTTGAATTATCTCCTTTATTGTGCGAAAATAGAAAAGAATTTCATAATATAGTCCAATTTATGGAATAATTCTTTTGTTCAAGGAAAAGGAATCTTTTATTTTATAGCATTAATTAATATTAAAAAAGCAGCTAATTATAGTGAATCAACTGCTTTATATAATTGTTATGATATTTTGCAAAGTTCAATAGAGAGGGACTGTATCTAGAAATTCATTACATGGTTCCCTAAGTATTGATTAAACTTATCATATTCCATTTTAGATAGAATTTCTGGATAAGACATTACAACTAGATTATGACCACTAAATTTATCTTGGTATGGTGGATGAATATGTTCATAATCATTTGCCTTATATTTTACTCTCTCATAGAAAGCCTTACGTTTGATTGAAATATCATCAATAGGAGGGTCAATTTCTAGAATAACAGTTTTTCCTCTTTTATTTAGAAGTTCCAATGTTCTTTGCCCATACATATTATTACGCATTTCTGGAAAAATACAAAAATGCTCTACATAAATAAAGCTTTCTGTTTCCCAACACAAAATTATGCCAACAAACTTGTCTTTATCATAAATTAAATTGAATTGATATTCTTCATTTTCCATAATTTCTGATTGCAAAGAAGACTTTCTCTGCTCATGAAATGGGAAACTAGTTTTATATAATTCCATAGCTTTATAGTATAATCTATCTTTACTGGTTCTTAAACGTTCAAATTTCATTTTGTTCCTCCCAATCATAAAAATTTCTAATCTGCATATGAATTCATTTTATCATAGTCAATATTGGTATACAATGTGTTTTAATCTGTGTATCATCTTTCCGTTTTGTTTTCTCTATGTCCATCTTTTTTAGGATGAAAGATAAATTGTTTATGATATTATTTCAAATTATTATATTAATCACTGATTATTTAAAAATAGTATGTGTGATGGCTTTTAAACTGTCTAAAAATGATTTTAATGATTTTAGAAGTTACAAAAAAGTTACATAAATTTTGAAAGCTATAATATACATATATAATATAAGATTAAATCTGTAATGAATAATACTAATTTGAAGTTTGAATAGGGAAGGAGATTATTATGGAGAAAAGAGAAAAGAGGATAATAATATCATCTTTATTGAGTGTATCAATTTTGCTGAGTTTGGTAAGTATTTATTCTATATTAAATAAAGAAGATATAAGTTTAATAGTTAAAGGTCAAGAGCAAAAAGTCTCTTCATTTAAAAAAACAGTTGAAGAACTCTTGGATGAACAGGGTATTAAGTGTAATTCTGAAGATAAAATTAATCCAAGTTTAGATACAGAATTAAAAGATGATATGCAAATAAAAGTTGTAAAAGTAACTAATAATCAAAAAGAAGAAATTGAAAAGATTCCATTTGAGACAAAGCATGTGAATGATAGTAATTTATTAAAAGGAAAATCTAAGGTCTATCAAGAAGGAAAAGAAGGAGAAAAAAAACTAGTCTATAAATTAACTTACCATGATGGAAAGTTAGTCAAAAAAATCTTATCAAAAGAATTAATATCTAAGGAGCCAACTACAAAAATTATAAAATATGGAACTAAAGAAAAAGTATTGATTGCATCAAGAGGAGCAAATATAAGAGGTGGAAAACATATGAAAGTGGTTGCTACTGCATATGCAGGAGATACAATAACATCGACTGGAACGACTCCAAGATGGGGTGTTATTGCAGTCGACCCTAGTATAATACCATATGGAACAAAAGTATATATACCTAAATTGGGTATGACTTTTGTAGCAGAAGATTGTGGAGGTGCAATTAAAGGTAACAGAATAGATATTTTTATGAATAGTGAAGGAAGTGCATCAAATTGGGGAAGAAAGAGTATAGATATATATCTACATTAAATTAGTAACTATAATAACTTTACTTGAAAGATAAAAAAGTATAAAATATGAATTAACTAAACTGTTAGATTATTCTTGAAACATAAAAATATATCTAAGGGGGGATAAGATGAAAATAGTCTGCTTAGGAGACAGTTTAACATATGGGTTTGGAGTATCACGAAGTAATTCATGGACAAACATTGTGAATAAAGAGACTCGATTAGAAATAATAAATAAGGGTATAAATGGTGATACAACAAGTGGTATGTTAGTTAGATTTAATGAAGATGTTGTAAAAAATTCTCCTGATATAGTTTTTATAATGGGTGGTACCAATGATTTGATTGTTGGAGCAGGAAATGAAGTTATTAATTCTAATATAATGGCTATGGTGCATCAAGCATATTCAAAAAATATCATACCTATAATAGGTATACCATTGAAACCAGATATTCCAAATGTTAGAGAAGATTGGAGTCGTTTTACTGATTTTAATCTAGTATCCAAAAAGTTAGAATTATATAATTGTTGGGTAAAAAAGTTTAGTGTAACATTTAATACTGAGTTTGTAGATTTTTATTCGAGATATAATAAGTGCATGGAACAAAAAGGATATAAAAACTTGTATTTTGATGGATTACATCCAACAAAAGAAGGTCATAGAATAATGGCAGATATATTTATTAGCTCAGTTAATAAATATACAGAAGAAGTATAATTATATAAAAGATATTTGTTTATACAATTATAATAAATACATAAGATAGGGAGGATTTTATTATGGATTATAGGAAAACTTATGAAGAGTGGGTAAAAAGTTCATATTTTGATGAAGATACAAAGATAGAATTAGATAAGATAAAAGGTAATGAAAAAGAAATAGAAGATAGATTTTATAAGGACTTAGAATTTGGTACTGCTGGTCTTAGGGGTATAATCGAAGCAGGTACAAATAGAATAAACAAATATACAGTTAGAAGAGCTACTTTTGGATTGGCTAACTATATATTAGAAAATACGACAGCTGAAGAAAAAAATAGAGGAGTAGTGATAGCTCATGATAATAGACACAAGTCTAGAGAATTCTGTATAGAGTCTGCAAATACTTTGGCAGCATGTGGTATAAAAGCATATATATTTGATAGTTTAAGAACCACTCCAGAATTATCTTTTGCAGTTAGAAATCTAAATGCAATAGCGGGTATAGTTATAACAGCCAGTCATAATCCTCCTGAATATAATGGATATAAGGTATACTGGGAAGATGGGGCACAAGTTATGCCAGATATAGCAAATGCAATAACTGAGAAAGTAAATAGTATACATGATTACAGTATAATACCAACTTTAAGTGAAGATAATAAACATTTAGTTATTTTATTGGATGAATCACAGGATACTGAATTTATAGAAGCAGTAAAGAGTCAAATTATAAGAACAGACCTAGTTAAAAATGTAGGTAAAACTTTTAAAATAGTTTATACACCTCTTTGTGGAACAGGTAATATACCAATAAGAAGAGCATTAAAAGAAGTTGGATTTGAAAATATAATTGTAGTTCCAGAAGAAGAAAATCCAGACCCAAATTTTGCAGGTCTTGATTATCCAAATCCAGAAGAGAAAAAAGCTTTAAATAGAGGAATATTACTTGCAAAAGAAAAAGGAGCAGACCTTGTAATAGCAACTGACCCAGACTGCGATAGAGTGGGTGTAGCTGTAAAAACTACCACAGGAGAGTATGCTCTACTTACAGGTAATCAAATCGGTGGTATGTTGACACATTATATAATAGAAGGTTTAAAAGAAAATAATAAATTAAAAGAAAATTCTACAATGATAAAAACTATAGTTACATCAGAGTTTGGAGCAGATATAGCCAAAGCCAATAATGTTGATGTGTTAAATGTTCTTACAGGTTTTAAGTTTATTGGTGAGAAAATAAAACTATTTGAACAAAATAAAGACAGAAATTATGTATTTGGATATGAAGAAAGTTATGGCTATTTAGTTGGTACTCATGCGAGAGATAAAGATGGAGTAGTTTCTTCATTATTAATATCTGAAATGGCAGCATTTTACTATTCAAAAGGTATGAGTTTATATGAGGGTCTAATAGAACTTTATAAGAAATATGGATTTTTTAAAGAGCAGACTATATCTTTGACTTTAAAGGGTATAGAAGGAGTAGAAAAGATAAAAGAAATAATATCTTACTTTAGAGAAAATCAAATTGATTATATAAATGATATCAAAGTAGTGGATAAAAAAGATTATAAAAAAGGTATAGATAATCTTCCTAAGTCTGACGTTTTAAAATACTTCTTGGAAGATGAATCTTGGGTAGCAATACGACCATCTGGAACAGAGCCAAAACTTAAATTCTACATAGCTGTAAAAGGAGCTAGTGAGGTTGAAGCAGATGAAAAACTAAGTGGTCTAAAAGAATATATAGATATTATGGTTGAAAAATTAAAATAAAAGATGTTTAACTATCTTATAAGATAGTTTTATGATAATATTTATTTAGCTGAAAATTATAATTTACTTTCATTGATTAGAATATAGAAATGTTAGTAGAATTGTTATTTTCAGCTTTTATTTATGTTATTTTTACTTAAATAATTATATTATGGTATGAATCTGAGTATAATTAATATTGTATAATGAAATTAATTTGAGAGAAAAGGGGATATTTATGTTTGGGATAGATAAAAAATTGATTGAATATATAGTTGCAAAATCTAATTACAGTGAATTAAGTTCAAAGTCAGCAGAAGTATCTTTTTTCTTGATGCTGTCTATATTTCCTTTTTTAATATTTACTATAAGTTCTATAGCATATATACCAGTTCTTCATTTAAATAAATATATAGAACTTTTTAGAAATATGATGCCAGAAAGTGCTTTTGATGTATTATCTTCAATTATAGTTTCTGCAATAGATAATAGAAGTTTAAATTTTTTAGCTGTTAGTTTTGGACTTACTATGTGGACATTTTCAAGAGCAGTAAAAGCTCTTATTAAAGGGATGAATAGAGCGTATAAAGTTAAAGAAACTAGGTCTTTTTTTAAAATCCTATCTATATCATTTTTATTTACAATTATGCTTTTAGTGTTAATTTTTTTATCTATGATATTTCTGGTTTATGGAGAGAAAATAGGTTATTTTATTTTTAATTTTATAGGATTAGATAAGATATTTATAAGGATATGGGATATTTTAAGATACTCTGTAGGTATTTTAACAATAATAGTTATATTTACAGCTTTGTATAAATATACACCAAATAAAAAGTTGACTCTTAAAGAATCTGCACCAGGTGCTATTTTTGCTACATTTTCTTGGTTTTTAGTGTCATTTTTGTACTCTTATTATACAAATTATTATGCTAACTATGAAGTAATCTATGGAAGTATAGCTGAAATAATTGTACTTATGACGTGGATGTATTTTAGCAGTTGGTCTATTGTTATAGGCTATGAAGTAAATTCAAGACTGTATTTTAGAAAGATAAGAAATGAAAGTTTAAAGTAAACTTTAAAAAAAGAAACATTGTTTAATATAACAAATGTAAATTTTGTAAAAACGTTTTCTAAAAATAATTTACATTTGTTATTACATATGATAATATTGAATCAAGATATTAATAAGGAGATGGTTCAATGTTATTAACTACTACATGGAAAAAAATGTTGATAAGTGCGGCGGAAATATTAAAAGAAAATAAGATATATTTATGTGAATTAGATAGTGTAGTTGGAGATGGTGACCATGGGGTTACTATAGATAGAATAGCAGATTGTATGAAAAAAAGAGCATTAGAAGAAAATAAAAATGATAGCATAAAATCAATTAATGAAGATTTAAGTACTTTATGTATGAATGTAAATGGTGGTTCAGCAGGACCTTTATGGGGGACTATATTTGAGGGAATGGCTGAAGGAATAGATGATAAAGATGAACTTGAAATAGAAGAAATAAAAGGTATGTTTAATGAAGCAAGAGAAAATTTATCTCTTATTTCTACTGCTAAAATAGGTCAAAAAACTTTGGTAGATGCATTATATCCAGCTATAGATGCTATTTATAATGTACAGAGTAATGACATAGTAGATATCTTTAGATTAGCTTATGAAAAAGCAGTAGAAGGTGCTGAGAATACTAAAACTTACATAGCAAAATTTGGACGAGCAAAAAGTATAGGAGAAAGAAGTCTAGGACATATGGACCCAGGTGCTGTTTCTATATCACTGATGTTTAAAGGTTTATATAACGCATTATAAATTAGATTAACAAATTAAATAATAAATATAACAAGTTTAATAGGGGGAATTTATCATGCCAATGAAAAAATTTATTAACCAGTCAGAAGATTTAACTAGAGAAGTTTTAGAAGGTTTAGAACTTGCAAATTCAGACTTACTGAGAGTTACAGATTCCAATTTAGTAATAAATAAAAAATTAGAAGAAGCAGAAAGAGTAACAATAGTCACTCTAGGTGGAGCAGGTCATGAACCAGCATTGAGTGGATTTGTTGGTGATGGAATGATTGACATAGCTGTAGTTGGAGATGTATTTGCAGCTCCAGGTCCAAATTCTTGCTTAGAAGCTATAAAAATGGCTGACAGAGGCAAAGGTGTACTGTTTGTAGTCCTTAATCATGCAGGAGATATGTTGACAGGAAATCTTGTTATGAAACAAGTTAAAAAAGAAGGACTTAATGTTAAAAAAGTTGTTACTCAAGAAGATATAGCAAATGCACCAAGAGAAAATAGTGATGATAGAAGAGGTTTGGTTGGTTGTATACCTTTATATAAAATAGCTGCAGGAGCTGCTAAAGAAGGAAAATCTTTAGATGAAGTTGCAGAAATAGCACAAAAATTTGCTGATAATATGGCGACTATAGCTGTTGCATGTAAGGGAGCTACTCATCCTTCTACAGGAATGGTTATTTCTGAGCTTGGAGAAAATGAGATGGAAATAGGAATGGGGCAACATGGAGAAGGTGGAGGTGGACGTATGGAAATGAAGTCTGCTGATGAAACTGCTGAAATAATGACACAAGCTTTGATTAAAGATTTAGACATTAAAGATGGGGAAAAAGTAATGTTAATAGTTAATGGCTCAGGAGCTACTACTTTGATGGAAATGCTAATAGTGTATAGAAAATGTCATAAAATATTGCAAGAAAAAAATATAGAAGTACTTTCAAATCATGTTGGAGAGCTTTTAACTACTCAAGAAACAGCTGGATTCCAACTATTTATAGCTAGAATGAATGAGGAATTGTTAAGATATTTCAATTCACCATGTAATACACCTTACTTTAAAAAAAATTAGATTGAATTAAAGGGAGATAAAAAATGGCAGATAAAGATGGAATAATACTACCAAAAGATTACGGAGTAGGTATAAAGCCTCCAGAACAAAGCTTTTATTTAAAAGGAATGGATAATGTGGATTGGGGAATGAAAAATAGATTGTCAAAAATATTCAATCCTAAAACAGGAAAATCACTTATGTTAGCCTTTGACCATGGGTATATCATGGGTCCTACTCAAGGGTTAGAGAGATTAGACCTTTCAATACCTGACCTTATAGAAGATGCAGATTGTCTTATGGCTACAAGAGGAGCTTTGAGAACATGTATAAGTCCAATTCAGGATAAGGCTATAGCACTTAGATGTTCAGCAGGAAGTTCAGTTCTTAGAGAAGATATGAGTAGGGAAGTAATTGGAGTTGATATAGAAGATGCTATAAGAATGAATGCATCTTGTCTAGCTATACAGACATTTATGGGTGCTGAAGGCGAATGTAAAGCTATAGAAAATTTAGTTAAAACAATAGATATGGGAAATAGATATTCTATACCTGTTTTGGGTGTTGTTGCAGTAGGTAAAGAAATGGAAAGAACAGCAAAATATTTCTTATTAGCTACTAGAATGCTAGCTGAGTTTGGAGCAAGTATAGTAAAGAGTTATTATTGTGAAGATTTTGAGAAAATAACAGCTGCTTGTCCAGTACCTATAGTTATAGCAGGAGGAAAAAAAGTCCCAGAAAAAGAAGCATTAGAGATGGCTTATAGAGCTATAAACGAAGGTGCAGCAGGTGTTGATATGGGAAGAAATGTATTCCAATCAGAAAGTCCAAAAGCAATGATAAAAGCAATAAAAGCTATTGTTCACGAGAACAATACACCAGAACAAGCATATAAGTTATTTGAAGAATTAAAGAAGGAGTATAAGTAATATATACTAAGTTAAGTATATAAATATCAATATAATACATAAATTTCAATATATTGGAGGTAAATTTATGGAATTTGTACATATAGGTGTTATAACAGACAAACCACAAGAACATGAGGAATTTAATGAAGAATTAAAGGTTTATATAACAGACCCAAAATATACAGAGTTTAAATATGAATACTTGAGATTTGTTGAAGGAAGTCCACTTCCAGAAATAATGCAAAAGAATCCTCATGTTGCATATAAAGTAAAAAATATGGATAAATACTTGAGTGAGAATGAAGTAATTGTAGAACCTTTTAATGTAGGAGATAACTTGAAATGTGCATTTATAATTAATGGTGGTTTTATAATTGAATTAATGCAAGAATGTTGATATTTAAGCTAAAAAGTCTAGGATTTTTCTAGCCTTTTTTTATTATTAATACAACTTGACAAAATTTATTTAATGATATAATTTTAATTTATAATCAACTTTGAAAGGATGAAAATATGACTATTGATAATGAAATGTTGAAATTGGTAGAAGTATCAAAAATGTATTATGAAGAAAATAAAACTCAAGCAGAAATTGCAAAAATCTTAGGTGTATCAAGACCCTTAGTAAGTAAGATGTTAAATAGAGCAAAAGAGATTGGAATAGTAAAAATAGAAATTAGAGAATTGTTTTCTAGTAATGATTTATTGATGAATCAAATAAAAGATATTTTTAGTATTAAAGGCGGGTTAATAGTTCCTGAAGCTAAAACTGAATATATAACTCAACAGACTATACTAAATCATGGAATAAAGTATATAAAAGAAGAATTAAATAAGGTCAGTAATGTAGGAATAGGGTGGGGTTATATTATAGGTAATATAATGGAAGAAATGCAAAAGAGTGATGATAATTGTATTTTTAAAGGAGAGGTATATCCATTAGTTGGGATGGCAAATATACCAAACAAAGGATATCATCCTAATGAGTTAATATCTGTATTTTCAAATAGTACAGGATTTAGTCCTGTATTTTTATATGCGCCTGCATTCCCAACTAGTAGTGAAGAAAGAGATATATATTTGAAAACTGAAAATTATCAAAGTATGGAGAAAAAATGGGATAATATTGACACAATAATTTTATCCATAGATAATTACCCACAGGTACCAGACCAAGCTACTGCAATTAGATTTGGGAAAAAGCTTACAAAAGAGAAGGCAGTAGGTTCATTTTTATCTTATTATTTTAATAAGTATGGGGAAATAATTAAAAGTGATAATGACTATGTTATACAAATACCTCTTGAAAAATTAAAAAAAGCAAAAAAGGTTATAGCCATATGTTCAGATTCTAGTGTAAGTGCAATAACAGGTGCATTGAAGACTGGATACATAACACACATAATAACTGATGAGAAAAAAGCGACACAAATAATTATAAACAAATAATAAATTACATAAAATTAAATTTATTTACAAGAAAATCTTATAAAATATGTTATAATTAATAGAAAATTGTCATATAATTACTTAAAGAGTACTATTGTAAATAACATTGAGAGGTAGTGGTTAGGATATGGATACCCATAATAAATATGTAAATTTTATAAAAAATATACCTGTTCCTTTTTTATATTGTAAAGTTATAAAGGAACAAGAAAATATAGAATATCGAGTAGAATATATAAGTAAAGGTATGGGGAAAATATTAAAATTAGAAGAAGGACTTTGTGACGAAAATATATTAGATTTATTACCTGTATTTAAAGCCAAGAAATATTTTAATGAGTTATTTTCAGATAATGTAAACTGTGTAAAAAGATATATACCAACACTTAAAAATTGGATAAACATAAAAAAACAAATAATAGGAGAATCACATATAATTTTGTATTTTTGCAAGATTGTATTTGATTACAGACAAGTAATCGATTCTTTTAATAAAAAAGAAAAAATAGCCTATATAAAAGATGAAGAAGGCATATACATAGATTGTAGCGAAAATTTAGTTCCAATATTAAATAATAATATTAAAACAACAAAAGATATATTTGGGAAGAATGATGTAGAAGTATGGGGAGAAAGCACCGGAAAATTATTTAGGAATGATTATATAGAAGGTGTATCGAGTAAAAAAAGATTTTTACAAAATCTATTTGAATACAAAGAAACATTCTTCATGGTTGAAAAATATTTTTTGTATGATGAAGATGAACTTTTGGGAACTATAGGAATAATAGATAATATAATATATAGTGGAAATAGTAACAAAAACTATAATTCAAAAAACTTAATGAAGATGATTGAACATTCAATTCCAGAGAATATGTTTTATAAAGATGTGTATGGAAATTACATTGGATTTAATTCAGGTTTTTTAAATTTAGCTTGTATGAATAAAGAAGAATTATTAGGAAAGAATAGTTATAAAATATCAACAGAAGAATCCTTAATAGATACAATACTTAAAAGTGATAAAGATGTAGTTGAAAATAAAAAAGTGGTTACATTTGAATCAAATATAAGTATGAATAATGAAAATAAGTGCATTGAGATTACAAAAAGACCATTTTTTGATAGTTATGGAAGTGTTATTGGAATAATTGGAACAGCAAGAGATATAAGCAGAAGAAAAAAATTAGAAGAAGAAATGGATAAAAACAAAATGGAGTTCTTTGCAAATTTGTCTCATGAACTTAGAACCCCCATAAATTTAATCTCGTCTTCATTACAATTAATAGAAAGAAAAGAAGCAGATTTAATAGAATCAAATGATACTTTAAAAAGAAATCTAGGTATGATAAAACAGAATGGAAATAGAATATTAAGATTGGTTAATAATTTTATAGACTTTACAAAAATGCAGTCAGGATATTTAGATTTCAAACCAGAAGAATCCGATATAATTTCATTTATAGAGGATATATGTATGTCTGTAGCTGATTTCGCAAGTCAAAATAACATACAACTTACATTTGATACAGAAATAGAAGAATTTACTATGTTATTTGATTCAGAAAAATTGGAAAGAATAATATTAAATTTGCTTTCTAATGGAATTAAGTATAATAAAGAAAATGGAGAGATAAATATATTTCTATGTGTGAAAGATGATATGTTTAAAATGAAAATATCTGACAGTGGAATAGGTATACCAAAAGAAAAAATAGATAAGATATTTAATAGATTTGAACAAATTGATAATGAACTTTCTTATAGGGTTAAAGGAAGTGGAATTGGCCTTTCATTAGTGAAATCTTTAGTTGAATTACATGATGGAAGTATATGTTTAAAGAGTCAACTTGGGATTGGAAGTGAATTTATTGTTTCATTGCCAATTAGAAGAGAAAATAATACTGAAAAATGCAATTATAAAAGAGAAGTTAGCGATGAACTAAGTAAAAAATTAGAAATAGAATTTTCGGATTTATAATTTAAGTGTAAATAGATAAAATTTTAAAAAACTATTGACAATTGTTTTAGAAGGGTTTAAAATAAATTACAACATAATAAATAAAAAGCGATGAATAGGAAGAGTAAATCTAATTCGATTGCCAGAGAGAAGAGTCCATCGGCTGAAAGACTTTTTAAATTAGAGAGATTGAAAACTACCTAGGAGCTACTTTCTGAAGTTATCTATATTAATAGATTTTAGTAAGAATAGTCGTTAACTGCGTTAAAGTGTAAAGTGAGTTTTCATAATATATGAAAATTAAGTTAGGTGGAACCGCGGGAATAATACTCTCGTCCTTATGTTATAAGGATGGGAGTTTTTTGTTATTTAAAAATATAAATAGTAATTATAATAATCATAAAAAATATAAAAGCGATGAATAGGAAGAGTAGATTTAGTTCGACTATCAGAGAGGAAAGTTCAAAGGCTGAAAGACTTTCTAAGTTTGAAAAATTGAAAACTACCTAGGAGCTGTGGTCTGAAGTTACCTTGAAAGGTTTTAGTAAGATTAACCGTTAACTGCGTTAAAGTATAAAGTGGATTTTATCAATAAATGATGAAATCAAATTGGGTGGAACCGCGAGCATAGACTCGTCCCTTTATCTAGGGATGAGTCTATTTTTATTGCAATAAAAGATTAAAAATAAAAAAAAATCGGAAAATTATAAATTTTAGGAGGATAATAAAATGGAGAATAAAGTGAAAATTGGAGTACTAGGATATGGAACTGTAGGAAGTGGACTTATAGATATAATAGATAATAATAAAGAAAAAAGAAATATAGAAATAGTTGGAATTTTAGTTAACAATCTAGAAAAACATAAAGGTAAAAAATACTCTAATATAATAACTAATAATATAGATGATATATTTGAAAAAGATATAGATATACTTGTAGAAGTTATGGGTGGTTTAGAACCAACATTATCTTATATTAAAAAAGCTTTAAATAATAAAATTCATGTTGTTACAGCAAATAAAGATTTGCTAGCTGAATGTGGAGATGAGCTTGCAAAATTAGCAAGTGAAAATAAGGTAAGTATAAAATTTGAAGCTTCAGTTGCTGGAGGGATACCAGTATTAAAACCAATAATAGAGTCATTAGAAGGAAATAACATAGATAGTATAAATGCTATTTTAAATGGAACTACTAACTTTATATTATCTAAAATGTATGACGAGAATTTATCTTATGATATGGCGTTAAAGCAAGCTCAGGAATTAGGTTTTGCTGAAGCCAATCCAGAGTCAGATGTATTAGGATATGATGCTGCTAGAAAACTATCAATATTATCAACTCTAGCTTATGATAATAGAGTGTATTGGAAAGATGTATATTTAGAGGGAATTACAGATATAGATGAAAAAGATATTGAATATGCAAAAAAATTAAATTGTAAGATAAAATTAATTGGTCAAAGTAAGTATGAAAATGATAAAGTAAGTGCTTTTGTTAGACCTGTCCTAGTAGAAAAAGATAATATACTTGCTAGAATAGACAATGAATTTAATGCTGTTATAGTAAATGGCGATTCAGTAGGAGAAGTTTCTTTTGTAGGTAAGGGAGCTGGAAGTCTAGCAACAGGAAGTGCAGTTTATTCAGATGTGATTGATATAATAGATAATAGAGTTTCAAGTATAGATTCTTTTACTAAAGATAAAATACAGGTTAATAAGATAGTTAGAGAAAAATGTGGAGCACTTCTTAGATTTAAAAAATGTAATAAAGATGAAATATTGAATATAGTTGAGAATTGCTTAGTAAATTATGATGTTTTAAATGATGATGATGAGCTTGCTATTATGGTTTATGCTGATTCTGAGTATGAAATAAATAACAGTTTATGTCTAATAAAAGATAAGGGATATTGCGAAAAAATGAATAAAATGTTGAAAATAAGTTAAAAAAGGGAAAAAATAAGTTTATATGTAACATATTTTGATAATTTTAATACTATATACTATGAGATAAAACAAAACATCTCATAAAAAATTAAAATTAAAAGGAGAGATATGTTATATGGAAAATAAAAAATATGCAAATGGTGGTTATCCAGAAGATTGGTATGAAAGAGGAGAAGCTACAGCTAAATGGTTCCAAAATGATGGAGAAGAATATGAAAGAGCAGCGTACGATGAAGATAGAGAAAGAAGAGGTTCAAACTGTGGATGTTCAAATCAAGAAGAAAATAGACCTAGAAACTGTGAAAGATTTAGAAGAGAAGCTGAAATAAGAGAAAGAGAAGCTAGAGAAGCATTCTGCGAATCTGCAGAAAGAAAAAAAGAAGCATTAGCATATGAATGTGAAGCTAGAAAATTATGGGAAAAAGCAGAAAAATACTGGGATGAATATTCTGAGTTCAATTATAGAGGAATAGAATATTTAGCAGAAGCTGCTAGATTATTTGATAAAGGTATGGAATGTGAAGCTAGAAGAAATGGAAATAATGGTGGAAACAACAATTGTTGCCATAAATGCCATAAACCTAACTGTAACTGTGGTAGAAAATAAAAGAATTTCATTGACAAATCAATAGTTAAAATATATCATATTATGTATAATAAAGAGAAAATTCAGAAAAAAATTAATGATTAGAAGAAATATAAGTATAGTTATTAGACAAATAGTGCTCAGTTAGTGAGGTGAGTACAATATGATTAGACTCCTATCCTCTAGCTTTTAATAGAGGGTGGGAGTTTTTATTTATTGATGTATCTTAAATGAGAATAATATTGTAAAACTAGGAGGTAAAAAATGAAAAGCATCAAAACATCAAGCACAAAAGAAAAGGTAGATGAAAAGGTTTTAAGAGAGCAAGTAAGTTCTATAATAGAAGATATAAGAAGAAATAAGGATGTTGCACTTAGAAAATACAATGATAAGTTTGATAAAAATACAAGATATGAATTTAGAATTACTAAAGAAGAGATAAAAGAAGCTTATAAACATGTAGATAATGAATTTATAAATAATCTGAAGATTGCTGCTGAAAATATAAGAGAATTTGCTAAAGCTCAAAAATCAAGTTTTGAAAATTCTTTTGAAAAAGAAATTTATCCAGGTGTAATCTTAGGTCAAACTAATATTCCAATAGAATCATGCCTTGCATATGTTCCAGGTGGGCAATATCCATTATTTTCAACAGCACTTATGCTTATAATACCTGCAAAAGTTGCAGGTGTAAAAAGAATAGTAGCATGTTCGCCAACTATGAAAAATACTGAAGATATAAATCCTAAAACGTTGGTAGCTATGGACATAGCAGGGGCTGATGAAATATATGCAACTGGAGGTGTCCAAGCTATAGCAGCATTTACATATGGTACAGAAAAGATTAATCCAGTTGACATAATTGTAGGACCAGGAAATAAATTTGTAACTGAAGCTAAAAGACAGTGTTATGGTCAAGTGGGAATTGATTTTGTAGCTGGTCCAAGTGAAGTTCTTATAATAGCTGATGAAACTTCAAATCCAGTTTATATTGCAGCTGATTTATTAGCACAATGTGAGCATGATTTAAATGCAAGAGGTATATTATTGACAAATAGCTTAGAAATAGCAAATGAAGTTGAGAAAAATATAAAAATTATGTTAGAAGATTTGCCAACAAAAGATATAGCATCTAGTTCATGGGAGAATAATGGAGAGATAATTTTAGTTGATGATATTGAGGAAGCTATTAAAATAAGTAATTTTTATGCACCAGAACATTTAGAAGTTGCAGTAGAGAAGTATGATGAGATTTGTGATAAATTAATTAACTATGGTTCTCTATTTATTGGAAATCTTTCTGCAGAAGTATTTGGTGACTATGTTTCAGGTACAAATCATACATTACCAACACTTAAAGCATCAAGATACACAGGTGGTGTTTGGGTTGGTACATTTATAAAAACTTGTACAAAGCAGATATTGAATGAAAAGGCTATAAAAGCGTTAGCTCCTGTTGCAGAAAAGTTAGCAAAAGAAGAGGGACTGTATGCTCATGCAAAGGCAGCTGAAGTTAGGTTTAAAAAATAGATTTTAAAAGACTTGTTTTTAAATCAGCTATTTCAATAGAAACGTCATTTCATAATAATTTTAGATTATATTGAAATGGCTTTTTTATTGAAAATTTATTGACAAATTTGTATTGAAGATATTATACTAAACTTAATAAATAAAGTTTATAAAGTAAGGTGTTGTTTATGAAAAATATAGTTGGAAAGCCACAAACGATAAAAAAAGTAAATGAAGATTTAATAAAAAACATTATAAAAAATGAAGGTCCTATAACGAAGCCAGAAATTTCAAGTATTACTGAATTGAGTTTAGCTACAGTTAATAAAATTGTAGAACAATTAGCCTTAAAAAATGAGGTCAAAGTAAGTGGATTAAGTGAGTCTACTGGAGGAAGAAGAGCACAATTATTTGAAATAAATGCAAATTTGGAACACATAATAGCTTTATATTATTATAGAAATAGCTGTATAGGAGTAGTTGCAAATTTATTAGGGGATATAACTTATCAAGAGGAATTTGACATAAGAATGGATACCTATGAAAACGTTAACCAAGATACTTTTTTTGTTATAGATACTTTAATAGAAAAGGTAAGAGAAAACAGTATAAGAGCTATTGGGATTGGAGTTCCAGGAGTTGTAAAAAATGGTGTGGTTAAGAATATACCAACTATAAAAAGTTGGGAAGGTATAAACCTAGAGACTTTAATAAAGAGTAAATACAATACTAAAGTATTTATAGAAAATGATACAAATATTACTACTATTGGAATTTACCAAAAACAGTATAAAGATGAATATAAAAATATGGCTCTTATGTATTTAGAAGATGGTATTGGTTCAGGGATAGTTATAAATGGCGAGTTATATTTAGGTTCCACAAATTTTGCTGGAGAATTAAGTTATTTAAATATGGAGTTTAATAAGTATAATTATGAAAACTTAAATATTGAAGATTATATTTTAAGTTTAAGAAAAAGATATTTGGAGAGCAAGGATAATAATTTTAAAAAAGAAGTCTTATCAATAATATCAAATTTTGTAAGAACTCTTGTATGTGTCTTAAATCCACAAGCTATGATTATACAATGCAGTATATTAACTGAGGCTGATATGGAATTTATAGAGAAAGATGTAAGTAAGAGTGTGGGAGAAGAAAATTTCCCTAAATTAATAAAAGTAGAGTCACTGAGAGAAGGAAGTATAAATGGAGTAATTAGTATGTGTTTAAAAGAAACTGACTATCAATATTCCTTGTCTAATAAAAAAGGAGGATATTAATGTGAGATATTTGATTTCAATAGATGGAGGAGGAACAAAGACAAAATTTTGTGTAAGTGATTTAGATGGAAACATACTTAAAGAGTACACTACTGGTTCAACTAATTACAAGTCAGTTGGAATACAAAAAACATATGAAAATATTAATAATGGGTTTGAGAAAATATTAAAAGATTTGCATATTAATTATGATGATATTGAGTACACTGTATTTGGGATATCAGGATGTGATTCTCCTAATGATTATAAAATTATAATGGATGAAATATTAAAAATTGGACTTAATAAAGAAAAAATGTATCTAGTAAATGATGCAGTGTTAGCCTTTTATGCACAAACTGATACTCCTGGTTTAGTAATTGTAGCTGGGACAGGTTCGATTGTATTAGGAATTAGAGAAGATGGAGAAATATATAGAGTTGGTGGATGGGGATATAATTTTAGTGATTTGGGCTCTGGATATGATATAGGAAGAAAATTATTAAAGAAGGTCTTACTTTATTGTGATGAGTGTCATGAGTATAGTGATTTATTTAATTGTGTCTTATATTTCTTTAATGCAGATAGCTTTGAAAAACTTACATATATGATTACTGAAATAAATAACAATGTTGAAATAGCAAATTTAGCTTCATTAGTGATTGATTGCGCTGAACAAGGAGATAAATTAGCTATTGAAATATTAAGAGAGTCATCAATTGAATTATCTAAATTAGCTCAAGTAATATTAAGTAAAATCTATAATTCAATGAAAAAGGATAAAAATGAAATAAATATAGTCTTGTCTGGTGGAACATTAAACAGAACTATATATGCTCAAATGTTAATGAATAATTTAAAAGCAGAAAACATAGATAAAAAATTAAACTTTATACTTCAAGAAAATCAGCCTGTATATGGAGGTATAAGACTTGCTATGGCATTAGCTGATAGGAGGGTCAAACATGGATAGAAAAAAAGTGATAGTACAAATTTTTACAGGTGGATTTAAAAATAAAGAAATAAAATTTAATGATATAAAATGTAAGCTATTAGAATTGATGGAATATATTGATATAGAAAAGGTTATCATGGGTTGGAATGTAGATAAAGAGTTATATATAAAAACTAAAAAATTGTTAAATAAATATAGTGTTGAATTATATCTTTGGTTACCATGCTTTTCGGAAATAGGATTGCTTGAAAAAAGTAATTTACTAATTGATTATACTGGAAAAGAAGTTAAGGGATATACTTTACAAGAAGATGAGAACTTTGAATTTTATTGTCCAAATAATAAGGAAAATATAGAAAATGTAAAGAAAATATATAGTACTTATTTTAGTGAAATTGAATTTGATGGAATTTTTCTAGATAAGATAAGGTATGCTTCTTTTTCGAATAAGTTAAATGGTGTTTTTAATTGTTTTTGTAAAGATTGTTTAAATATATATGAAAAAAATAATATAGATAAAAAGTCATTAATAATAGAAATGAATAATGTATCTAACAAAGTGATAAGTAATAAAGATACTCCATTTGGCATAACAGAATACATTAATGGAAAATACAAATTTAAAAATAAAATATGGGAAAATTTTTTCGAAATAAAAAATCAAAGTATATACAATGCATTAGTAGATATAAGTAGTTATTTTAAAGATAAAGGATTGAAAATAGGCATAGATACTTTTTCTCCCTTTATTTCTTACTTTACAGGTCAAGATTTAGAAAGGCTACAAGAGGTAGCTGATTTTATAAAACCGATGATGTATAGAATTACAAAAGCTCCAGCAGGTTTACCATTTGAATTTGAAAAACTTATTGATGAATCTGTACAGGAAAATAAAGAGATTGTAAAACAAAAATTCTTAGATATTTTAGGGATTACAGAGTATGAAGGGGATGTATATCCCATAAAATTTGTACTAGAAGAAATAAATTTTATGACAAAAAATCTTACTAAAGATATATATGTAGGCATTGAAATTAATAAAAAAGAAATTATAGCTCCTGTTACACCTAAATATATAAGTGAAAATATTTTAAATATAAATAAGACAGCAGTAAAAGGATATGTTTTATCTTGGGACTTGTTATCAGCACCAAAAGAAAATATTGATGAAATTATAAAATGGTTTAGGAATTAGTGGGGTGATATAGTGAGTAAGATATTGGAAATGCAACAAATATTTAAAAGTTTTGGAAAAGTAGATGTTTTAAATGGTATAGATTTCGAATTAGAAAAGGGAGAAGTAAGAGCTCTTTTGGGAGCTAATGGTGCAGGAAAATCTACACTTATTAAAATTTTAGGAGGAGTTCATGCTCAAACTAAAGGTAAAGTAATCCTAAAGGGTAAAGAAATTATGTTTAAAAATCCACATCATTCTAAAGAAAATGGTATTAGTATAATTTATCAAGAATTAAGTTTAATACCAACACTTACAGTTATAGAAAACGTTTTTCTTGGTAGAGAAACTTTAAAGGGAATTGTGTTTTTAAATAAGAAAGATATGCTAGAAGAATATATGAAGATTTGTGAAGATTTTGATTTTAATATAGACCCACATATAGTAGTGTCCAATTTGAGCATAGCAAATCAACAAATGGTTGAGATAATGAAAGCAGTTTCATGTAATTCTGAAATTATCATAATGGATGAGCCAACAACATCACTTACTAATAATGAAAAAGAAGGATTGTTTAAAATAATAAACAGATTAAAATCTAAAGGTAAAACTATAGTTTATATTTCTCATATATTAGAGGAAGTGTTTAAGGTATGTGATAGTACAAGTATAATGAAAAATGGAGTTATGATTGGAACTTATGATGTAAAAGATTTAAATAAATTAAAAATAACTCAACTTATGACAGGTGATGATAATCACAAACTTATTGAGAAAAAGGATTATACATTTGCAAAGTATGAAGAACCCCCAGTACTAGAAGTTGAGAATATAAGTTGGTCTAATAAAATAAAAGATGTTTCATTTAAAGTTTATAGAGGTGAAGTTGTAGGTCTTGCAGGTCTTGTAGGTTCAAGAAGAACTGAAATAATAAATTTGATATTTGGGATAGAGAATAAAGATAGTGGAGATATATTTATTAATGGTAAAAAAGTAGATATAACATCTCCTAAAATTGCTATAAAGAATAAAATAGGATTGATTCCTGAAGATAGAAAAAATCTGGGGTTAATTTTAGAGCAGGCTATATATACTAATTCAGCATCAGTACAAATTGATAAATTTAAGAAACTATTGTTTATAGATAGAAATAGAGAAATTGAATTTTCTAAAAAAGGAGTTAAAGAACTAGGAATAAAAATTAGTGATGTAAAACAAGAGGTAAAGGAACTTAGTGGTGGAAACCAACAAAAAGTAGTAGTTTCTAAATGGCTAGACAAAGATTTAGATTTAATAATATATGATGAACCGACAAAAGGAATAGATATTGCTGCGAAAGAAGATATTTTTAATACAATAAAGGAATTTTCAAGTAAAGGAATAGGAGTAATATTTATATCTTCTGATTTAGAAGAAGTAATAAGAGTAAGTGATAGAATTTTAGTAACTAGAGAAGGTTCTATTGTAGATGATTTAAAAAAAGAAAATATAAAGGTTCAAGACATAATGAACAGTATATTTAATGTATAAAAAATGAAAATGGAGGACTGAGATGAAAAAGGCTTTTGAGAAATTGAATTTAAGAGATTATGGAGTATTGCTAGGTTTTTTGGCTTTATGTATAGCCATAAGCATTGCAACTCCATCATTTTTAGGTAAGCAAAATATACTTAATCTTTTACGACAATCTTCTATAATTGGAATAATTTCAGCAGGTATGACTTTTGTTATAATATCTGGCAACTTTGATATATCAGTTGGAGCAGTAGCAGCTCTTGCAGGTGCTATAACAATGAAATTTGCAACTGGTGGAACTAACTTGCTTGTATCTATGTTTTTAGGTATAGCAATTTGTGCAGTAATAGGATTAATCAATGGGATAGTAGTTGCCAAGATAAATGTACCATCGTTAATAGCCACTATGGCTATGGTCACTATTGTAAGAGGATTACTATTGATGCTTACAGGAGGATATCCAATTACTGAAAATATACCAATACTTGATTACATTGGAAATGGATACTTGTTTAATATACCAATACCAGTAGTAATTTTCTTTATAGTAGTGTTAGTTTCATTTATTGTACTTAATAAAACTAAGTTTGGTAGATATGTTTATTCTGTAGGGGGAAATCAAGAAGCAAGTAAACTTAATGGTATAAATGTAGACTCTCATAAAATAAAAGTATTTATTATTAATGCTATACTTGCAGGGATAGCTGGTATTGTACTAACTGGAAGACTTGGGACTGCAACTGCAATTGCAGGCGAAGGGTATGATATGGATGCAATTGCATCTGTAGTAATAGGAGGTACGTCAGTAGCAGGAGGATCTGGCTCTGTACTTAAAACTGTTATAGGTGTGTTACTTATGAGTGTTATAAACAACAGTTTTAACCTTCTTGGAATAGATGTATATTTCCAATACATATTTAAAGGATTAATAATTTTAGCAGCAGTTGGATTTGATTCTTATAGCAAGAAGAAGCTTGCTTCAAGATAAAAAATAAGGAGGGATTTTTTTATGAAAAAATTAATGAAACATTTAGCATTGTTGCTATCACTTGTTATGATATTTGGTTTGGTTGGTTGTTCAAATGGTGGTGACAAAGAAAAAAATGGAGAAAAGAAAATAGCAGTATTACTACCAGGTTCAACGGGTTACTTTGTAGCAACTAAACAAGGTATAGATGCAAAATCTAAAGAATTAGGTGTAAATGTAGAATATGCAGATGCTCAATGGGATGCTAGTAAACAATTGTCACAAGCTGAAGATTTTATGGCTAAAGGTGTAGATATGATTGCATTGTGTGGAGTTGATTCTGCTGTGAGCGAGAGAATAGTTAAAGCTGCTAATGATTCAGAGGTTCCTATAATAGCATTTACAAATTCTATAGGAAGTAACCCAACAGGAGAATTCAAAGGTTTAGTTACATATATAGGACAAAATGAGGAAGAGACAGGAGCTTTAACAGGTAAAATTGCTAAAAACTTGTTAGGAGAAGCTGGTGGAAAAGCTGTGTTAATAGAAGGTGTTCCAGGGACTACTCCACAAGTATTAAGAAAAAAAGGTCTTGAAAAAGAATTAAAAGATAGCAATATACAAATAATTTATAATCAAACTTCAAATTGGGAAAAAGAACAAGCTTTAAAAGTAACAGAAGACTTAATTCAAAAGAAAACTGATTTTAATGTTATAATATGCCAAGATGATAACTCTGCTACAGGAGCAGGACAAGCCTTAAAGGATGCTGGTCTTAAAGATAAAGTTAAAGTTATAGGTTTGGGTGGAAGTAAAGATGGATTAAAAGCTATAACTGATGGATTAATAGATGGAACAACATATATGTCTGCAGTGCAAGAAGGAGCATTAGTTGTAGAAAAAGCGTCTAAGATTTTAAAAGGTGAAAAAGTAGAACCTGTTACACAAATTAAGCAAGTTGAAGTTAACAAGGATAACATTTCAGAATTTAAAGGTGAGTGGTAAAAGATAGTAAATAAAATTTGTAGAGTTACTTTATATAGTTTCTAAAGTAACTCTTTTTTTGTGGACTTAGTTATAGATTGTTGGATAGTATTTCTAAACAAATAAAAAATTAATATAAACAAAGACTTAATTATACTAAATTATAAGTCAAATTAATATAAACTTTTGTAAAAAAGGAAAACGTCTAAGGTGTTGGAATGACTGTGTTATATACATAGGTTTAAAAAAACATAAAAAAACATAAAAAAATTGTTGAAAAAAACATAAAAATTTTGTATAATTAAAGATTCGAAAAGTGCGGTATACAAAGCCATTTCTTTTGTATATAATATATATAAATTAAGAAAAAGGAAGGGATATGTATGGCCAGGCGGTTATTTTTAGAAAGGATTGGACTTATATTTTTAGGTTCAGCAATATTGGCATTTGGAGTTTACAATTTTTATTATTTAAACAACATAACAGAAGGTGGAGTGTTAGGTATTTTACTACTGCTAAAAAATTTATTCAATATACAGCCAGCAATAGCAAATGTTGTAATAGATGGTTTACTACTTTTAGTAGGATATAAATTTTTCGGTAAAAAATTCCTTATATATTCAATAGTAGCTTCTATAACTTTTTCAGTGTTATATGATTTATTTGAAGCTATAGGACCTCTGGTACCACAATCACAAAATATGCTTTTATCAACTGTTTTGGCAGGTGTAACTGTTGGAACTGGTGTAGGTATAGTAGTAAAAGCAGGTTGTGCATCAGGAGGAGACGATGCTTTAGCATTAGTAATTTCTAAGACTACATCTTTGAACATAGGGCAAGTTTATTTAGCAACAGATGTTATTGTATTGTTGTTATCATTATTTTATCTATCAGCATTTGATATATTTTATTCTTTGATTGCTGTTACAATTAGTGGTAAAGTAATTGATTTTATTTATTATCATGGCAAAAGTTTAGATATGGATATAAGTAATGACATAGTTCCAGAATGTTAATATAAATTAAATAACATTAGCTTTTATTAAAGATGGCAAATTTGCCATCTTTTTTTGCGTTTATATATTTGTAGTAGGTATTTCTTAATCGAGATTTTTATAAATTTAGGATAAGAAATTGTATTGAAATTGCTAGGAATACGGTTGCTAGATGTATATTTTAAAAACTCAATTTTATATTTATGAAATACTAATCAGTAACAGATGTTTCTTAATCCTATCTTTATACCTAAAATGATAAGATAAATGAAGTAGCAATACAAAACTAAAATTTGTAAAAGAAATTAAAGTAAATGGAGGAGTTAAAATGTTGGATATAGTTATGATAGCATTGTTACTCATAGGATTTATTTCCATGAAGTTGCTTGCTGACTGGTGTGGGAAACAAACAGAAAAAAAATAATGTAATGTATGGAGGGATTACCTATGTGGTTTCTGGCAGTTGTAATTATAATGTTAATAATATATTTGGTGTATGCGCTTATTAATCCTGAAAAATTTTAAACAGTATAAGGCTAATAAGTAAGCTGAATTGGGGGGAACAATTTTTATGGTGCAGATAGTAATAGTGTTAGCGATTTTTATGATTTTAGTAATACCTATGGGCAAGTATTTATACCATATAGCTACTAATCAAAAAACATTTGGAGATAGACTGTTTGATAAAGTAGACAATTGTATATATAAGGTATGTAGTATAGATAAGAAAAAAGAAATGAACTGGAAACAGTATGCCTTAGCTTTAGTATTTACAAATGCAGCTATGGTATTTATAGGATATATCATACTTAGAACTCAAAGTATGCATATCTTTAATCCAAGTGGAATTAAAGGTATGGAACAAGGTTTATCATTTAATACAATAATAAGTTTTATGACAAATACAAACCTTCAACATTATTCAGGTGAATCAGGTCTTTCATATTTTAGTCAGATGACAGTAATAATATACATGATGTTTACATCAGCAGCAACAGGATATTCAGCAGCTATGGCATTTGTAAGAGGTTTGGTTGGCAAAAAGAAAACATTGGGAAATTTTTATGTAGATTTAATTAGAATAACAACAAGAGTACTTTTACCAGGAGCTTTAATTGTTGGAATTATATTAGTTACACAAGGAGTACCACAAACTTTTGCTGGAACAGAAACAGTGACTACTATAGAAGGAAAGCTTCAAGATATAGCTAGAGGGCCTGTAGCAGCTCTTGAATCAATTAAACATTTAGGAACAAATGGTGGTGGATTCTTTGGTTCAAATTCATCACACCCATTTGAAAATCCAACTATTATATCAAATATAGTAGAAATGTTGTCTATGATGATATTACCAGGAGCTTGTGTTGTTGCATTTGGGCATATGATAAAGAATAAAAAACAAGGTTGGGTTGTGTTTGGTGCAATGTCAATCATATTTTTAATAGGTCTAGTAGTTTGTTTTAAAGCAGAGAGTGCAGGAAATCCTATTTTATCACAATTAGGACTTAGTCAAAGTATGGGAAGTATGGAAGGTAAGGAAGTTAGATTTGGTATAGCACAGTCTGCATTATTTACAACAGTAACTACTTCGTTTACAACAGGTACAGTTAATAATATGCATGATACCTTAACTCCTTTAGGAGGTTTAGTACCACTTTTGAATATGATGTTAAATGTCGTGTTTGGTGGTAAAGGTGTAGGTCTTATGAATATGTTGATGTACGCTATAATAGCAGTATTTTTATGTGGATTGATGGTAGGAAGAACTCCAGAATTTTTGACTAAGAAAATAGAAGGAAAAGAAATGAAGCTTATTGCTTTACTTATTATACTACATCCACTTTTGATACTTATGTTTTCTGGTCTTTCAGTTGCAGTACCAGCAGGGCTTGAAGGAATTTCAAATCCTGGATTCCATGGATTATCACAAGTATTATATGAATTTGCATCTTCAGCAGCTAATAATGGTTCAGGATTTGAAGGTCTAGGAGATAATACTATGTTTTGGAATATAACAACAGGCATAGTTATGTTCTTTGGAAGATATGTATCTATTATAATACTACTTGCGATATCAAGTTTATTGGCATCTAAAAAAGCTGTAAGTGAAAGTATAGGAACACTTAGAACAGATAATTTCACATTTACAATAATTTTAGTACTGGTTGTTTTAATTGTTGGTGCTTTAACATTTTTCCCAGCCTTAGCGCTTGGACCTATTTCAGAGCATCTAGTGTTATGGCACTAAAAAATTGGGAGGGAGTAAAGTTTTATGGAAACTAAAAAAACAAAGTTTATTACAAAAGATATATTCAAAACTTCCATTATAGAAGCTTTTAAAAAGTTAAATCCTAAATATATGATGAAAAATCCAGTTATGTTTGTTGTAGAGATTGGATTTATAGTAACATTGATACTTACAATAATACCTAGCTTGTTTGGTGATGAAGGTAATAATTTAAGAGCATATAATGGGATTGTGACAATAATATTATTTATAACAGTTCTTTTTGCGAATTTTGCTGAAGCTGTAGCTGAAGGTAGAGGAAAAGCCCAAGCAGATACATTGAAGAAAACTAGAAAAGACACAGTAGCAAGGGTTTTCGATAAGCTAGGAAATGAAAAAATGATAAGTGCAAGTGAATTAAAACTTGGCGATATTGTTTTGGTAAATGCAGGAGAAGTTATTCCAAATGATGGAGAAGTTATAGAAGGAATAGCTTCTGTGGATGAATCAGCAATAACTGGAGAATCCGCACCTGTTATGAGGGAATCTGGTGGAGATTTTGCTTCTGTTACAGGAGGTACTACAGTTGTAAGTGACTGGTTAAAAATAAAAATAACAACAAAACCAGGAGAATCGTTTTTAGATAAAATGATAGCTCTTGTGGAAGGTGCTTCAAGACAAAAAACACCAAATGAGATTGCCTTAAATACCTTGTTAGTAGGGTTAACACTTATATTTATGGTTGTTTTAATCTCTCTTTATCCAATGGCAAATTATGCAGGTGTAAAGATTCCAATTTCTACTATGGTAGCACTTTTGGTTTGCTTAATACCAACTACTATAGGAGGCCTATTGTCAGCCATTGGTATTGCAGGTATGGATAGAGTAACTAGATTCAATGTAATTGCAATGTCAGGAAAAGCAGTAGAAGCTTGTGGTGATGTTGATACTATGATTTTAGATAAGACAGGTACCATTACTTATGGAAATAGACTTGCGTCAGAATTTATAGCAGTTGGAAATGCAGATTCAAAAGATTTAATAAATTATTCTGTTATGTGTTCATTAAAAGATGATACACCAGAAGGAAAGTCTATAGTTGATTTAGGTGTGAAATTAGGTTCAACAGGTAAAACAAAAGAGGCAGCTGAAGCTGAATTCATAGAGTTTTCTGCACAGACTAGAATGAGTGGAATTAATTTAGCTGATGGTAGAGCTATAAGAAAAGGTGCTTATGATAGTATAATAAAACGAGTAAAAGAATCTGGTGGGGTAGTACCAGAAGATTTAGAAGAAAATGTAAACAGAGTGGCTAAATTAGGAGGAACACCTTTAGTAGTGTGTGTGGATAATGAGATATATGGGATTATCTACTTAAAGGATACTGTAAAATCAGGGCTTGTAGAAAGGTTTGCTAGACTTCGTGAGATAGGAATAAAGACAATAATGTGCACAGGGGATAATCCCTTGACAGCAGCTACAATTGCAAGAGAAGCTGGAGTAGATGGATTTATTGCAGAATGTAAACCAGAAGATAAAATAGATGCTATAAAGAAAGAACAATTAGAAGGTAAAATAGTAGCTATGACAGGTGATGGAACAAATGATGCTCCTGCACTTGCTCAGGCGGATGTAGGTCTTGCTATGAACAGTGGTACAACATCTGCAAAAGAAGCAGCAAATATGGTAGATTTAGATTCAGACCCAACTAAGATATTAGAAGTTGTTGAAATAGGAAAACAACTTTTGATAACTCGTGGAGCTTTGACAACTTTTAGTATAGCAAATGATGTTGCAAAATATTTTGCAATTATACCAGCTATATTTACTCTTGCGATACCTCAGATGGAGATATTAAATATAATGAAACTTTCTACATCATTTAGTGCGATATTATCAGCTTTAATATTTAATGCTATAATAATCCCTTGTTTAATACCTCTTGCAATGAAAGGTGTAAAATATAGACCTATGAAGTCACAAGCTATGTTAATGAGAAACATGATTATATTTGGTCTTGGTGGGGTTATAGTACCATTTTTAGGAATAAAATTAATTGATTTATTAATTACACCTTTAGTAATGGTTCTTAATTTAGGTTAATAAATGGAGGATATAAAAATGAAAACATTAAAACCAGCATTGCTTGTAAGTCTTGTATTGTTAGTTGTTTGTGGACTTGTATATCCACTTGCTTTAACAGGTGTAAGTCAAGTTGCATTTAGAGATAAAGCTAATGGAAGTATGATAGAAGTAAATGGTGTAAAAGTAGGTTCAGAACTTATTGGTCAAAACTTTACAGATGCAAGGTTCTTTAAGGGAAGAGTATCATCAATAAACTATAATACTTATACAAAAGAAGATTTAATACCAGATAAAGATGGAAATACATCTTATGGAGGTGTTTCATCAGGTTCTTTTAACTATGGAGCAACAAATCCAGAACTTCATGATAGAGTACAAAAAGATATAGAAAAATTTTTAAAGGATAATCCAACTATTAAAAAAGAGGATATACCAACAGACTTGCTTACAGCATCAGGTTCAGGACTTGACCCTAATGTAAGTCCAGCTTCTGCAAAAGTTCAGATACCTGCTGTAGCAAAAGCATCAGGAATATCAGAGAGTAAATTGCAAAAAATTGTAGATGATAATACTTCTAAAAAACTTTTTGGAGTATTAGGTGAAGATAGGGTAAATGTGTTAAAGGTTAATGTAGAGATTGCAAAGATATTAGGTCTTATATAGTATTTTGTAGAGGTTCTATAGCAAAGTACTGCGTATGGCTTAGTTTAAAGCTTTATATTTAAAAGGTGAAAATCGATAATGATTTTCACTTTTTTTGTTTGAACATTACTAATATTTGGAATAAAACGATTGTAAGTATAAAATCCAAAAAAAGGTTGCATTATCAAAATGATAATACTATAATATATTTATCGTTATCAATTTGATAATAGATTTAGACATATAGGAGGAAGTAGTATGTTATATAATAACGCATTAGAGTTGATAGGAAACACACCTGTAGTAAGGTTGAACAATTTAGGATGTACTAACGGGTGTTCTAACATATATGTAAAACTAGAAAAAGTAAATCCAGCAGGAAGTATAAAAGATAGAGCAGTGTATGAAATGCTAGAAGGATTAGAGAAAAGAGGAGAATTAAAAAAAGGAGATGTATTAGTAGAAGCAACTAGTGGAAATACTGGTATTGCATTATCTATGATAGGAAAATTAAAAGGATATGAAGTAGTAATAGTAATGCCTGAGACTATGAGTGTTGAGAGACGAGATTTGATGAAGGCTTATGGAGCAAACTTGGTACTTACAGATGGAAAAGCTGGTATGGCAGGTTCCATAGAAAAAGCAAATGAGCTTTTAAGAGAAAATCCAAACTATAAGAGTTTAAAGCAATTTGAAAATAAAGATAATCCAAACGCACATTATAAAACAACAGCAGTTGAAATTATGAATGATGTTAAAGATTTAGATATATTTGTATGTGGAGTTGGAACTGGGGGTACTTTAATAGGAACTGCGAGATATTTAAAGGAGCAAAATCCAAATATAAAAATAATCGCGCTTGAACCAAAAAAATCTCCAGCTATATCAGAAAACAAAACTGGACCTCATAAAATACAAGGAATAGGAGCTAATTTTGTTCCTGAAAATTATGATTCCAGTGTAGTTGATGAAGTAATATTAGTAGATGATGAAGATGCATTTGACACAGTTAAATTACTTGCAGCAAAAGAGGGAATTCTGGTAGGTATATCTTCTGGAGCTAATATATTTGGTGCTATAGAAATGGCGAAAAAATATCCAGATAAAAAGATAGTAACAGTAGCTCCAGATGGAGTAGATAAGTATATGTCCATGGGACTATTTTAAAAATTTTATTTTAGGGAGTGAATACTTTGTTTAAGAAAATAAATAAAGATATTGAATATATAATGAAAAATGACCCAGCAGCTAGATCTAAAGTAGAAGTCTTTTTACTTTATCCATCAGTACATGCAATGATAATGCATAGGATGGCTCATGCTCTTTATAAGAAAAAGATGCTTTTTACAGCAAGATTAATATCTCAGATATCCAGATTTATGACTGGTATAGAAATACATCCTGGAGCTAAAATGGGAGAAGGTATATTAATAGACCATGGAATGGGTGTTGTAATTGGAGAAACAGCAGAAGTAGGTAACAGAGTAACAATATATCAAGGAGCTACTTTAGGAGGCACAGGAAAGGATACTGGAAAGAGACATCCAACTGTTGGTGATGATGTATTGATTGGAGCTGGAACAAAAATACTAGGACCTTTAAATGTTGGTTCTAATTCAAAAATTGGCGCAAATTCAGTTGTTGTCAAGGATGTACCTAATGGAGCAACCGTTGTTGGAATACCTGCAAAAATAGTAAAAATAAGAAATTTAGAACCTGTAAAAAAGAATAAAAAAGAAGTGTCCTATGAGTATGATGAGTTAGATAATGTGTATTATATATAGATTTGATATGACTATAAAATAAATTTTATGAAAATTATTTTAAAAGGTATTTTTTTCAAATCTGAGGACATAATAAAAAAGAACTAAATGTTAAAGTTTTGGTTCATAAATCTTTGACAAATAAGATTTTAAATTTGTAGCGTTTAGGAGGATTTTATTATGAAAGCAGATGTTAATCAAGATACTTGTATAGGTTGTGGATTATGTCCATCAATATGTCCAGAAGTATTTGATATGAATGATGATGGTAAATCACATGTTATAGTTGATGAAATACCAAGTGATGCTGAAGAATCAGCAAAAGAAGCTAGAGAAAGCTGTCCAGTTGATGCAATAGATGTGCATTAATAAAATAAATGCCTATAAAAATTGAATTTTCGATTTTTATAGGCATTTTTCTTTTATTGGGTTAAAATTTCAAATCCTGTTTCTGTAATTAAAACCATACATTCCCATTGAGCAGATAATTTACCATCTTCTGTATAGATAGTCCAATTATTTTCTTCATCAACAAAAATTTCATGAGTACCCTCATTTACCATTGGCTCTATTGTAAATATCATTCCAGGAACTAATAACATTTCAGTTCCTTTTTTAGATACATAACTTACAAATGGGTCTTCATGGAAGCTTAATCCAACTCCATGGCCACCAATTTCTCTGACAACAGAGTATCCATTTTCTTGAGCATAGGAGTTAATAGCATCACCTATATCACCCAAGAATCCCCAGGGTTTAGTAGCCTCAAGACCTTTTTGAACACATTCTTTAGTGACCTCTACTAATTTTCTTGCATTTTCTTTAACATTTCCTATCATAAACATTCTTGAAGCATCTGAGTAGTATCCATTAAAAATAGTAGAAACATCTACATTGATAATATCTCCATCTTTTAAAATAATATCTTTACTAGGAATACCATGACAAACTTCATTGTTTATAGATGTACATACACTCTTAGGAAATCCATTATAGTCTAAAGGAGCAGGAATAGCTCCATTTTGTAGTGTAAAGTCATGGACTAATTTATTTATATCTTCTGTAGACATTCCAATTTCAATTTTATCTGAAATATAATCTAAAATTTTTGTATTTATTACTGCACTTTTTTTTATTTCTTCAATTTGCGTTGGATTTTTTATAATGTCATGGGTTGGCACAATATGACCTAACCTTGCAAATGAATCTATTTTATTATCCATATCCATATGGCATTTTTTATATTTTTTAGTACTTCCACACCAACAACTATCATTTCTATTCAACTTCATAGCTCTTCATCCTTTTTCTATTATTTATTTAAATTATGGGTCACATAAACTATTTTAAAACATAGCCACCATAAATATTATAACATAAATAATAAAAATCTTTTAATGATAGCACTTTATTAAAAATATAAATTGTATCATTGTGTCATTATTGATAAAGAGAATATAGTTAAATGTATTATTGGAAGTTAGAGTATTTAATATTCTAATTCAAGCTGTTCAAGAAAATCATATGTTAAAGGACAATTTTCTTTTAAAGTATTTCTTGAAACATCATCGAGATAGTAGTGTACAAATGATTCTGCAAAAAATTCTTCTATAAACTTACTAATGTAGGCATGTGCAACTTGTTTTGGGTCGTAAAGTTTATATCTTTCTTGAGCAAATATTTCCATAAATTCCTCTGAACTCGATTTTTTGTTTAAAACATTTTTATCTATAGCATGTGCAGTCTCATGTAGTTCTAAATTTTTAGCTGAATGTACATTTGCATAACTAGGATTACTGTAGCCTATTTTAACTACTATAGAATTGTTTCTATATATACCAGGAACATCTTTCCAAGTTTTACCTGATTTTACCCAGCATGGTGGTAATTGATGCTTTAAATCTTTAAATTCTGGCTCATCAGTTAAGTTTGAATTTATCAATTTTATTTTTATATCCTTTTCTTTAAGTGTTTGCAAATACTTAATATTTATATTTGCAAGCCTATTTTTTATATTTTCGACTTCATCTTTATCATAGTCTAAATCGTTTGGAAGTATAAGCATTTGTTCAATTATGCCTAGGTTATTTTCTTTTATATCTTCATCTTTTTCACCAAATTCAGATTGAAGAGTATCATTTTCATATATAGTTATGTTTGTACTGTTTTCCATAGTATAAGAGTGGATATTTTCTAAATCTAAAATATTCATTTGATGTAAAATATTTTTTGTTTCACCACTCCAAAATACTAAAGAAAGTGAATTAAAGTCAATCAAAGGATTTTCTTTTAGTTTTGTCTCAGTACTTATATCAACATCAAATACATATTCAATACAGTCTTCTATACTAAGAACATCTGTATTCTTTTTAATGTATAAATATGCTTGTTTTAATTCTATATAAATGTCATCTAAAGATTCGTCATAAAATTCTGATAAATTTTTGCTGAAGAGTTCTTCACTTAAAAGTTCATTTTTATCAGTTATACTTTCGATTAAAGTGTTAATTTCTTTTATCATATCAGAGATACTTATTTTTCTATTTGCTTTTTCATTAGATACATTGCATGGCGCAAGAGCAATGCAATAAAAATCTTTTTCTTTTTTGTAAAAGGCTTTAAGTGATTTTGACAAAAGTGTAAAATCCACACCTATCTGTAGATTAACTTTAATTAATTCCTTTTGAGTTAATTTAGTATTATTGCTTTTAGCTATAATTAAATTGTTTTCCATAATCATTGCCCCCTTTTTATTAGAGTATCATAATTTTTTTATATGTGTCAATTTATTTTTTTGAAAATTATAATTTTTTTGAAAATTTTATTTTTTATAATTTGTGAATTTTTTGTTACAAAAATAAATACGTTATTATTATGTCAAAATTTAGCGTTAGACTTATATAGAATAGATTTTATACACATGTATTAGATAAAATTAGTCCTAAGAAGATTGCATATGCAAAATACATGCCATTTCATCAATTTTATAATATAATGTTTATATATTTAATAAGGATGTGATTTGAAATGTATTTTACATATATTATAAGATGTAAAGATGACTCTCTATATACTGGATATACCAGTAATATAATCAGAAGAATGAATGAACATAAGTCGGGAATTAATTCAAAATATACAAGAGCAAAAGGATTTAAAAAACTAGAAGTTTATTTTGTAACCAACACGAAAAGTAATGCAATGAAATTGGAATGTTATATAAAGAAATTAACTAGAAATAAAAAATTATATATAATAAAAAATCCAGAAACGTTTATAGATTCAATTAATAATAAAGATGCTTATCTTGTTGGAAAAGAAATAGAACAATTAATGTAAACATTAATATTATAATAAGTGTATATTATGTAAAAACTTGACAATAAATACTATTGTACTATAATGAAGTTATAAATATAATAAATTAAAGTAGCTAGGGGAGCCAAGAGCTGAGAGGTATACCGACCCTTACACCTGATCTGGATAATACCAGCGTAGGAAAGCTTAGTATAAAACTTAAGTGTATATTATTTACTATATATGCGATTTCTAAGCTATACCTATTGTAGGTATAGCTTTTTTAATTAAGTTATTTAAATTAAACTTTAGGAGGGAATAAATGAGTAATTATAAAATACCAACACTTACAATAGCTGGGTCAGATTCATCTGGAGGAGCTGGAATTCAAGCTGATTTGAAGACTTTTAGTGCAATTGGTACTTATGGTATGAGTGTAATAACAGCCATAACAGCACAAAACACTCAAGGGGTTCTTGCAGTAGAAGATTTAAGTAAGGACATAATAAAAAAACAGATAGAGGCAGTATTTGAAGATATACCTCCAAAAGCTGTAAAAATAGGAATGGTTTCAAGTCCTGAGATTATACTTGAAATAGTTGAAAATATAAAGAAATACAATCCAAAATATTTGGTAGTAGACCCAGTAATGATATCTAAAAGTGGATATTATTTATTAAAGCCAGAAGCAAAAGAAAATTTAATTAAATACTTGATGCCACTTGCATACATAATTACACCAAACATCCCAGAGGCAGAAGAAATCACAGGAATAAAAATAAATAATATAGATGATATGAATAGAGTAGGAAAAGAAATACTAAAGCTTGGTCCTAAGTTTGTCCTTATGAAAGGAGGACATTTAGATGGAGAAGCAGTTGATATTTTAGTTGGTAAAAATATGTTTAAAGTTTATAAAAGTGAAAGAATTGATAAAAAAAATACACATGGAACAGGATGTACATTATCTTCTGCAATAACCTCTTATTTAGCTTTAGGTTATGAAATAACAGAAGCAGTAAATTTAGGCAAAATCTATATAACAGAGGCAATAAAAAATAGTTTTGATATAGGTCATGGAGTAGGACCAGTGCATCATTTTTATAAATTTGAATAATAAAAAATTGTTGGAGGTAGACTATGTATAATTTAATTGAAGATGTAAAAGAATCAAATCCACTGGTAATTCATTACACTAATAATGTAACTATAAATGATTGTGCTAATGTAACCTTAGCCATAGGAGCAAGTCCTCTTATGAGTTTTTCATATGAAGAAGTAGAAGAAATGGTGAGTATAGCGAACTCTGTAGTAATAAATATAGGAACAATGAATTCAAATATGTTAGATTTATTTTTATTAGCAGGAAAAGCGGCAAATAAGTACAATAAACCTGTTATATTAGACCCAGTTGGAGTATTTGCAAGTAAAGCTAGGGCAGAACTTACAAGCAAACTTTTGAATGAAGTCAAATTTAATGTAGTTAAGGGTAATATGGCAGAAATAAAGTTTATAGGTGGTTTTGATGTAAGGGGAAAAGGTGTAGATTCATTTGATGAAGAAGAAGACTCCACTGATATAATAAGAAAAGTTTCTGAAAAACTTGAATGTATCGTAGTAGCAACTGGAAAAATAGATATAATAACAAATGGTAAAGATACATATAAAATAAACAATGGAACTGATAAATTAAAAGGCATTACAGGAACGGGATGTATGACTGCTAGTTTAATTGCGAGTTTTATGGCTGTTACTGAGAATACATTAGAAGCAGCTACAATGGGTGTTCTTACGATGTCTTTAAGTGGAGAGTTGGCAAATTTAGACAATCCACCAATAGGAACATTTAAAGAAAATCTTATGAACACTATTTATAAAATGAATATAGATACTTTAAGCAAAAATTCTAATATTGAATTTTTAAACGAATAAGGCTTTAAGAGGAGACTTAAAATGATAGATAAAGAAAACTTAAAAAAAGACTTAAAATTATATTTAGTAACTGATTCTGAAATGCTTGAAGGTAGAGATTTCTATAAGTGTATCGAAGATGCAATAGCTTCTGGAATCACAACCGTACAACTTAGAGAAAAAAATGCTCCTGGGAGAGAGTTTTTAAAAAAAGCTATGAAACTTAGAGAAATAACTAAAAGATATGGAGTTAAGTTTATAATAAATGACAGAGTTGACATAGCACTTATCTGTGATGCAGATGGAGTACATGTAGGTCAAAGTGATATTGATGCGAGAGAAGTTAGAAAGCTTATAGGAGATGATAAGATACTAGGAGTATCAGCAAGAACTTTAGAAGAAGCTATATGTGCAAAAAATGATGGAGCGGATTATTTAGGTATAGGGTCTATATTTACAACATCTACTAAATTGGATGCAAAATCAGCTTCATTTGAAACTGTCAAAGAAATTAAAGAAAAGGTAGATATACCATTTGTACTAATTGGAGGCATAAAACTAGACAATGTAGATAAACTTAAGAGCTTAGACAGTGATGGATATGCTATAATCTCTGCAATATTAAAGGCTAAGGACATATCTAAAGAAGTGGAAAAATGGACATTAAAAATATAAAATTAGTTCTAATAGTGTAAAAAATGGAAAAATTTGATATAATTTAAGAGTGAAATTTAAAAAGTTATAAATGATAAACTTTTCTACATATACTTTTTAATCAAGATATATGTAGATTTGATTAAAAGGAGTTATGAATGATTAGGATATTGTTAGTATGTGTTGGAGGTATGTCTTCTACTCTATTGGTAAATAAAATGGAGAAAGATGCAAAAAAAAGAAATATAGATTGTAGAATATGGGCAATTGGAGAGGGAAATATAAAATCAGAACTTGATAATTTTGATATTTTACTTCTTGGACCACAGCTTAGATTTATGTTTGATGATGTAAAATCTATAGTAGGAGATAGAGCTCCAGTATCTGTAATAGATATGGTGAACTATGGAACTTGTAATGGACACGCTGTGTTAAATTCAGTTTTAGAAATATTAAAATAAAGCATCTAAAGTGAACTCTATATAATAGAGTTCACTTTTTATTATAGATTAGTAAATTAACTTACCATTTCCTTTTTTAGCCTCCACATAGCAAGTGAGAAACTTGCACAGCATAATATTAAGAATAGTAGAATAACAGGTAATATATCTCCAATAAGAATATTCTGACCAAATATTAAACTACGTAAAGCATTAATAACATGAGTAAATGGATTGAGCATAACGGCTATTTTTAATCCTCCAGATAAGTTTTCTATAGGGAAAAGAGCTGAGCTTAAAAAGAAAATAGGAAGTACAATTGCAGTCATAATTGTTTCATAAATTATTTCATTTGGTAACAATAGACTTATAGAATATGCTAGACTTGATAAAAAAAATGCAGTCATAAATATTAGTACTATCATAAGCATAATTCCTCCAATACCAGATTCTATCTTTACTGAGAAGAATATACTTACTACACATAAAATAGTCACTTCTAAGAAAGAAACTAAGATAGCTTCTAGTAATTGACCAAAAACAATTGAATATCTACTAATCGGTGCAATCAAAACCCTATAGAAACTTCCACTGTTCTTCATTATGAAGTTGATGATACCACCACTACTACATGAGGAAAATACAACTAGTATAATAATACCTGGTAGTATAAAAGCGGTATAATTACTAATATTCATATTATTCATAGTTTGATTTGCAATAGAGCTATAAAGTACAAGCCAAAGAAAAGGTTGTAATATAGTAACTATAAATGATATTGGATTTTTAAAACGCCATTTCATACTACGCCATAAGATATTTAACATTTCCATTCCTCCTTTAAGCCTTTTTTAGAACTTGTTAATGCTAAAAAAACATCTTCAAGACTTGGTTCTACAATTTCTATTGCATCAAATTTTATGTCATGTTCTAAAAGCCACTTATTTATTGAAGTAAAAGCAACTCTACTATCCTGTACACTTATAAAAATAGAATTTTCTCTTATACTCATAAACTTGACCAATCCAGTATTTTTAATTTCATCTTTATATTTTTTTATATCTTTTATATCATGAAAAACTATACGCAGTATATTTTGTCTAATGTAACTACGTAAACTGGATGGCGTTCCATGTGCCAAATCTTTTCCATTTTTCATAATACAAATGCTATCACTCAATTGTTCAGCTTCTTCAAGATAATGAGTAGTTAGAAATATAGTTGTGCCATATTCATCTCTAATTTTTAATAACATATCCCACATAGCTTTTCTTGAATCTACATCCATACCAACAGTTGGTTCATCCAGAAATAGAATCTTAGGAGATGATACCATATTCATAGCTATATCTAATCTACGCTTTACTCCACCAGAATATGATGAAGTGGGATATTTTAAGTAGTTAGATAACTCAAATTTATCAATTAAAGATTCTATTCTTTGTTTTGCAATTTGTGGTTCTACTTTATACATCTTGCTTTGAAATACCATATTTTCCATAAGAGACAGGTGTTCATCAATAGAGACTTGTTGTGCTACACAAGCAATTTGAGTACGTATCCAAGAAGGATTATCTACTAAATCTTTTCCAAAGACTGTTACATTTCCAGATGTAGGTTTATAAAAGGTGGTCAAAATGTTGATAAGAGAAGATTTACCAGCTCCATTAGGACCAAGTAAAGAAAAAATCTCTCCAGCATTTACATTAAAACTTAGACCATTTAAAGCTTTTACACCATTTTTATACTCTTTTACTAAATTGTCTATTTTAATCGCTAGCATATGTTATTCCTCCTCTTTAAGTGGAAATATGATTTCTGTAATATATTTATCTGGATTTCCTTTTATCAGCATACCTGGTCCTTTAATGAATACTTCTCTCCAAGGAGTTTGTATTTCTATATTATTTTCATGAATATATTTAAATATCATTTCATACGTTTTTGGCAAATTACTATAGGCTCCTATGTGAGTAAAAAACAAAGCTTTTGTTTTAGGAAATTCTTTTATGGTTACACCAATACGATTTGGAGTTTCTGAAGTCGGAACACATAGTTCCATTTCTCCAATACCAGTTTTTTGGTCAACATTATAGTAGCAAAAGAAAGGAGCTCCATTAGATTTTCCTTTTATAGATTTAAATACATTTGGAAAGTATTTTGTTGCTTCAGTCATAGGGCCATTATAACGCATAGTAGCTACTGTGACTGGTTCAATATTTTTAATTTCAATTTTATAACTCATTTGTTTACCTCCTAATATATACCAATATTCTTATTAGATTTTTAATTGTTAATACATATAAAACTTTTAAATGATTGATAACATATAATCTTATCTCATTCACTTGTTTTCAAGTCTAACATAACATAAAATATATATCCTCTCATTTGATGCTCCATTTTGTAAAGTTATAATTCAAGCTTTACTTTTAATGTCTTAATAAATTAAAATAAAATGTAAATTATAAAAATGTGTTTACAAACTAAGTGTATTAATCGTATAATACACTTAGTAGAATATTAAATAAAATACGAGCTAAAGGTGTATTTTTTTAAAGCAAGTGTACTAACGTATTAATACACTAGAATAGGAGGAAGCATGAATTTTGAACTAGATAATACAACACCCATTTATTTGCAGATAATAAAATATATAAAAAGACAAATAGTAATTGGAGCTTTGAGACCAGGAGAGACGATACCATCGAGAAGAGAAATGGCACTTAATCTAAAAGTAAATCTAAATACTGTTCAAAGAGCATATAAGGAGATGGGTGATATGAATATAATAAATACTTTTAAAAACTATCAAAGTAGTGTAACAGTTGATGAAGATATACTAAAAAACTTAAAATTAGAGTTGATAAATGAATCTTTATCTATTTTTATAGAAAATATGAAAGCAATAAAGGTTACTAAAGAGGAAGTTTTAAAGATAATAGAAGAAGAATACTAGTCTTTTAACAATTATAAAACTTAATTAAAAAAATTTATTGTACAAGCATATTAAATATGGAGGGTACTAATTATGATAGAAGTAAAAAATGTCAGTAAAACATATAAAAGGATGCAAGGTCTTAAAATAAGAAAGATAGATGCTTTAAAGAATGTAAGTTTCAATATAGAAAAAGGTAAAATAACTGCATTACTTGGGATAAATGGTGTTGGTAAATCAACAATGTTAAAAGCAATAGCAGGTCTTATAAATATTGATAGTGGAGAGATTCGTATAGATGGAGAAAAAATAAATGAAAAGATATATAATAAATTAGCATTTGTTCCAGATGTAGAATCTCACTTTAGTAATACGACAATAAAAGAAACCTTTGAATTTATGGAGATTTTTTATCCAAAATGGAATAAAGAGAAGTCAAAAGAAATGATGAACATATTCAAATTAGATGAAGATGAAATAATAGATAATTTATCAAAAGGAAATATTGCAAGAGTAAAATTAATTCTTGGATTTTGCCAAGACCCAGAATATATACTACTTGATGAACCATTTACAGGAATTGATTTATTTAAGAGGGAAGAATTTATAGGAGTAATAGCACAATATATGGAGGAAAATCAGGCTATTATCATTACTACTCATGAAATAGTAGAAATAGAAAGTTTAGTTGATGAGGTTGTAATTCTTGATGAAGGTAATGTTATAACTTCATTTAATGCAGAGGAATTAAGAGAAATAGAAGGTAAATCTATATTAGATAAGATGAGGGAGGTATATAAGAATGAATAAACTTCTATATCTAATAAATGTAGATTTAAGAAGAAGTAATAAATTTTACATAGCTTATATATCATTTTTTTCATTAATTACGCTTAGTTTAAATTTATATGAAATGAATAAACTTAAGAATTCTAAATTTATTCTAAACTTAGCAGTAGAGAATTTTGGTGGTATATTTTATGGAATAGGGATACTTAGTAATATTAGATTTATCCAACATATTCTACTCTTTGGGATGTTGGGAATGTTTGTATACTATGTTTTTATGTGGAAAAGAGAGTTTTTTTCCAAAAATCAAAGTATTTACACTCTTATGATGCTACCTCAGAATAAGTTTAAGATTTGCATATCTAAGTCAATTGCTTTGATAACAATGATATATGGTTTTTTGATAAGTCAGATAGCGACATTGTTTGTATGTAAGTGTATATTTAATTTTATCTTTAAAAATGTGCCAATAATAAAGGTGCCTTTTGTGCAAGATTTATATTATTCAACTTTGAGGAGTATACCTGTTGATTTTATATCTTTCATGGTAATTTATGTATTTTTATTACTTATAGCCATTTCTCTTGTAAATTGTTGCATATTATTTATATTTTCTTATATAAATAAGTTTTATGTGCTTTTAGTTACTTTTGTAGTTCTAATAGGTCTATATTTTTCAACAGTATATATAAATATAATCAATTTATTTAGGAAATATTATGTGTTCATTGGAACACAATTTAATACTTTAGTAGCTGGTGTGCTAAGTTTTTTAATTATAATGTTTATTCTAAATGGAATATCTTATTTACTAATTAAAAAGAAAGTATCTCTTTAGGAGGGGTGGTATGAAATTAAAATCTAAAGCACCTATACTTATTATATTTTTGACCTTAGTAATATATTTTAGTATAGGTTTATTAAATAATGAAGACAATTTGAAGATAAAAACTATAAAAGGTGACCCAGATGAATTAGACTATATAAACATAAAGTTTGGATATGATTTTAATGGATATATAAATTCATATTATACAATAAATGGAAGTAATAAAATTAAAAAGACTGAATTAGTAAAACCACAAAAAGAGAGTGAGAGTATAAATAATTTAATTGATGTATCTAGTGGTTCCGATTTAATTACTCATGTTGGTTTTGAAATGAATGATAATTCAAAAGATATAAATTTTGTTATAGATGAGAAAAAAGAAGATTTGGATAAAGGAGTATTTGCATCTGAAGGAAGTGATAAAGACATTGAATATGAAAAATTAGATATGAATAATTTTAAAAGAACAAAATATAAGGTAGATAAAAGTACTGATGATTATTATACAAAGGTACTATCATCAAAAAGATATAAAAAAGACTTATATGTGTCTGTATTTTATGGTGCGATAGGCGATTCGTCAGAAATCAATAAAAAAGGCTTAAGCACCATAGATATAATAAAAATTAACCCAAAAAATAAAAAAATACAGACGGTAAAAAGTATAAATTTAAGTAATTATTTTTTTGAAAAATACTCAGATGTTGATACTATTCGTGTAGGTTATGCTAGTAAAGGACAAGATAAAATGTATATTTTAATAGAAGTATTAAAGGCAGATATGGATGGTAATAGTAACTCTGAAATTACTTTACTTGAGCATTTACTTGAGTATAATGTTGAAGAAAATAAAGATAAAATAATAGAATTAAAAACTGATGATAGAATGAATAATTTAGTAAAAGCAAGTCTAAAAGATAATAAATTATATATGGTAATGTCAAATGATTATGATGACAGTCCAGGCACAAAGTTAAGTTTATTTACCTATAATGTGCTTGATAACAGCATGGATGAAGATAAGTATGTTTTAGAGGACAAAGAAAAAAGAGGTATTAAAAATGTTGAAATTGACTCAAATAAAATCATTGTATATACATCAAAACTAGACCCTGTGTTACCTTGGGATGATAAATTTATGTTGTATATAATAAATAAAAACTCTAAGGAAATAGTATACGAAGGAAAATTACAGTTTAACACTTCAAATAGTAATTTAGAATTTGAAATAAAGTAGGTGAATTAATGAAAGATTTAATGAAATTATTCGAATTTGAATTAAAAAGAAATATAAAAAATTATATACTTATAATTATTTGTTGCTGTTCTTTTGTAATTTTAAATATAGTAAAGAATTTAAATGACTATAATTATATAATAGAAAATGCAGTTAAAGATGAGCAATTAACGAAAGTAGGAAATACAATAGAAACAATAAATTTTACAGGTTTCTCAAGCTTTAGAAATATAATGAGTTCTACAGAAGCATGGTTTATGTTTGGTATAATTGCATGTATTTGCTATGCTTTTTTTATTTGGTATAGGGATTTTGATGGTAAAAGTAAATCTATATATACACTTATAATGCTTCCAAAAAATAGAATTAATATTTATACATCTAAGTTATTAAATATATTATTTCTAGTGTATAGTTACACAATAATATTTACAATAATTTTATTTGTTTTAAATAAATTATTACCTAATTATATGCTTGGAAATATTGCAAGCTACGGTTTTGTGCAAGATACAATATATAAGTTAAAAATGTTACTTCCATATAGTTTTAAAATACTATTTGTGGAGTATATATTTTTACTGATAGGATTTGTGTCTGTAGTGTTTACATCAATTCTTATAAATAAATCTATTTATAAACTAAGAACTTTAATAAGTTTCATGTTTTTAGCTTTGGAGATTTTAGTATTTATAATCTCTGTGGAATTTGTTATACCTTATGAATATAGTAATATATTTATTATCCTGTATTCAAGTATAAACATATTTATATGTAGTTTTATATCCAATAAACTTTTGAAACAGAAGATTGATTTTTAGGGGGTGTATTATGAAAGAAAAAAATATAGGAAAATATACAATATGTTTTATAATAGTGTGTTTATTGATGATTATAATGACTTCAATATTGAGTTATTTTAATAAGGACAAACTATCTGTAAATACTTTAAATGGTAATATAAAAGATATAGGAAAAGTAAGTTTAGTATATACACCTAATATAAATAAATTTTCTTATGAAGAGGTAATTGTAAGTAAGAATGGAATAAAAAATGATACAAGTCCTAAATCAAGAATTGGAAATGATTATTTGAATATCGATAAAAAATACAGTGATTTTATTAATAATAAAGGATATGAATTTGTATATAAAGATGATTTAAATATAGGAGAAGCATATACCTATATTAAGCCTACTTTGGGACAAGAGAATAATAATTTAAATGATTGTATAAAGATTTCAAATAAAAATTTAAAAAATGGTGTAGAAGAAAGTTTTGATATTAGTTTAAAACAATCTGATTTTAAAAAAAATAGTTGGCAAACTGTGTTTAATAAAATATATAAAGGAAACTTATATATGGTAGTTAGTGAAACTAATCTTTCAGGCTCTAAAGTCAATAATATTTGCATATTAAAGATAGATATAAAAGATAAGTCTTATAAATTATTAAATAGATTTGATTTAAACTTACATAATGACTATAAACAAAGTATACATGAAATTAAATTTTCTATAGGAAGCAAAATCTATTTGGAAATGGTAAGTAATAAGAGTACAAACGGAGATATTGAAGGGCATGATAATTATTCTAACCTTATTATATATGATATAGAAGATGATACTTTTAATATTAGTAATAAATTTATGGATAATCTAAATCAAGAAAAAAATGCAAATTCAAAAGAAATAGGTTTATTAAGCAAAACGAAGTTAGATTATATTGTTAAGAACAATAAGTTAAATCTTATAGCTACAGATAGGAGTAATTTTGTAATCAATCTTGTTTATGATATCAACTCAAATGATATTAAGCTAGAGGATTATGAGATACTTGATTTTAAAGTAGATTATAGTGATACATCATCTGGAATTAGGAAAGTTAAGTTATTAGATGATAAGATATATTCTATTTCAAGCATAAAAGATACTCTATCAGGAGGAAGAAAGGGAAGTAAAGAGGTTTTTGATGTAATTGGAACGAAACCAGTAAAATTTCAGGTATTCGATAAGAAACTTAAAAAGACATTATATGAAGCTGAGCTAATAAATGGAGATGTAAATATACACGATAAGTTATTTTTTGTTGCAAATTAGATGATATTATTAATTACATTTCTTTAGATTGATATATATTTGCTATATATTAAATAGAAATAAGATGGGATAATCTTTGATTATTTCGTCTTATTTTTAAATTTAATATAAAGGTGCTTTTTAATATTTTTTTATATTGTATATCATCATTTAACTTGTATTTAATTTACTTAGATTTGAAATAGGATGAGTATAGTGGTAAAATTAATTATTAGAATATTAAAAATAATAAATAAATAATACATTATACTTAAAAAGGGGGAGCACTTTAAAATGAACAAAAAATATATTAAAGCAGGAAATCTAATTGATTAAAAAATAGCTACGCACACTTGTGACTTTAGTCGTGAGTTAGTAGCTAAAATAGTCAGCATATAGGGAA
>NZ_JAGWCW010000026.1:0-62700 GCF_020657835.1 Clostridioides sp. ZZV14-6387
AAAGTGTATAGTATAAAATTTAATGATAAAACAAATATTTATAATTGATACAATCAATTAAATTAGCCATTATGATATACTTTTGATAATGAGAAAATTCTATGAAGGGATGATTAAATGAGGTATTTTAAAAAATACATAAAAAAATATATAGTGTTATTTTTTACAGCAGTATTTTTTTTGACGCTGGAAGCTTTTTGTGATTTAGCTCAACCAACTATAATGGCAAAAATAATCGATATAGGAGTTTCAAATAAGAATTTAGATTACATATTATCAACAGGAGCTTTAATGATAGGTATAACCTTTTTAGGTGCAATATTTTCAATAATAAGAAGTATAATCTCAGCAAGAGTTTCTCAATGTTTTTCTTATGATTTGAGACAAGATGTGTTTGAAAAGATAAATACATACTCATTAAAACAAATAGATAAATTTGGTAGAGCTTCACTAATAACAAGAATTACTAATGATATTAATCAAATACAACAATTCGTACATGGAATGATGAGAGTTTTTATAAAATCACCAATCATGTGTATAGGAAGTTTAATTATAGCTATAAAATTAAATTTAAAGATGTCAATAATTATCTTAGTTGCAGTTTTAATCATATTTATTATAATATTACTCAATATGAAGATTGGCTATAGATTATTTAAGAATGTACAAGAAAGTACAGATAAGATAAATTCAAAATTAAGGCAGTTTTTAAGTGGCATAAAAGTAGTTAAGCTATTTTGCAGATATGATTATGAGAGCAAACGTTTTGAAGAGTTAAATGAGGAGCTTTTCCAAAACAGTAGAAAAGCTACAACAATGATGTCATTTTTTAGACCTACAATTACAATAATTATTAATGTTTCCATAATAATAATCTTATTAATTGGAAGATATTTAGTTTATTCAGGGGAAATTAAAATTGGAATTATAGTTGCTTATGTAAATTATATGACTAGGATATTAACATCACTTATAATGATTTCACATGTTTTTAATGTTTTTGTTAGAGCAAAAGCTTCATATGAAAGAGTAAGTGAAGTTTTGCTTGATGAGAATGAAGAAATAATTAAGAAAAATGTAAATTTAGATATTGAAGAAAAGAAGTTTAAACTTACAAGTGGTGATATAGTTTTTGAAAATGTGTATTTTTCATATAATAAAAATACAGATGAACAAATATTAAAAAATGTATCTTTTAAAATAGAAGAAGGTCAAAACATTGGTGTAATTGGTCAGACTGGTTCAGGAAAGACTTCTTTAATAAATTTAATTCAAAAATTATATATAGTTGATAAAGGAGATATTAAGATTGGAGGAAATAGTATATACAGTATTTCTGAAGAAAGTTTAAGAGAAGGAATAGGTGTAGTATTTCAAAATAGTAGTGTGTTTGGGAAAAGTATACTAGAAAATATAATTATGGGAAATAAGGATATAAGTAGAGAAGATGTTATAAATTCGTGCGAGATAGCAAATGCAAATCAATTTATAACAAAACTTGAAAATTCTTATGATGAAGTTTTATTTCAAAGGGGTAAAAACCTATCAGGAGGACAAAGACAAAGAATTACGATAGCTAGAGCTATAGCTAAAAAGCCACAAATATTAATCCTTGATGATTGTTTTAGTGCAATGGATATTAATACAGAGACAACTATTAGAAAGAATATAAAAGATTATATAAAAGATTTAAGAGACAAAGAAAATAAGAAATGTACTATCATAACTATTTCACAAAAGATTAGCTCTATAATTGACTGTGATAAAATTTTAGTCTTAGATGAGGGAGAGGTGGTTGGATTTGCTACACATGAAGATTTACTGGTTAGTTCTCCAATTTATAAAAAAATTTTTGAGTTGCAGAACTTAGCAAATGAAGATGTAAATTAAGGAGGAAGTATATTGAATTTAAGTACTGGAAATCAAAAGGTCAGTAGATTAAAGAAAAAAGAGAAGCCTAAAGATTTTAAAAAAACATTTAAAAGAGTTTTTATATACTTTAAAAAAGACAAAAAGATTACTAGATTCATTTTTTTGCTAGTAATAATAGACTCTATTATATCAACTATAATACCATATACTCTTGGAAAAGTAGTTGACATAATAAATATTGATACGTATTCGAAGTCCATTTTCTTAAAAGGCATAATTATATTACTCTCATTTTATATAATTGAATTTTCAGTTAAACTGTCTAAGGGGATATGTACAGCTAGACTATCTCAAAGTATAGTTAAAGAGATGAGAAGTAATTTGTTTTTGAAATTTAAAAATCTACCAATAACCTTCTTTGATAAAAGTTCTACTGGAGATATTATGAGCAGGGTAACAAATGATGTTGATAATATTAGCACAGGAATCTCAAATTCATTAGTACAATTAATTACAGGAATTTTAAATATATTGATGACTTTCATTATGATGTTTATATTAAGTCCAATTTTAACATTTTGTAGTATTATATTAATACCAATAGTAATGTTTCTAAGTAACTTTATAGCAAAGAGGACTAGAGTTCTTTTTAAACAACAACAAGTGGAGTTAGGGAAGTTAAATTCTCATATTGAAGAAATGGTATCTAATATAAATGTAGTAAAATCTTTTAACTATGAAAGAAAGTCTATAAATGATTTTAAGGAAGTTAATGATAGACTATTGAATATTTCACTCAAATCGCAAATCTATACATCTCTTTTAATGCCTATTATGAATGTAATTAGCAATATAGGGTTTGCAACTATATGTATTATAGGTGGAGTCTTGGCGTCTAAAGATATTATAACTATAGGAGTTATAGCTAGTTTTTTAAGCTATGTAAGACAATTTACAAGACCATTGAATGAATTGGCAAATCTATTTAATACATTACTTTCAGCAATAGCAGGATGTGAAAGAGTTTTTGAGATTATAGATGAGAAAGAGGAAAAAGAAGTAAAGGATGTATTTAAAGACAAGTTTAATGATAACAAGAATGATAATCTAAATTCTTCTTTTTCAAATGGAGAGATAGAGTTTAAAGATGTAAGTTTTTCTTATAATTCAAAAAAGAAGGTTTTAGATAATATAAACTTAAGGATAAAGGCAGGCACATCAAATGCCATTATAGGAGAGACTGGTAGTGGGAAAACAACAATTATAAATCTAATTACAAATTTTTATCAAGTAGATAAAGGAAGCATATTTTTAGATGGTGAAGATATATATTCTATTGATAGAAATTATTTAAGAACTTGTTTTGGAGTAGTTCCACAAGAAAGTTATATATTTAATGATACAGTTATGGAAAATATAAGATATGGGAATCTAATGGCTACTGATGAAGATGTTATATATGCTAGTAAAATAGCAAATTCACATAAATTTATAACGAAAATGCATAGAGGATATAATACTGTATTATCAGATAGGGGTGAGGATTTAAGCGAAGGTCAAAAACAGTTAATAAGTATTGCTAGAGCAATATTAAAAAATGCACCTATACTTATTTTGGATGAAGCTACAAGCAATATAGATATAGCAACAGAGGCCAAGATTCAAGATGCAATAAATAATTTAACTTTTGGAAAGACCAGTATAATCATAGCACATAGATTAAGTACTATATCAAATTGTGACAATATAATAGTTTTAGAAAATGGCAGAATTTTAGAATCTGGAAATCATAAAGAATTAATAAAACTAAAAGGACATTATTATAGAAACATACTGTTAACACAAGGAAAGTAAGTGTTTAGAAAAAACTTTAAAAAAATTGTTTAAAGGTATATGCCTCGGGTATATATAAACTAACTTGATAAATAAAAAATTTAATTTGATATATAAAATTTAGGAGGAAAGTAATTATGAAAAAATTTGTTTGTACAGTATGTGGATATATACATGAAGGGGATGCTGCACCAGCACAATGTCCAGTATGTAAAGTTGGAGCTGATAAATTTGAAGAAATGAAAGGCGAAAAAAATTGGGCTGATGAGCATAGAATAGGTGTAGCTCAAGGTGTAGACGAAGAAATAATCGAAGGATTAAGAGCTAACTTTGTTGGTGAATGTACAGAAGTAGGAATGTATTTAGCAATGAGTAGACAGGCTGATAGAGAAGGTTATCCAGAAGTAGGAGAAGCTTATAAGAGAATAGCTTTTGAAGAAGCTGAGCATGCTGCTAAATTTGCAGAACTTCTTGGAGAAGTTGTAGTTGCAGATACAAAAGAAAACTTAAGAGTTAGAGTTGACGCTGAGTATGGAGCAACTGATGGAAAACTAAAATTAGCTAAAAAAGCTAAAGAATTAGGATTAGATGCTATACATGATACAGTACATGAAATGTGTAAAGATGAAGCTAGACATGGTAAAGCATTCTTAGGATTATTAAATAGATATTTTGGAAAATAAATTTAATATAAGTTAAGTAGATTTTTAGGAGTATATCATTTATGATTTTTAAAATTATAAGGATATACTCCTTTTTAATAGTTGTATTTTATTTTATAGTTATAATCTTGTAAATATTTAAATGAGTATAAATATAGTTTTAATGAAATCAATTTTTTAGTCTTATTATCTCTAATTTATATAACTATGAAATTAATTTGATATAAATATATTCGAAAAAACTAACTGGCTGGGGGTCATGCCTACTGCATATCTTGTGTAATATTGTTACAGGAGTGTTGATTTTTACTACTTAGTCACTTTTACTTTGCAGAAAGTTTCTTGTAATAAACGGATTATTTTATAAGTCAGATTTTAGAGATAGTAAATTGACATACTTAAAAGAATACATTAAACTAAATGTAAAAAATATCGACAGGTGGTGGACAATCTGATTAAGTATATACATAAAAGTAATATAGCTATTGTTATACTACATGAAATTTATGGAGCTAATAATTTTATAAAAGATGTTTGTCAAAAGTATTATAAAGATGGATATGATGTGTTTTGTCCAGAGCTTTTGGGAGATAGGAAAGTTTTTTCTTATTCAGAATCTCAAGAGGCGTATGGTTTTTTTATAGACAATGTTGGATTTGATATTTATAAACAAGTAGAAAAACTTATAAATGACTTAAAATCAGAATACAAATATGTACTTGTTATAGGATATAGTGTTGGTGCGACTATTGCATGGAGATGTAGTGAAGACTCTCTTTGCGATGGTATAGTTTGTTGTTATGGTTCTCGAATTAGAGATTATATGGAGGTAACTCCGAAATGTCCTACCTTGTTAGTGTTTGCAAAACATGATTCATTTGATGTTGATTCTATTTTTTGCCAACTTTCTAGAAAACAAAATGTTCAAATCGAGATTTTAGATGCAAATCATGGTTTTATTGATACATACTCAAAAAATTATTCTGATGTTCAAGCACAAGTGTTTAGTACTAAAGAAAAAAGTTTCTTAGATAAATATTTAGTATAGCATATTATAAAATATATAAAAGATTTAATTAATCTTAAAAGTTTTATGGCACTATTGATATTTGAAAATATTAGTAGTGCCATTAGATTTTAGTGTTATTATATTTTTGAGATATAGTTAATTGACATTATAGTGTTAATTATGTCTTTATGATTTTTAATGAGTTTATAATACTATTTATTTAAATAAACAATAAGAAAATTCTTTGTACTTGAATAAGAATATTATATGAGAATATTGCAATTTGATATATTTACCATTACAATAAAAGTAGTTACAACTGAAATTCTAAATAAGTTAAAGTAAGTTGGCAAATTGGAGGTTTTTAAATATGAAAGCATTTAAAAAGCACTTCTTAGTACTTTCTTTGATATTTTTGCTTATTGTATCGTGTCTTAATAGTGTTCAATGTTTTGCCGATGAGTCTGAAAATTCAAAAAAAATACGAGTTGGATATTGTGATAACTATGGAATTATATCTTCATCCGAAGAACATTCTTATACAGGATATGGTTATGATTATTTAAAAGAAATTTCAAAGTATACAGGATGGAAATATGAATTTGTAAAAGGGTCTTGGGAAGAATGTTTAGATAGATTAGAAAACGGTGAGATAGATTTACTTGGACCTTTACAGAGTAATGATGAAAGAGGTAAAATATTTAATTTTCCTAAAATAAGTTCAGGATATGAATATAGTGCATTATATACAAATGAAAGTAACTACAATATGTTTTATGAAGATATAAGTTCATTTAACAATATGAGAGTGGCTGTGCTCAAAGGTAATTTTCATAATATTGCATTTGAGAAGTATAGAAAAGAAAATAAATTTTCAGTAAAATATATATATTGTAATTCTATCGATGAGTTAATTGAGTCTGTTAATAAAAATAAAGCAGATGCTTTTGTTTGTGGAAGTATTGTAAATGCAAAAGGAATGAAGATAGTTAGTAAGTTTTCAATGGAACCTTTTTATTTAGCTACTACAAAAGAGAAAACTGATTTAGTAAAAGAATTAGATTATGCTTTAAAAGAATTAAAAATGAATGATATGTACTATGATATGGAATTATATAAAAAATATTTTAAAAGAGATGTTACTAATTCTATAGCATTTACTCGTCAAGAAATTAATTTTATTAAAGCCAATCCAAAGCTTACTATGGTATACGATTCTGAGTGGTCTCCTGTTGAATATTATGATGTAGAAAGTAATTCATTTAAAGGTATAAGTTCTGACTTAATGTCAATTATATCAAAAAAATGTGGAATAGAATTTGACTATATTGAAACAAAAAATTATAATGAGAGTCTTAATTACATAAAAAATGGAAAGGCAGATATGCTTTGTGGCTCAATTAATGAAGATGATAAAGAAAAACGATTTGGTATGAAACTGACAAATCCATACATAAATATACCTATAGTTATGGTTGGAAAACTAGGAACTAATCTCAATAATGATTTAAATATTGCTTTAACAAGTAGTTATAAGTCTATTGATTCTTACATAGAAAAAAGCTTTGAAAATGCCAAAGCAACATCTTATAAGTCTATAGAAGATTGTTTAGATGCCATAGATGAAGGAAAAGCAAGCCTAATGGTACTTAGTTCTTATCAGTTTGATGAACTCTTAAAGGAAGGAAAATGTAATAATCTATCGATTATATCTGTTTTAGATACTAATTATGGAATGTGTATAGGAGTATCAAATAAAATTAGCCCAATATTGATATCAATTTTAAATAAATCAATAGGCAAAATTACTGATGAACAGTTAAATGACAGTATATATTCTAACACCATTAATAAGCCTTATAAGGTACCATTTGGTATCATTTTTAAAGAGTATTCATTACAAATTATTATGTGTATTTGTATTATGTTTTTAATTGCCATCAAATATATAATTTACAATAAGAAAAAGAAAGAGGATTCTCTAAAGAAAATTGCATATACAGATTCATTAACAGGAGCAGCGAGTATAGAGAAGTTTAAAATAAATGCAGAGAAATTATTTGCTAAAAACAATCCAGAATCATATGTGTTATTTTATATGGATGTTGATAAATTCAAGTACATAAATGATATGTTTGGATATGATGTGGGAAATAATACTTTAATACATATATCAAATACTATTGCAAGTGAATTGCATGAGGATGAAATTTTTGCAAGAGTTTCTGCTGACCATTTTGTTCTTCTTATTAGATATAAGACAGATGAAGATATTAAAGCAAGGCTAAATAGTATTTATAACAAAGTTCAGATATTTAGTAATCATAAGATAAATTACTATAAGTTGATTTTAGATTGTGGTATATACAAAATAAATAAAGATGATAGAGATATAAACACTATTATGGATAGAGCAAATACTGCAAGAAAGACTATAAAAGGTGGTCATAAAAATTCATTTGCTTTTTATAATGATGAAATGCATAAGAAAATACTAAAAGAAAAAGAAATTGAAAATACAATGATAGATGCTCTTAACAATGGAGAATTTATTGTATATTTTCAGCCTAAATATAGTCTTTTAGATTACCAGATTATAGGGGCTGAAGCACTTGTCCGTTGGGATAATCCAAAGAAAGGACTAATCCCACCAATAGAATTTATTCCTGTATTTGAGAGAAATGGCTTTATTGTAAATATTGATTTCTATGTATTTGAGGAAGTATGTAAAAAGATTAGAGAATGGATGGATGAAGGTCAAAAAGTTGTACCTATATCTGTTAACTTGTCTCGAATGCATTTTGTAAATAGTAATTTTGTTGAGAAGTTTAGACTAATTGTAGATAAATACAGAATACCAACAAATTTTATAGAATTAGAGCTAACAGAAACAGCAGTATTAGATAATATAGACGGTTTAATTGACACAATGAATCATCTAAAAGAAAATGGGTTTGTGATTTCTATGGATGATTTTGGAACAGGATATTCTTCGCTTAATCTTCTAAAGGAACTACCTGTTGACATATTAAAATTAGATAGGGCATTTTTTACAGAAAAAGATGAGAGTAACAATGAAAAAATTGTTATATCTAATGTCATTAGAATGGCAAAGGAATTAAAAATGAAGGTAATCTCAGAAGGAGTAGAAACCATTTCACAATTAGATTTTTTAAAGCAAATTGGATGTGATATGGTACAGGGATACTTATTTTCTAAACCAATGCCTGTAAAAGATTTTGAGAAAATAGTTTTTAAAAAAGAAGAAAAAAATGTATAAATAATGTGAAAACATCTACACAATAAAGATGCTTTAAGATAGTTAAATATACTATCTTAAAGCATCTTTATTTTTGTATGAGTTTTTATTGGAATTATTAATAGATTAAATCAATTGAGAAAAAAACTCAAAAGAACACAATAATCACTTGCAAAGTTCATACTATTATGATAGACTTAAATCAAAATTAAGAATTGTAAAAAGAAGGAAAACATAGGTAATTATTTTAACTGACTAAAATTTAAGATAAAATATTGTAATTTATATATGAGATAACGATTGCTCATAAATTTAAATTAGTTTAAGAGGAGGAATATTATATGATGCCATTGATACTATCAAATACAGGAGAAGAAGTAGTTATAAAGAAGATTTCAGGAAGTGACAAGACAAGAACTTTTTTAAATAGTATAGGTTTTGTAGTAGGTACAAATGTTAAAATAATTTCTAAGATAGATGGGAATTTAATAATAGATGTAAAAGATACTAGAGTTGCATTAGACAAAAAGATGGCAAGTAGAATAATAATATAGGGAGGTAATGATATGAACAGATTAAAGGATATTAAGTGTGGAGAGACTGTGAAAGTCAAGAAGTTAGAGGGGGAAGGAGCCACACGAAGACGTATAATGGATATGGGAATTACGAGAGGTGTTGATGTATTCGTAAGAAAAGTAGCTCCTCTTGGTGACCCAATTGAAATAACTGTAAGAGATTATGAACTATCAATTCGTAAGTCAGATGCAGAAAAAATCATTGTGGAATAATAAAATTAATTAATTAGAATGGATTTAGTGCAATTATACAATGAGAATGATTTTCTATATCATGAATAGTTATGTACTTAAATAATAATGGAGGGAATGGAAATGTCAATAAAAATAGGTCTCATAGGAAATCCTAACTGTGGTAAGACAACAATGTTCAATGGGCTTACAGGTTCATCTCAATATGTTGGGAACTGGCCAGGAGTAACAGTTGAAAAAAAAGGTGGAAAGTTAAAAGGAAATAAAGATGTGGAGATAGTAGATTTACCAGGTATTTATTCTTTATCACCATATACATTGGAAGAAGTAGTTACACGTAATTTTATGTTAGATGATAAACCAGATGCAGTAATAAATATAGTGGATGCATCAAATATAGAGAGAAATTTATATCTTACAACTCAAGTTTTAGAATTGGGTATACCTACTGTCATAGCTCTTAATATGATGGATATTGTTAATAAAAATGGTGATAAGATAAATATTAAAAAGTTATCTGAGGTTATAGGTTGCCCAGTGGTAGAAGTGACAGCAGTTAAAGGTCAAGGGATTATGGAAGCCGCTGAAAAGGCAATTCAACTTGCAAGCAGTAATAATAAATTAGATTTCAAACTGCCTTTTGTTGATGAAAGTAAGGAAGCAATAGAAAAAATTGAAAAGATAATAGAAGAAAAAACTCCATATATAGATATGGAAACACGTTGGTTAGCTATAAAGTTATTTGAAAGAGATGAAAATGTTATACAAAAACTTGATATTTCTAAAACAATATTGAATAACATAGAAGAAATAACTAGAGATTGTGAAAATGAATTGGATGATGATAGTGAAAGTATAGTAACAGCAAATCGTTATGAATTTATTAGTTCAATAATTTCAAGTATAATAAAGAAGAATAGAAAAGGTAAGGAAACTGTATCAGACAAGATAGATAAGATTGTAACAAACCGAATATTAGCATTACCTATTTTTGCACTTATAATGTGGGGAGTTTATTATATAGCAGTAAGTTCATTGGGCGCTATAGCAACTGACTGGACTAATGATGTACTGTTTGGAGAAATTATTCAAGGAAATGTAAGTAATTTTATGGCTTCTTTAAATGTAGCTGATTGGTTACAAGGACTTGTAGTTGATGGTCTAATTGGTGGAGTTGGAGCTGTATTAGGATTTGTCCCACAAATTATGCTTCTATTCTTATTATTATCAATATTAGAAGATTGTGGATATATGTCACGTGTAGCTTTTATAATGGATAGAATTTTCCGTAAGTTTGGTCTTTCAGGAAAATCATTTATACCAATGCTTATAAGTTCAGGTTGTGGAGTTCCAGGAGTTATGTCAACTCGTACTATAGAGAATGATAGAGATAGAAAAATGACTATTATGTTAACTACATTCATTCCATGTGGAGCTAAAATACCAATAATAGCATTATTTGCAGGAGCATTATTTGGAGGTGCTTCATGGGTAGCGCCATCAATGTATTTCTTAGGTATAGTAATGATAATCATTTGTGGAATTATATTAAAGAGAACTAGCTTATTTGCAGGAGAGCCATCTCCATTTGTTATGGAATTACCTCAATATCATGTTCCAAGTGCAAAAGGTGTTTTAATACATATGTGGGATAGAGGAAAAGCCTTCATAATCAAAGCAGGTACGATTATATTTGTAGCTTGTGGAGCAATCTGGTTCTTACAATCATTTAACTGGTCATTACAAATGGTAGATGCTGGAGATAGTATATTAGCTAGTTTAGGAAATATAGTTGCACCAATATTTGCACCTCTTGGATTTGGAAACTGGCAATCATCAGTAGCAACAGTTACAGGTCTAGTAGCCAAGGAAAATGTAGTTGGGACATTTGGAGTTTTATTTGGTATATCAGATGCGACAGAGCAAGACCCAGCACTTCTTGGTTCAGTTGCAAGTATGTTTACAGTAGCTAGTGCATTTGCATTTATGGCATTCAACATGCTTTGTGCACCTTGCTTTGCAGCTATTGGAGCTATAAAAAGAGAAATGGGTTCATGGAAATGGACATGGATTACATTAGGATTCCAAACTTTAACAGCATATATAGTTGCTCTTCTTATCAATCAAGTTGGAAGTTTAATTTTAGGAACTGGAGGAAGTATTGCTGGGGCAATAATATCTATAGTTATAGCAGTAGCTGTAGTATTGATAGTTTTAACTTATTCAAATAGAAATATGAAAAAAGAAAAAATTGGTAAATTAAGTTATATGAAAAATTAATTCATATAAATAAGGAGTGGTGAATATGGCTACATTTATTATAGCAGCTATTGTAGTAGTATTGATGGCGTTAGCCATAATGCATATGGTTAAAAATTCAAAAAAGAATGGTAGCAGTTGCGGATGTGGTTGTTCTGGTTGCTCAAGTAGTAAGAGCTGTAATACTAATAAGAGATAGATAAAATAAGAATCTGATAAAAAGTTAAATTACTTTATTATCAGGTTCTTATTTTTTATACAAATAATAAATTTCATGTTTGAAGTAGGTTAGACTATGTTGTAATTTTAATGTATAATTATAGACAAATATATGATTAGGAGGGATTATTGCTAAATAAAGCAATATAAATGTATATTATGTTTAAATTTGATGTGACAAATGAGCTTATGTGTATAGCAAGGGGAAGTGGCAAATTTTTTGCAAAAAAAGGTGCTATGGTAGCCTTTAAAGGAAATTTTAATTTTGAAAAATTATTACTTGGTCCTAATAATGGTGGTGGTTTAGGAAGAGCACTGTTAGGGCATGTTCAAAGGTCATTAACAGGAGAACAAATGCCAATAATGGTTGTTGAAGGTGAAGGTGAAATTTACCTGGCTCAAAATGCTTATCATGTAGATGTAATATCGATTGACCCAGGTGATTCAATTTATGTTGAGAGCGAAAATTTATTGGCATTTTCTGAACAATTGCATTATAGTGTAAAATTAATTGGTTCAGGGGTACTATCTCAAAAAGGGCTTTTTACTACACATTTAGTAAATAAAACAAGCCAAAATCAAGATGTCGCCATAATAACAGATGGAAATCCTCTAATACTTGAAGGGCCTTGTTGTGTAGACCCAGATGCATTAGTAGCCTGGACTGGAAGGGAGCCATATCCAAAAGTAGCAAAATTATCATGGAAGACTTTTATTGGTCAGACTTCTGGGGAATCTTATCATATGGAATTTGTTGAACCTGGACAAATAGTCATTATACAACCATCTGAAAGATTGTCTGGCTTAAAAACAGATTCTACGCCTTCTGATAGAATGAATTCAGGTGGGTTGAGAATTGGTATAGATTAAATTTTATAATGTAGTTTAATCACTCTTTAGGATTTTAAAAAATAAAAAATGTAGCAGGGATAGATATATTAAAAGGAGTCTTATATGATTGAGAAAATTCATAAAAAATTCAAAGGATATTATATTTTTTTAATAATTTTAATTTTATGGAAAATTGTATGTGTTCTGGGAATATGGAGTAGCTATATCTTGCCTCCTCCTGAAAGGGTTCTAGATACTTTCATAAAAATGATATACGATGGTTCTATTTTCTTAAATGCCTATGCTAGTATAAAAAGAATATTGATAGGTTTTTTTATAAGTTCACTGATAGCAATACCACTTGGAGTTATATTTGGAGTAAATAAAAAAATGTATGAATATTTCAAACCACTCTTTGAATTTATGCGAAGTACACCTCCACTAGCTTTAGTTCCAATGCTGATTTTATGGTTTGGGATAGGTGAAGAATCCAAAATTATAATTATTATTTTGGCATCTTTTTTCCCTATATTTTTAAATACACTGAAAGGCATAAAGAATTGCGATAATAAATTAATAGAAGTAGGTAAATCTTTTAACTTATCTAAAAAGAGAATTTTTTATAAAATAATAATTCCTAATTCTATGCTAGATATTGTTGTTGGACTTAGTTTAGGTCTTGGATATAGTTTTAGAGCTATAATTGGAGCAGAACTTATTGCAGCTTCTTCAGGTCTAGGATATTTAATTTCTGATGGAAAAGACATGTCACGAACTGATGTTGTATTGGTAGGAATTTTTGTTATTGGATTTTTAGGTATACTTTCAGATTATCTATTTTCAAAAGCAATAACAAAGTTTAGTAAAGGGAAGCAGGTTGATTTAAATGGTTAGAAATGGATTTTTGTTAGAGAATATACATAAAAAATATTTAGTTGATAATAAGGAACACTTGGTTCTTGATGATGTATCTTTAAATATATCTAGCGAAGAAATCACTGTTATACTAGGGGAGAGTGGATGTGGTAAGACAACATTACTTAGAATTTTAGCAGGTCTTGAAAACGCTACTAGTGGAAATGTATATTTTTACAATAATGATAAACAATGTATTCCAAAAGTAGGTGTAGTATTTCAAGAAAGCAGACTAATGCCATGGTTGAATGTGAGTGAAAATATACTTTTACATACTGAAAAAAAGAATAAAAATAAGGTTGATTTGGATAAGTATTTAAAAATGATGAAACTTGAAAAGTTTAAAAATTCATATCCAAATGAATTATCTGGGGGGATGGCTCACAGAGTAAGTATAGCAAGAGCACTTTCCTTCAATCCAGATATTTTACTGATGGATGAGCCATTTGCGGCACTAGATTACTTTACAAGAAGAAAAATGCAAAAAGAAGTTGTAAATATCCATAAAAATACTAAAAAAGGTGTAGTATTTGTGACTCACAATATAGAAGAAGCTATGGAAATAGCAAAGAAAATAATTGTTTTTAGTAAAAATAAAGGGATTAAACAGTTTAGTGTCGAAGATGAATATAATAGAGATTTAACAAAAAGCTATTATATAAGCTTAAAAAAAGAAATATTAAGGGAATTGGGGGAGTTTTAATTGATTAAGAGAAACAAAAAGATTTTAGCAGTAATGACATCTTTAGTAATGGTGTTGGTTGGTACTGTAGGTTGCTCAACAAAAAATGACGAGAAAGATGCACCTGCAAAAAAAGAGGCTAGTTTACCTAAGGAAATAAATCTGACTTATGTGAAATCACCACTTAATGTTCCTAGTATACTTGAAAAAAAGGATGATTTATTTGGAAAGGAATTTGGAAAAGACAATATAAAAGTTAATTTTCATGAATTGACAACAGGACCAGAGCAAACTCAAGCACTAGCTGCAGGAGAGATAGACTTTTTACATGCATTAGGAGGAACATCTGCAATAATAGCTGCTTCAAATGGTGTTGGTCTTAAAGTTACAAATATTTACAGTAGATCACCAAAAGGATATATGCTTATAACTAATAATGAAAATATTAAATCTATAAAAGATTTAAAAGGCAAAAAGATAGTAGGACCAAAGGGTACTATACTTCATCAATTGTTAATTGCAGCACTTGCTAAGGAAGGTTACACTATAGATGATGTTGAATATGTAAATATGGATATTCCTAGTGCTGCTTCTGCATTAGAAAGCAAAAGTGCTGATGTAGCAATGCTTGCAGGTCCAACAGCATTAAAAACAATAAACTCAGGTGCTAAGATGATTGTAAATGGAGAAGGCTTAGTTAGTGGAATAATAGTTACTGCAGTAAGTGATGATTTTGCTGAAAAATATCCTGAGTTAGTAAAAAGATTTATGAAAGTTCATGAAGAGACTTTAAAATATATGGATGAAAACAAGGATAAAGTAATGGATGTTGTATCTAAAGAAGTGGGACTATCTTTAGATGAAACTAAAGAAATGTATTCTTGGTATGATTTTAGTTCTAAAATAACAGATAAAGATATAAAAGAGTTAGAAGACACACAAGAATTCTTAATGTCTAATGGAATGCAAGAGAAGAAAATAGATATTAAAGACATGTTGTACAATCAAAACTAGAATGTTAAATTAGAAAATACACCCTTTTTATTATGGAAACAGTATAGTAAAAGGGTGTATTTTTTATTACTATATAAAAATACAACTAAAAGCAACTTACTATTTTATCTACACTTATGTAGTCTAGTAACTTTCTCATTTTTTTACGATGAAGTAAAAACTTAGAATATGTGTCTTCTGATTGTTTTGTATCTCCGTAAACCTTCCAATATTTAATCATAGAAACTTCATAATTACTATATCCCATAAATCCAATCACATCTTTGAGAGGATATCCTAAAAAAATTCCTATTTCATCAGGAAAAGTATCACCCTTAAGCTTATCTACTAAATGTTCTAAATAAGCATTAACATTTGTATTTTGTTTGTATCCCAGAAATTTTAAAAAATTTACTGTTTTTTTACATTTTAGCCTTTCTGATAAAGCTTTTTTGTTTACAAATAAGATTTTTAATCCCTTTTTCTTTTTATCAATAACTATAAAATCTATCTTTTTACATTTATATAGATATTTGTAAATATCACTAATTTTTTCCTCTCTATTTACATCAGTAAATGAGATATTTATTATTTCAGCAGGTTTAGAACCTAAAAAGACAGGACCTAAAACTTCTAAAAGCCATTTTATATAAGATGATTCAATTTTATTTTTACAACAAAATTGTGAATTACAACAAGACATAAAAGATAACCTCCTTCAAATGAAAATTAATATCAATTAATTAGATTATACTATGAATGATAATCAATATCAATAATAAAAATATATTTTTTTTATTTAGTTACTTATTTATTATAATTTCCCAAAAAATAAATTATATCTTGTTTAATTTTAGTAAATAAAAAATAAAAATATAGAAATACTAAGTTAAGAAAGAAATATATTTAAATTTTTTGTAATACAAAACATCTAGGAGGGTAATAAAAATGAAATTAAAAAGAACCTTATTTGTAGGACTAGCGTTAGTATTAGCTATAGGAATGACTGCATGTACTAAAAAAACAGAAGAACCAAGTGAGAATGCAGGGAAAAATCCCAATGAATCAGTAAATAATAATGAAGGTTATATGAATTATTATTCAACAAGCTATAATGATTATATAGCAGGTTTAAATAGATATTCTATTTATGATACTCCAGAGAGTATAAATAATCAGTTTAAGGATAAAGAATATCCAGGAAATGAAAAATATTTAGCTGATGTGAAGGCTGCATATAAAGATAGTAGAGATAAAATACAATCATTTGTAACATCTCTTAAAAAAGATGGTAAAACAGAAGATACAGAATTAAAGAAAATGAATGATGAATTAATAACTGAAGGTGAAAGATTAATAAAAGATATAGATGAGAGAATAAAAAAATTAGATAATGTATCTGATGAAGATATGAAAAAAGGTCAAAATGACTTTATGAAGATAGTTCATGGAACAGAAGATGTTGGAAATGATATAGGTAGTGGTTTTAGAAAAATGATAAAAGATATGAATGATAGACTAGGAATAACAGGAAATAATAAAAAATAATAGAGTAAATATCTAGTTAGAAAATAAAAAAGTTTTACAATATATAGAAGCCCTAAAAGTATTATCTTTTTTGGGCTTCATATTTTTTATATTAATGATAAATTAATAATTGTATAATATCATATAACTATTGAAAATACAAAGATTTAGACACTATAAAGTCAATAAAAGATATCTATTTATTTTTAACTAAGAAAAACAAAAAATAAAAAATTTAAATAAATTTATTGACAAATATTATTAATGAATATATCATATATAACATAGCAACAAATGATAATCGAATTAAATTTTAAATTAAATAACGTCTTATCAAGAGTGGTGGAGGGACTGGCCCTTTGAAACCCGGCAACCAGTATATTTTATATACATTGGTGCTAAATCCTGCAACTAATATAGTTGATAGATGAGTATAAATAGCTTTCTAAGCCTGAGTTTATACTCAGGCTTTTATTTTGTTATATATAAATTAAAATACATAAGCGAGGATAAACATAAAAACTTAGCATAATAATAGGGAGGAAATTTTATGATTAGCATAAAAAATGTTAATAAGTATTATGGAAAGATTCAAGTACTTAAAGATGTAAGTATTGAAATAGAATCTGGAGAAATTTTTGGAATAATAGGTCATAGTGGAGCAGGAAAATCAACACTACTTAGATGTATAAATGGCTTAGAAGAATATCAAGAAGGTAATGTGCTTGTTTCTGATAAGGAAGTAAAGTCACTGAATGAAAAGCAAATGAGAGATTTAAGAAAAGAACTAGGCATGATTTTCCAACACTTTTCATTACTTGAGAGAAGAACTGTATTTGATAACGTAGCATTACCATTAGAATGTTTTGGATATACAAAATCAGAAATACAGAAAAGAGTTTTAGAGCTATTAGAAGTGGTTGGTATATCTGAAAAGAAAAATGATAAACCTAGGAACTTAAGTGGTGGTCAGAAACAAAGAGTTGCAATTGCCAGAGCTTTAGCACTAAATCCACAAGTACTTCTTTGTGATGAAGCAACTTCAGCATTAGACCCAAATACTACAAAATCAATTCTTTCATTACTTGAAGATATAAATAAAAAATTAGGAATAACAATAATTGTTGTAACTCATCAAATGGAAGTTATAAAACAGATTTGTGGAAGAGTAGCAATAATGGAAAATGGAGAAGTACTAGAGGTAGGAGATACAGAAGAGATTTTCTTAAGAAATACTAAGGGACTTAGAAAATTAATAGGTGAAGAAAGTATAATTTTACCAAAAGGAACAAATATAAAGATACTATTCCCTAAAGATATTTCTAATGACGCTATTATAACGACTATGGCAAGAGAACTAAATATAGATGTATCTATAATATTTGGCAAATTAGAACAATTTAAAGAAGATATTTTAGGTTCACTTATCATAAATGTTTCAGATAAAAGTGGGGAACAAGTAAAACAATATCTAACTAGTAAAGGCATAAGATGGGAGGAAATGATAAATGAATAGTTTAATCGACTTTTTAACAACACTATTTCCAAATGCATTGTTACAAACTTTGTATATGGTTATAGTACCAACTATAGTAGCAACAATATTAGGATTTATACTAGCAATCATATTAGTAGTTACAAAACCAGATGGATTAAAACCAAATAGCACAATAAATAGTGTTTTAGGGTTTATAGTAAATATATTTAGAAGTTTCCCATTTATGATACTTATAGTTGCAATGATTCCAATAACTAGATTAATCGTTGGAACAAGTATAGGGGAAACTGCTGCAATAGTACCAATAACTATTGGTGCAGCACCATTTATCGCTAGAATTATAGAAAGTTCGTTAAATGAAGTTGACAAAGGATTGATAGAAGCTGCAAGATCTTTTGGGGCTACAAAGAGACAAATAGTATTTAAAGTTATGATAAAAGAAGCTATGCCTTCAATAGTATCTGGAATTACATTATCAATAATATCTATACTTGGTTATACAGCTATGGCGGGTGCAGTAGGAGCTGGAGGATTAGGTAATGTAGCACTTATTTATGGATATCAAAGATTCGATACAGCAGTAATGGTGTATACAGTAATAGCACTTGTAATATTAGTTCAGATAATACAAGGTATAGGAAATCTAGCTTACAAGAAACTAAAATAATTTAATCATAAAAACTTTAAAGAGGGGGAGTAAAAAATGAAATTAAAAAAATTATTATCAGTAGCATTGGTGTCAGCAATAGCAATATCAGCAGTTGGTTGTTCAAACAAAGAGGATAAGAAAATACTAGTAGGGGCTTCATCAAATCCACACGCAAAGATACTGGAAGTAGCAAAACCTTTATTAAAAGAAAAAGGGTATGATTTAGAAGTAAAAATATTTGATGACTATGTACTTCCAAACACAGCTTTAGATGAAGGTTCTTTAGATGCAAATTTCTTTCAACATATTCCATTTTTAGAGGAAACAGTTAAGGAGAAAGAATATAAACTTACGTATACAGCTAAAGTTCATATAGAGCCAATGGGATTCTATTCAGAAAAAGTTAAGTCATTAGATGAAATAAAAGATGGAGCAGTTATAGCTGTACCAAATGATGCAACTAATGGAGCTAGAGCGCTTAAATTATTAGCAAAAAATAAAATAATAGAAGTAAAAGACGGAGAACTTATAACTAAAAAAGATATAACTAAGAATCCTAAAAATATACAAATAAAAGAAATGAATGCAGAGCAATTACCAACAGTATTAAAGGATGTTGATGGAGCAGTTATAAATTCTAATTATGCTTTAACAGCTAACTTAAATCCTACTAAGGATGCTATAGTAATAGAGTCAAGTGATTCTCCATATGTGAATATAATAGCTTGTAGAGAAGATAATAAAGACAGTGATAAGATGAAAGCTTTATCAGAAGCTATGAACAGTAAAGAAGTTAAAAAATTTATACAAGATGAATATAAAGGAAGTATAGTTCCAGCTTTTTAAATTGAATATACAAAATCTATAAAATGAGTAAAATTAAAAATATTTACTCATTTTTTTTTATAACTAGAAAGTGACAAATTTTTTGGAAGAATTGTGGTAACATATTTATAGGTAAAACTATATAAAAATGAAGAAGTGGTGGGGAATATGGAATCTAAGGGAACTTTAAGCAAGAATAAGGTCTATATACTAGCTAATGGGGTATTTTTGATTATTGCACTTTTAAATATAAATTTGTATACAGTTTCTATAAATATGTATAGGATAATTTTACTTTGGATATTTGGATACTCTATAGTTTATATAACTAGTTTTAAAAAAGACGAATTTATAAATATATTAAAGTCAGGGTGTCTCGTATTAGTTTTTGTAAGTATTTTAGGCGTAGCAGATTTAAAACTTCAAACATTCCAAATTGTATTACTAAATTTAAGTATAATTAATATGTCTACTTTTATATATTTAACCATTTCTAAAGTAAAAAATTTGAGAATAAGCCCTGTATTAATCTTTTATAGTGCTTTTGTCATAGTAGACTATTTTATAAGAAATATTTTTAGTGATTTTAACTGGAATATGATTATTATATTAGTTAATATTGTCGTGTCGTTGTTTAATTTGATATATTTATTGAATAAACTTGATAGCACAGTTGAACACTATAAGTTAATAAAAGATTTATCATATTTTGCTTTTTTTACAACTATTATAGGATTTATAGCAATTTATTTTAGTGTAGTAGATACAGAGAGATTAATAGGAGTAGTGTATTTATTATTATGTAACCACACTTATTATGTATATGTATACAGTCTCAATAATAGAATAGTATATCCATATTACGAGCTTGATTATATAAATAAAAAATTAAGTAGAAAGTCAGAGCAATTAAGTAAGATAAATTTAGCTATAGAAAAAGATATGACTATACAAAGAACACTAAAGAATTATATAGACCAAAGGAAAGAGTTATTGAGACAAGCTCTTGATACAATACCAAACGTATGGATAGTAACGGATTATGATTTTAATATAAGTTATACAAATAATAAGTTTAAAGATGAATTTTCAAAAGATATGAGTAATTTTTATAAAATATTAACTTTTGTCAAAGAAGATAAAAATGTAGCTGAGAAATTAAAAAAATTTGACAATGATATAAGTATAATCGACAAGCAGGTAGAATTAAATGATAAAATCTATTTGTTGAGTTTAAGTAATAATAAAGATGAAAGTAATTACTTAATAAGCTTAAATGATATTACAAATGAAATCAAAATGGATGAGGAAATAAGACATATAAATAAAGATTACAAAAACATTATATTAAATATTCCATCCCCTATACTTGTGAGGAGTGCTGAAGGTGGTATAAAGAAGAATAAGATAATTAGTATAAATAAGAAATATGAAAAGAGTTTTAGATGTAATTCCAGTGATTTAGTTGGTATGACATTAGAACAGTATTTTGAAACTTTCAATATAGATTTCTTTGATAATAGAGAATTTAAAAGATTAAATCTTACACAAGAAAAGAAAGCTGAAATAGTAAGTTACAATGATACAGCAAACTGTATAGTTAATTTTGTAATGTCTGATATAGATGGTGAAGACCGTGTTGAAGAAGTTAGAGTTGGAGACTACTGGTCAGATAATAAGCTATTTAAATTGCTTACATTTAGAGATATAACTAAAGAGATAAATATACTTAGAATAGCAAATGAACAAAAGATAATATACGAAAAATTACTTGATGCTATACCAGAGGCTATTTTTCTTGAAGATTTAAGTACATCAAGAGTTCTATATACAAATAGAGCTTTTAGAGAATTATTTGGAATTTCTAGTGATGTATTAGGAGCCACAACGCAAAAATATAGAAATATATTAGTAAAAAAATACATAAATAATTTAAATATAGGAGAGAGAGAAAAGAGCATTCACATAGTAAACGAAAATAATCATATTAGAGAAGTAAAGATGATATCAAGAACATTGTATTTTGGACAAAAGAGAAGTAGAGTTAGAATTATTAAAGATTTGAGTGTACAAAGAGAGTCTGAAAGACTTAAGAAAGCACTAATAAAACAGAGACAATATGACCAAATGAAGATGGAGTTTTATGCTAATATATCTCATGAACTTAAGACTCCTTTAAATAATATATACAGCTCAGTTCAACTTGTCGAAAATCTTTATAAAAAAGGAAAAATAATAGATTTTCAGAATATACTAAAAGAACATATACAAATAACTAAACAAAATATGTTTAGATTATTGAGATTAATAGATAACATAATAAATATTTCTCAAGTTAAGTCAGAGATATATAAGATTAAAGCAGTTAATTTTGATATTATCGATATAACAGAAAGAATAGTTACATCTATTAGCAGTTATGCTAGGTCTAAGGGAATAGATTTGATTTTTGATACAAATGAGGAAACTATGAGGGTAGGGCTTGACCCAGAATCTATAGAAAGGATAATATTGAATATATTATCAAATTCTATAAAGTTTACTTTAGAAGGTGGAGAAATTCTTGTAGGTATCTATAAAAAAGGTGAGACAGTAGAAATACTTATAAAAGATACTGGAATAGGTATAGAAAAAGATAAATTGAGTGACATATTCAATCGATTTAAACAAATTGAAAATAGTGGTATATCAAATGAATTTGGAAGTGGGATAGGATTGTGTCTTACAAAATCATTGATTGAAATTCAAAATGGGGAAATTTACATAGACAGCAAAGTAGGAGAAGGGACTGAAGTGAAGATTATATTCCCAATTAAAGAAGTGGTTGAAGAAGTCTATGATAATTCAAATTATAATGACAATATTGAAAAATTCGAAATAGAATTTTTTGATATATACAAATAATAAATATTGAAATCTATTATTTGTATACAATCATAAAATAAGTTGATTTTATTTATGTTTTTAGCTAGACTTAGTTTATTGCAAATAAATTTTATGAGGTGAAGTTTTGGAAAAGGATTTTTTTAGAAAAAATGGTATTGATTTAGCCAAATCAATATTGGGCAAATATCTTATAAGAAAGTATGAAGATAAAACAATCGTTACTAAAATCATAGAGACAGAAGCCTATATGGGTATAAATGACAAAGGAGCACATGTATATGGTGATAAAAAAACCGACAGAACGAAGCCATTATATTTAGATGGTGGGCATATATATGTTTATTTAATTTATGGGATGTACAACTGTTTAAATTTATCAGCAAATGTAGAAAACACACCAGAGTGTGTATTAATAAGAGGTGTAGAACCTATAACTTCTTTAGATGAGATATCTATAAATAGATACAATAAATCTTATAATAATTTGAGTAAATATCAAATAAAGAATATTACTAATGGGCCAGGAAAGCTTTGTAAGGCTCTAAAAATAGATAGAAGTCTAAACAGCAAGAGTATAATGGGTGAAGAATTATATATAAGTGATTTTTATTATGATGATGAAGGAGTAAAGGTATTTAGTAAGGATGATATAGATATAAAAACTAGTAAGCGTATAAATATAGATTATGCAGAAGAGGCGAAAGATTTTTTATGGCGTTTTTATATAGAATAAGTCTTTATGTAAGTGAGATATATATTTATTAAGTGAGATATATATTTATAGGAAAAATTTTCTATAGATATATATCTCACTTTTTTTACATAATTTTTAATTTAATAAAAATAAATTTATGAATTACAAACATATTTTAATAAATTTATAATTATTTTACTAATATAAATAAAGATATATTTTGGCGAAATTAGCGATTAAAATTAATTTTTTCTCTGTATTTTATCAAAAATGATAAAATTTGTATAGATAATTAACTTATTTTATAAGTAATTAATTAATTATTAAAGAATGAAGAAATTTTGACAAAAAAAGAAATTCTATTTAGAATAGAGATATATTTAAAAGAATCCTATAAAGATGATGTTATATTTCTTATAGTAAGCAATTCTTATTAAATAAAAAATTAGATAATGTATTTTAAGAGGACATAAAGCACTTCAATAACACTTGACAATCTAAAAATTGACAAGTCTGTATCTAAAAAATATGTATAATATTAAATTGTAAAATAGAAGATGTTGCAGAGTAAAAAAAGACATTGAATAGATGTCATTAAATTGTAAGATTATGTTATAATTATAAAAAAGGATGTAATAATGTGTAGAAATAATAATATAATAATTTGAATTTTTAATAATTAAATTTAAATAAGACATGCAACATATAAAATATAATTTAGATATATTGATTAGATAGGATATATTAATAAGATTAATACATTAGTATGAATTATTTTGATAATATATTGAATCATATTAATAACTTAAGTTTTATTATATAAAAAATAAATACTTATAAAGAATAGATATTTAGTTGGCAAAGTTATATAAAAATATGTGAAAAATAAATCTTAAAAATATAGACAAAACAAAAATAATAAATTATAGTAATACTAATAAAATTTTTAAAGAGTGAAATAAAATAGGTATAATAGCCTATATTTATATTTTTGTATTTATATTATGAAAAAATTAAAATTATTTAGGGGTGATGGTTTTGAATAAGGACATAGGAGCAAAAATAAAACAACTTAGAACTCAAAAACAAATGACACTGAAAGATATGAGTGAAAAAACAAACTTATCAATTGGTTTCTTGTCACAGCTTGAAAGAGGATTGACAAGCGTAGCAACAGATTCCTTAGGAAAAATAGCAAGTGTATTAGATGTAGAATTAACATACTTTTTTATGAAGCCAAAAGAGCATAAAAGAGCTGTATTGAGAAGTTATGAGAAAGAAGTGTTTGATGTAGAAAATTCAACATTTATACATTATCATTTATCATCTAATTTAAAAGAAAAAACAATGTTGCCAAGACTAATTGAAATTCTTCCAAGTAAGAGTAATGAAGATATTTGTTGTTATGTACACAAAGGTGAGGAGTTTGTGTACGTGCTAGAGGGTACTCTTACAGTATTTTTGGGTGATGAACAAATAGAAATGTATCCAGGAGACACAATACACTATAATAGTGAAAAGAACAATCATAATTGGGTTAATTACACTAATAAATTAGTAAAGATTTTGGTTGTAAGTATCCCAAATCCATTTGAGAAATCTGATACAATTAAAGAAGTTTAAATTTTAACTATTAATATTAGCTAATAAGGAGGTACTATAGTGAAAAAAATTGGATTCATAGGTGCAGGAAATATGGCAAGCGCTATGATAGGAGGGATAGTAAATTCAAAATTAGTTGAACCTGATATGGTTATAGCATCAGCATATAGTCAAGAAACTCTTGATAGAATATATAAAAGTTTTGGAATAAAAACTACAAAAGATTCAAAGGAAGTAACTAGAAACTCTGATATAGTGATTGTAGCTGTTAAACCAGATATATATGATGATATTTTAGAAGAGATAAAAGATTTTATAGATGATAGTAAAATTATAGTTACAATAGCAGCAGGAAAATCTATAGAAGATATAGAGTCAATAATAGGAAATGATAAGAAAATAGTTAGAACAATGCCAAATACTCCAGCTCTTGTAAATGAAGCTATGTCTTCTCTTTCTATAAATAGAAATATAAACAATGAAGACTTAGAAGCAGTTACAGAAGTATTTAATTCTTTTGGAAATACTGAAGTAGTGCCAGAATATCTTATAGAAGCAGTAATTGGAGCGAGTGGTTCAGCACCAGCATATGTATTTTTATTTATAGAAGCTATGGCAGATGCAGCAGTAATTGCAGGTATGCCAAGACAACAAGCATATAAATTTGCATCACAAGCAGTTATGGGTTCTGCGAAAATGGTACTTGAAACAGGAAAACATCCTGGTAAGTTAAAAGATATGGTATGTTCACCTGGAGGAACTACTATAGAGGCAGTTAAGGTACTTGAAGAAGAAGGTTTTAGAGCCTCTGTTATAAAAGCTATATGTGCATGCATAGATAAATCTAAAAAGATGAGTGAGTAATAAAAATTTATTGCAAGAAAAAGAATTGCCTTTCATAGAAAATTTCTATTTTAGGCAATTCTTTTTCTTTATTTATTTAATTTTTAAAATAAGCCTGAAAGCCAATTTTTTATTTTTTCAAAAAAACCAACTGAATCATCGTTATTTGATTGATTTTCTGAATTATTTGTGTCCTCGTTATTTGATTGAGAGTTATCTTTATTTTCATTGTTAGTTGTATTATCATTTTCTGAGTTATTTGAATTACTATCATTATTTGAATTAGTATTATCTTGTGGATTTATTTGAACACCTTCTGTAGAGTTTATTACAGCATTAGAGCCAAGAGACTCATCATTAGTGTTATTTAAGATTCCTAAATCTTTTTTATCTCCACCTGAGAATAAACCAGAGAACCAGTCTCCTATTCCACTAAACCATCCACCAATGGTGTCTAATATACCAGAGCCTTTAACACTTTCACCTAATTTCTTTAATTGCTCATTTACATTATCTGATACATTGTCCAATGTATTTTTCATGTTATTGTAATCATAATCTTGGTCAGCTATTTTTTTCATTACACCCTTAATTTGTTCTTTTTGCTCTGGTGTAATAGTAATATTGTAATTATTTACAACATTGTTTATTGTATTTGCTATTTGATTAGTATCTTTTGTTCCATTTTTTACAATTTCTGTTTTTATATCATTCATTACACCAGTTGCTTTTTCCTGGCCTATATCATCTCCTAAATCACCTGTAACTACCAATTCTTCAGAAGCAATCTCTTTCTTTGTCTCATCAAGTTTCTTTCCTGAAGCATCTTCAAATGCCTTCATAATTCCTGTTAATGCACCAGTACCACTTACAGGATATGGAGCAGCAGCGATAACATTTGCATCTTCAAGTCCAGCTGTTGTAAGTGTTGAAGCAATCATTGAGCTAGTTACCCAAGTTAAATTTGCTGTTTTAACATTAATTCCATTTCCTTTTTTAGTAGGTTCAACATATGAACAAGATATAGTAACTTTTCCAAGCTGACCTTCTGTTGCAACACCTTGTAAATATTGTCTTTCTTCTGCATTTGTTACATCTAAAACTAAGACTTGGTCTTTTTTTACTCCAAAGTAATTAAGCATTTGTTGCTTTTGAGATTCTGATAAGTTAGCTCCAAGTGTAACTACATTTGTGCCATCTGCATAAGAAAGGTTCATACTTCCAAGTACAAGCATTGTAGATACAATAATAGAGCTAATTTGTTTTTTAAACTTCATAATATTCCTCCTAGATTTAACATACATTACATTTTCAAATATACTTTTTATTAATATATTGAATAAAAATATGTGCTACATTTCTATTATACTAAATATAAACTATTTTTTAAATCAATGCGATTACAAGATTGTAATAAAAAAGGGAATATAAGGAAGATAATAAAAAAATAATTTTTGTAAGAGATTGAAAAAACAATTAATGTAGTATACTATAATATAGAAATGATTATGATAATGTTATAGAATCGGAAGGAGAAAAATAAATGTCAAAAGAATTAGTAAAAGACAGAGTAATAAAATATTTAATAGAAGACTTATTAGTACCTCAGGATATGATTGATACAAATGTTGAATTAGCGGAATTTGAAGAAGGCGCAGAAGGAGTTTTAGATATTATTGTAAATGTTAAAGATGAGGAAGACTATTATGCACCTGTAATGATAGTACAATGTTTGGATGAAGATGTAGAGCTAGAAGGCGAAGTTTTACAAAAACAAATAGAATTTTTAGAAGAAGTGGATAATATAACTATGTCAGGTAGATTAGTTTTAACTAATGGGGATGCTATGATGTATGCTGATTGGAGAGGCGAAGAATACGATACTGAGGCAGCTCTTCCAACTTATGATATAATGGTAAAAGAGTTTAATGAAATGGAACAACAGGTCAAAGAATTAGAAGAACATCACCATCACGATGAAAATTGTGGATGCGGATGCAATCATCATGAAAATTAAACATTAAGCATATATATTAAAAGGGGCTGTCGCATGAGCAAATTAAATTTGTTCTGTGATAGCTCTTTTACCTATCTTAATAAGTACATTTTTAATTATTTTATATAAAAATAATACATTCTGATAGAATATTTTCTTTACCTCTGCTTAAAAATCTTCTGAAATTCATATTTTGTTTTACTTGAGTGAAAGCTATACTTCTATTCATCCTAAATTTATACCCCTGCGGGCTTATAATTCTTTTTAAGTTTTCTTTTCTCATGGAATAACTTAGATACTTGTAAGTTTTTAGTTCTATTCTCAAGAGGAATCTTACTATTACTGCCATTTACACTGGCAATTACTACACTCTTCACAAGTGTAGCAAGTTATTTTACTTTTATAGCCTGTTTTTGATTTCCTTTAGTAAATTCTAAATCATCTATGTTTTTGTCTTCTAAAATTTCTTGTATTTTATATAAAATCATAGCATTATTCCATGCATATTTACTAGAAGTATCTTTATTGTTAAATTCATCATTCATTTTACAAATCTCCTAAGTTTAATTATATTATATCAAAAAGACAGCATTTTATTATTATAAGTAATATATAATAAAGTTGTTATGGCTGAGATTATATGTTAATATTAGAAATAATTATATAAAAAATAATTATTATCAAGTGTATATACTTATAAGTATATGAACTTTTAAATTACGGAGGAAGAATGAATAATACGCAAAAGATAGAGACAGGATTAAAATACAATAAAGCAAAAAAAATGGACAAAAACTTTATGTATCAAGACTTAAAAAGAAGTAACTGTTATAACACTGATTTTTCAAATTCAAACTTTAATTTTACAAGTTTAAGAGGAGCTCACTTTAAGTCTTGTAACTTTTATGGGTGTACGTTCAAATCAGCAGAAATAATAGGAGCAAACCTAAAAAGAAGTAAATTTAAAAATGCGAAATTTGAAAATACTATATTTGAAGGAGTTAATTTAGAAGAAGTAGATTTTTCTGGTACTAAATTTAAAAACGTAATATTTTTAAATACAGATATAACTAAAGCTAAAAACTTTGATATAAATTCACCTCAAATAAAAGTATTTAAAGCAATGCCTATTATAGAGATGAGTGAAAGATTAGAAAATGCAATAAAATTTGCAATGGAAAATAAGTATGTTAAAAAATCAAGAACTTTAGATACTAAAGATGGTGGCATTAATTATATAAGTATAATGGTACTTTTAGAAAACTTTAAAGAAAAACAATTAATAGATGGATTGACATTAATTGGAGAAAGAATAGATAAGGAATTTTGTACACTAAGTTATATAATGAAAAATTTAGAAGTTTATAAATCTGAAGGTATATTATAATTTATGTCAAAATATACTGTAAAATGTTATCCTCTACAAAGAAGGTAGCATTTTTTTATACAAGGGTCTATCCAAAAAAGATAGACTCTTTTTTGTTAGATAAATAAAAAAATACCACATGAAATAATTATTATATAATACCCAACATTTAGTATATATACTAAAGTAATAACTTGAAAAAATATTAAGCAAGGGAGTTAATGTGAAAAATATATAGATGATACAAGACTTTTTGGTTATTTAGTATTAATAGTTTTAATATTATATAATATATTAATAGGTAGAGAATACCACATTATAAATTTTTCATTGTATTGAAGAATACACTAAAAGGGAGAAAAAAGAATATGGATTATAGTATAGGTGAAATGACATACAATATATCTTGCTTTGGAGAATTACATCCACTAAAATATTTTAAACAATTTACTACGTATCAAAATATACAATTATCTAATAAAAAGTCTAAAGATTATAGAATAGAATATACAACTCCATCTATAGAAATATACTCATTAAAATTATGTGATACAAAAATAGTGGATACAATAAAAGGAACTTCATTAGAAGGGCAACATTTAAGTGGGAAAAATCTTATTATATTGGGTAATATTAATATGAGTTTAATATTAAAATATGAAAATACCAACAAAAAATGTAAGCGTAATAAACATAAAAAAAATAAAGTATTAAATATTATGTTGCCATTTAGTACTTTCATAGTTATCCCAAATTATGATAGTAATGAGGAAAGAATTAATCTTAGATACTTTGTAGAAGACGTAAGTGTAAAGCTCAATCAGAGTAAAATATTTGTAAGTGTAACTATGTTAATGCAATATTTAGAGTAATAATAATCTAATATCTAACAGACATAAATAGAAAAGAGTGATGTAATGAAGGTAATAAATGAATGTAGGATAGACTTTCAATATAGATTATCACCTAAAAGTCCTGTAATAGTAAAGACTATCTGTAGTAATGTAGTTTCTACTGATATAGTAAAGGATATATTAAAGATAGAAAAATATGTAGATAAGAAACATTCCTATTCTTTTGATATAGTAACATATACAGTTTGCATTTCAAATGTTAGTAAGTATATTGTAACTAATGCATTTTTTCAAGATAAAATTCCAACAGGGACAAAATTTATAAATAACTCAGTAACTATAAATAGTATAAAGAAATATTTCATAAATCCAGAAAAAGGGTTTAGTTTGCATGATATTAATTCAGGAAAATGCATAATAATAACATTTAAAGTTATAGTATTACCTCATTATCTCTGTAATACAATAAAAAATTGCTCCACTATAGAACATGACTATATTTACAATATTGAGATGTCTCCCACTAGAGTAGTAATGAAAAGTAATAAAGTGAACACACATGTTGAAAATAAAGTATTTAAATCATTACAAGTGGATAACAATATAAAAATATCTCAAAGAATAGATAAAATAATCGATATAAAAGTAAAAGTAAATATACTAGAAACAAAGGTTGTTAATACTCCTGCTAATGATGTATATAGAAAACAAAATTCTGATGTATGCACCTTTATTATTTTAGGTAACATAGAATACGAAATAAATTATAAACTAAAATGTAAAAAAACTAATAGAAAAAACAAAAACCAAAAAATGAAAACTAAAATAAGTGTTTTTGGATTTTCTTGTAACATGCTTGTACCTATTGGTATTACCTATTTAAATAAAGATAATATAAAAATAAATATTGAAAATACATCAACAAGCCAAATTTATAAAGGTAAATTGTTTGTTAGCTCAAATATATTACTATATTATTAAAACCATCGAATATTATCAAGTATAATCGATGGTTTTTTATAATAAAGAAATAAACTGTATAGTATTTATAAATACTCATGATAGAAGATATTTTTAACTAGGATCTATATTTAAAACTGTCTTACTTGGATATGGATTAGTTTGTGATGTAACAGTAATAAAAAAATCATACCTAACACCTAATGGTTGATTAGAAGGAATGACCGCATCTAGTTCTATTAATTTGCTGCTATTAGGAGGTAAATTTGTTAATTGAGGTAAAGTTGCTTGATAAAGTGTATTAGTAGGTACATCAGTTATTTTTGTACCATTAATGTACAGTGTATAAGAAATAGCTACTTTTTGTATAGTTATTGAATAACTGTCATAGCCTCCACCAGTATTTTTAAAATAATTTAATATAACTGCAGTATTGCCTGCAGGTGTAACAATATATGATGTTGAATCATCTATTTTATTAGCTGGATTTGGCAATAATGAAACTCCAGGGACTAAAGAGCAAGTTATAGTGTTACTTTGTTCACCACCATATATTTTAGTAGGCCATATATCATTATAATAAGAAATAGCAGTTGCCTGAGTAGTCATTGAAGAACCAGAGACCAACATTAATTGAGGTATTACTGTAAAAGTTACATATCCAGACATAGATGGACCTAACTGTGGTATTGAAATAACAACATTTTTTGTAGAACTATTATAGGTTGCATTACAGAATGAAGTTGTGTTTATAGAAGTAAATAAGAAATTATTATTTATAGGAATTTGTATAGTACCATTTACTAAATTTACTAAACTATTATTTTGGAATATAAGTAAAAATTGCATAACAGAATTAGTACTTATACTAGCAGTTTGGTTATATATAGTAGAAGTAGTTTTATCTGTTGCACTTAATGTCATTACTAAGTTTGGATGATTCACTGTTATAACTAATGTATTAGAAACTGTGGTATAACTACCACCTTGAATTTGTTGATATAGGCATTGTGCAATATTATTTTGTGTAGAAGTTAATGCACCAATACTCTTAGTTGCACTAATTATTCTACAGGTCATGTTGTAAGCTATTGTTTGTGATGATACTCTGGCATCTATTGTTCCTTCAGTAGGTAATGTAACTGTATAAGATGATACTGTTGGTATTATAGATACACCGTTTTTAAATGCAGAACCTACATAAGATTGGCCTCCATTTGGAAGAACATCCTTTACATATAGTCCATATGCAATGGTACCTTGAGGAATAGTCACTGTAATTGTGTAGGTTATTAAAGAGCCAACCTTAAATGTAGATGCGATATTACTTTTTGATACTATTATGTTAGCTGAAGAGATTTTAACTGATGCACTTTTATTAAGATTAGAATATTGGTAGTTATCTGAATAATCATCATATTCTTGAGAATATGGATTAGTATTAGTTGCTGTAGTGGTAATACTTACTCCTGGAGCCATGACTGAGCTTATAGTTACACTGTATGTTAAAGTGATAGATTGACCTGGAGCAAGTTTATCAATACTAACAATAATACTATTATCTTCAATTTTAATTTCATCATAACTACCTGTTCCATTAACTATTAAGCTATTTTTCTTAAGAGTAAACCAGTTAGATAAAGTATCATTAAGAGTAAAATTAAATGCATCTGTTTCTGTTCCTAGTGTATTAGTATTTTTTATAGTAACTGCATATGTGTAGATTTCATTAGATTTTATAACTGTTGTGTTAGGACCATTAACAGTCTTAGTTAATTGAATATTAGGAGTGCCTATATTAAAGTTTACTTGCGCACGATTGCTATAGGCATATCCATAGGTATTTATTCCTTTTAGTTTCATTAGATTAGCATTTTGGCCAGAAGAACCAAGTTGTTCTATTTGTACTTTAAAACTAATAGTAGCAGTAGTTAAGCCAGGTATATTTCCATAGAAGAAATCCACTCCATGGGGACTTATTAGTTTAGGTTGAGATACAGGATTATAACCAGTGTAGTTGTAAGTTAAGTTGGTTATAGGATTAGATGATAATGGGAAAAAGTCATCTATATAAACTTGTTTTTGAGTAGCTTGTAATGTAGATGCATTGTAAGTTAATAAATACTCAGCAAAATCTCCAGGAGCTAAAGAATTTATTGTTTTAGAGGTTCCATTTTTATAGTATCCTTTAACAAACTGTTTGGTAATTGTTCCTACACTTATACTTGAAGATACACTAGAATTATCAGTGGCTTGAGTTAATGAACCTACAAGAGTACCTGTAATATCAGTAGTTGAAGTAAAAGGATCAGAAGCTACGACAGGTAGATTTATGTTATTTGTATCAAATTTATAGGTATAAAAACTATTAATTTTTGCACTTATTGTTACAGTCTGTGTAGAGTTTTGTGGCATAAAAGCAAAGTTGTAAGTTAGATAATATCCTTTCATTGTAGAACTATTTGCCACTGATGTTGGATTAATAGAGCTAGATAGATAAAGGATTCCATCAGGTAACAAATAATGAACTAATACATTTTGTATATTGTAATATTGCCCAACCTTATATACATAGGTGTAAGTTACTGTATTTTGTATATCAACTATAGATTTACTTGTAGAAGTAGCTATTATCAAATCCATTGCTGAAAAACTAGTAGTACTGCTAGAACTGGCTGTTACTTGAGGGTTTGCTGATACCATACTAATGTACATATTCAATATAGTACCATGAACAATATAATTTCCTTGATTACTGTTATATTGATTCCATATTGCAAAATTAAAATTTAAAGTAGTATTGCTACTTACTGAAAGATTTACATTACTATAATAAAGTTGAGTATACATTTTATTATTAATACTAACCAAGTTAATAGTAGGAGTTGTAAATTGTGATGCATCAGTACCTAAAGTAGTAACATTTCCTATATATCTAATTCCATCATCTAATAGTATTGTTATATTAACTAAGGATGAAGAATTTGAATTATTATAAAACTTGCAAGTAGCAGTGCTAACTTGAGTATAATCATTTAAAGTGAGTAGGTTACCTGCACCTTTTAATACTTTTCCAGGTGTAGTAATAGTACTATTAAACATTATTGTTTGAAAAGACATAGCTATACTATTAGTAATTACTACATCACCTATATCATAGCTCCCTCTAGGCATAGTATCTGCTTGACAAGATACACTTATTCCAGAAAATATATATCCAAATGGTATTACAGTTCCATTTTTAAATTTAGTATTACACTTAACAGTTATACTAAAAGTGAAATTTACCTCCATAGGTGCAAGGTCTTTCATATTAATCCAAGAGTATGTGATGCTATTATCAGCATTTGTTATACTAGATGTTTGTGAAAAAGTAGATGTCGAAAGGACCAGACCATCAGGTATTGTAATAGTAAGACCTAGATTATAAAATCTTTGCACAGTGCTGAGATTTTGTATAGTAATACTAAAAGTAGAAGTATTTCCTATTATTATAGGAATCTTTTGAGTATTACTTACAATAATATTTAACATGTTTGAGTCCATTAAATCACTCCTTTAAGTTTATTAATAAATTATATTCAAAATAAATATACATATTTCGATAAAAAAATATTTGTTTTAATTAAAAATTTAATTTTTAGGAACTAAAAAATTACTACTTTAATATAATATACAGTAATTATTAAAAATGATAATGTAAAATTAAAAATATTCTTTGCAAGGAGGTAAACATGTCACTAACACCACGTTTTAAGGCAATAGATAAAGCTATTTTAGTGGGTACAGGAAACAGTTTAGTTGTATGTGGTAGTAGTACAGCTTTAACAGTAAATACATCTGATTTAATTATGCCTAATGGAACAACAACAAGAGATTGGACTAAAGCAGGAAGTTCTGCAAATTTAAATATATTATCAAACAGTAAAGTATTATATGCAGAGCTTGTTTGGTATTCTACAGTGACTAGTAGTGTATCAGGGGCGCAAAGTGTTAGCAGTATTCAAGATAGCGCAATAACTTTTACAACTCCACAAGGAATATATTCCATAATACCTAAGTATATGGATACTTATAATGGGCCAACAGGAAATGTTGATAGATACAGAGCTGCAGATGTAACAACATATGTTCAGGCAGCACTATCAGGAAGTTATACAGTATCAAATGTACCAATAAGTGTACCCTCTACAGGTCTAAGTAATACAAGAGCAGGATGGACATTAACAGTAATATATAGAAATGATTTATTTAAACCTCAAATGATTCTTTATAACTCTGGTATATCAGTAGCAACTACTAATACACCATTACAAATGACGATGTCTGGATATACAACTAGTACAGATCCATCAATGTTAAAAGGCAATATGTTTATTGCTTGTGCAAATGGTTCTCCACTTGATGGAAATGAATATGTAGAAGTGGGACCATCTTTTGCTCAATTAAGTAATGTTGGTAACTCAGTTTTTTCACCAAATACTAATCCTGGGACATCACCAAACAATCCAGAAAATAATTTCTTTAGTGGAGTAATAAATGTAGCAGACCCTACAAGCTCTAGTAATGGTTTACTAAATATTTCAGGAACTAATGCAACTAATAACAATGATGGGTTTGTACCTACACAACTTGTAGGAGCAAGAAATAAATGGGATATTGTAGATGTAGATATTTCAAATACATTAATTACAAATCAATCATTATTAGCTACTCAAATAACTGAAAGTGTATCTGGAGATGGAGTACAAATAGTAGCTTTTGCTACTCAAGTATTTGCTCAAGCACCTGATATTACAGCCTATTTGGAGCTATATGATATAGATGGTGATGGAGAATATAACACTGAGGTTGGAGAACAATTAGTATTTTCAGTTCAAATAAAAAATAATGGAAGTATTATTGCTAACAATGTTATATTATCTACAACTTTAGACCCATCAGTTAGCTTTGTTCAAAACTCAGTTATAGTAAACAATCAAACTATTCAAGGTGGAGATATTACAAAAGGTGTAAATATAGGAAGTATTCCAGCTTATGGGACTGCTAATGTTAATTTTACAGTTAAATCAAATTCATTGCCTACAACACCAGGCAATTTGATATATGATACTGTAAATTATAGTTACCAATTTACATCAGGTCAAAATACTATTACAAACAATGCAAATACAAATACTGTTCAAATAATGGTTCAAGAAGCTCTTTTAAATATATCAAAATCAGCTTCAGCAAGCACTGCAAATATTGGAGATACTGTAACATATACAATAAATATAACTAATACAGGTAACATAGTTGCAACAAATATATTATTCCAAGATAAAATTAATCGATATTCTTCCTTTGTTACTGGAAGTGTAACAATAGATGGTACAACAGATATAACAGATGACCCAACAGTAGGTATATCTTTACAAGATTTAGCGCCAGGAAGTAGCACACAAATATTATTTCAATCAAAAATAAATTCATTACCACCATCAACAAATATAGATAATTCTTCATGTGTAAGTTTTGGGTATAGGTATAATCAATATGGTTATATAAGAGAAAAGACTATATTTAGTAATCATACTAGTATACAAGTGGGATATGTAAATGTAATAGGCGAAAGGTGTAATAATAATAATTACCCTAATATTGGCGATACAGTAACTTATACTTTAAGCTTAAGTAATGTAGGAAATCAACCAGCTTCTAAATTTCAAATATCTGAGCCAACAATACCTGGAACTACATTTGTAAGTGACAGCGTTCAAATAAATGGAGTAGCTCAATCAGGGTTAAATCCTTTTACTGGATTTGTATTACCAAATCCTATAAATTCTCAAGCAACTACAAATATTAGTTATCAAGTTACAGTAACACAACTTAATCCAGCAAATACAATACAAAATATAGCTCAAGTTCCATTTAAGTATCAAATAACACCTACATCTAGTGTGGTAACTACAGAGCAAGATTCTAATATAGTTGATACTATAGCTAATTATGTATGTATGAATATTGTTGAAAGTGTGGATAAAGATTATGCAATAATAGGTGATACATTATATTACACTGTAAATATTACTAATAATGGTAATATTAATGCAACTAATACTATGTTTTTATCAAATATTCAATCAGGCACAACTCTTATACCTGGAACGGTTACAATTAATGGTGTGTCATATTCATCATATAATCCAAATCAAGGATTTCTTCTTGGAACAATATGTGCAAGTGATACTATAGAAGTAACATACCAAGTTAAGGTTAATTCAGTTCCTACTCCAAACATTGTATATAATCAAAGTGATTTAGTATATAGCTATCAACCAGACCCTAACAATAGTGAACTAAAGGGATCTATATATAGTAATACTGTACAAACAACAGTAAATCAAGTGGCTTATACAATTACAAAAACTGTAAATAAACACTACGCTCAGCTAGGGGATTCATTGGTTTATACAACGACTATTCAAAATACAGGAACAGTATCTTTAACAAATGTTGTATTCGCAGACTATATAGGTGTTTACATGAACTTATATCCAGAGACTGTATATATTAATGGAGTAAATTATCCATCATATAATCCTACTCAATCATTCCCTGTAGGAGATATTCATCCTGGTGATACTGTAATAGTTGTATTTGCGACTACAATAGTTGTAAATCCACCTGTTGGATATATACCAAACTATTCAGAAGCGGTAATAAACTATCAGGTAAATCCAACTTCGCCAGAAGTTACTAAGACTATATACTCTAATACAGTTGTAACCTATGATCCTGTAGGTTCACTAAGCTTAACAAAGAGTGTAGATAAAGCATATGCAACAGTAGGAGATACCTTAACTTACTCATTTACAGCTACAAATAATGGTACTGCTATTATATCTAATGCAACCTTTACAGATACTCTTCAACAAGAGGCAACTTTAGTAGCAGGTAGTGTAGTAGTGAATGGAGTATCAAAATCAAATTATGATCCAACACAAGGTTTCTCATTAGGGGTTATGAATGTTGGGCAAACAATAACTATTAGTTTCAAAGTGACTGTAAATAATACACCTTCACCAAATGTTATAAAAAACAGTGCAACAGCATCTTATAGTTATTATATAGATCCATCACAACAACCAGTAACTAACAATATAACAAGTAATACTGTTACTACAACAATCAATTCTTATTCAGCAACAATAACAAAAATAGTAGATAAATCTTATGCAATGCTAGAAAATACATTAACTTATACTGTTACAGCAAATAATACAGGAACAGTACCTTTAACAAATGTTAATTTGGTAGATATTATTGAAAATGGAGCTACATTTGTACCTGGTTCAGTTGCAGTAAATGGTGTAAGTACAGGATATTCAAATGTTAATCCTAACAATGGATTTACTATACCTAATATAAGCCCAGGTGGTAGAACTATTGTAACTTTCCAAGTTACAATAACTAGTATTCCAACACCACCACAAATAAACAATACTGCTAGTATGAACTTCCAATACCAATTAAGTCCTACAGGTCAATATATTAGTGGAAGTTTAACAAGTAATACAGTTACTACAAATATTGTAACTATGTCTGTTACTAATACAAAGACTGCAGATAAAAGTTATGCAACCTTAAATGATACAATAACTTATACTTCAGTAATAACTAATAATGGCAATGAAAGTATTGTAAATACAACGTTCTTAGATATAATACCAAGTAATACAACTTTTGTAATAGGCTCAGTTATGATAGGCTCAACAGCACAATCATCTTATGACCCAAGTAAAGGTTTTTCATTAGGAACTATTGCAGCTGGAGCATCTGTAACTATAAGTTTCCAAGTAAAAGTAGCTAGTGTACCAAGTAGTGGATACATTACCAATACTTCAAATCTAAGCTATCAATACACTGTTGGAACAGAGAGTATATCTTCTAATACGACAAGTAATGCTACTATAACTTATATTAACTATGGAAATATAGCTGTTACTAAATCAGCAGATAGAACTATTATAAAATTAAATAACATAATAACTTATACTGTAGTAATAGCTAATGTTGGAAACGCAGTATTAAAGAATATTAACTTTACAGATATCATTCAAGTAGAATCATCTTTTGTTTCAGGCTCTGTATATATAAATGGAACTAACATGTCAAGCTATAATCCAAATATAGGATTTAGCTTAAATGATATACAGGTAGGACAACAAACTACAGTAAGGTTTGAGGTAACTGCCAATTCAATACCAACAAATAATGAATTGTTAAATACAGCTACAATAGATTATTCTTACTATGTTAATCCTACTGGCAGTGCAATAAATACAAGTGCAAGTTCTAATACGACTACTATTTATGTTTATGATACTATAATATCAGCAGATAAATCTGTAGATAAATCAATAGCTAAAATAGGAGATACTTTAAACTTTAGTATAACTATTACTAATGATGGTAATGTCAATGCAACAAATGTACAGTTCTTGGATATCTTGGACTCTAATATTAAGTTAGTAGCAAACTCAGTTTATATAGATACTACTCAACAAACTGGCGCTGACCCAAGTCAAGGGTTCTCTCTACCAAACATTGTTCCAGGAACACCTGTAACAGTTAGTTTCCAAGCAACTGTACAGACTAGACCGTCAGGCAATATTATCTACAACCATGCTACAATAACTTACGATTACACAAGTGGAGAAACTTATACTGGTATTCAAATTAAAACTAATACTACACAAACTTATGTTGCAGTAGGTGAATTAACTCTTACAAAATCAGTTAATAAAACTTATGCTACTGAACCAGATAGCTTAACTTATGCAGTAATAGTTAAAAATACAGGCTCTGTAAACGCTACAAGTTTAAACTTTAAGGACTTAGCACCAGCATCAACAGTATTTAATATAAATTCTGTAGTAGTAGATGGGACACCACAATTAAGTTATGACCCAACAGTAGGATTTAGCTTAACTGATTTAGCGCCTAATCAATACCATACAGTAACATTTAGTGTTAATATAACTTCTATACCTACAAGTGGAGAAGTAGATAATACAGCTTCTACAACTTTTAATTATCAGTTAACACCATCAGATAATCAACAAACAATGACTGCTACTTCTAATACGGTTAAAACATATATACAATTAGGAGTATTAACACTTACTAAATCAGTAGATAAGACATATGCAACTATAGGAGATACATTAAACTATTCAATAACAATCAATAACACAGGTAATGCAAACTGTACTAATATACTATTTAAAGATATTATACAATCAAATGCTCAGCTTATAAGTGGCTCAGTAGTAGTAAATGGAATCTCTCAACCTAATGCTGATACAAATGCAGGATTTAATATACCAGATATTGCTGGATACTCAAGTGCAACAGTAACGTTTTCAGTAAAAGTTAGTACAATGCCATCTACTGATAATATCTACAACACAGCTACAGCAAATTATGGATACTATATAAATCCATCTAATCCACTAGTTACAGTTCAAAGTACAAGTAATACTGTGTCTACAGCAATAAATGTAGGTTCATTATCAGTTACTAAGAATGTAAATAAAGCATATGCTACTATAGGAGATACAGTGGCTTATACAGTTACTATTGTAAATACAGGTAATGTAGTAGCTAACAATGTTAACTTTAGAGATGTGATACCAAATGGATTGACTTTTATTACTAACTCAGTAAGTATAAATGGAATATCATACTCTGGTTATGACCCATATGCTAGTTTTACATTAGGAAATATTGCTCCTGGTGCTACAGTGGTAGTAAGCTTTAATACTACAGTGACATTATTACCAAATCCATCATTGATTAGCAATATAGCAAATGTTACTTTTTCATATTTAATAAATCCATCAGAATCATATATATACTCTCAAGTTAGCTCTAATACTGTACCCACTCAAATAAATGTAGGATTAATAACTCTAACAAAGAGCGTAGATAAGTCATATGCAACTATGGGTAATGTCTTAACATATACAGTAGTTGTAGCTAATACTGGAAATGTTGATGCTAAAAATGTAAATTTCCTTGATAACTTACAATCAGATGTAACTTTTAATAGTGGAACAGTAACTATAGGAGGAACACCTTATACAAACTATGACCCAACTCAAGGGTTTACTTTGGGTACGATACCAACACTACAATCAGTTACAGTACAATTTACAGTAACTGTAATAAATAATCCGACTCACGATTCTGTAATAAACTATGCTATAGGAACATTTAACTATTATGTAAATCCAAATGGATCTCTTTATAGTAGTTCTTATCAGTCTAATACTACAAGTACAATAATAGTTCAGCCTAGTTTAACTTTAACTAAGAGTGTAGATAAGTTATATGTAACTTTAAACAATACATTAAATTATAGTGTATTAGTTAAAAATACAGGAAATACACCTATATCTAATATATTATTTACAGATTTCTTATCAAATGGAGCAACATTTGCAAATGGAACTGTAATAATAGATGGTATAAGTTATGCAAACTATAATCCAATAGGAGGATTTACTTTACCAAATAATTTAGTAGCTGGGAATACCTCTTTGGTTCAATTCCAAGTTACAGTAAATAGCACATTACCAACACCACCAATAGTTACCAACTATGCAACATCAAGTGGAAGTTATAATATAGGCTCAACTCCATATCAAATATCAGCAACATCAAATACTGTAACTACTAATATTAACTTGGGGCAATTAACAAATACTAAGACAGTTGATAAGATGTATGCTAAGGTGGGAGATACAATAACGTATACCTCAACTATAGTAAATAGTGGTAATGTTATTTCAAATAATCTACAATTCTTAGATATATTACAATCATCATTAACTTTTGTTACACAAACTGTAACAATAAATGGAGTAACTTATCCATCACTAGACCCAACCGTTGGATTTTCTTTACCAAATCTGGCTCCAAGTCAAACCGTAATTGTAGGATTTAGTGCTAAGATAAACACTTTACCAACACCATCATATATAACTAACACTTCACAAGTTCAATTTAGTTACTATATATATCCTAATGGGACACCATTGACTTACACTCAACATAGTAATACAGTAACAACCAATGTAGTATTAGGTAAGATAAATGCAGTGAAAATGGTAGATAAATCAATTGCAACAATTGGAGATATACTAACTTATACCATAACTTTGACAAATGTAGGTAATGTTATAGATAGTAATGTAATGTTCCAAGATACTCCTTCAACTGGTGTAACATTTAATGAAGGAAGTGTAGTTATAAATGGAGTAACAAATTCATCAGCAGACCCAACAAAAGGATTTAGCCTTGGAAGTATTGGAATAGGTAATGTTGTTACAGTGGTATTTACAGTAATAGTAACTTCAGTTCCTTCTACTAACCAAGTAATAAATCAAGCTGTAATACCATTCCAGTATGTTATTGATCCAAAACAATCATCATACAGTGATACAGCTTATTCTAATGCTGTAGCTACTAATATTGCATATGGCAGTTTAAGTGTAAATAAGTCAGTAGATAAGAAATATGCAACAATAGGAGATATAATAACTTATACTGTTAAAATAGTTAATAATGGTAATATTAATGCTACTAATGTAGTATTTCTAGATCCAACGCCAGCTAACTCAGTATTTGTTTTAGGATCAGTAACTATAAATGGAGTAGGAGATAAAACTCTTAACCCATCAGCTGGATTTAACTTAAATATTATGGTTCCTGGCCAAATAATAACAGTTATTTACCAAGTTCAAGTTGTAAATTTATGTTAGTGAAATAAAATAGATTATTTTAGCCCCTTAAAGATAAATCTTTGAGGGGCTATTGAGTATATTAAATGGTTATGAGGTAGCAACCTTTTCTAGTGCGATAGCCCCTTTTTTAGACATATATCATTCTAAAAACTAAGGATATAGCAAGATATAATAAAATAAATTATATATATGGGGAGGATATTGGTGTTAAAAATAGAATAGTATTATAGGTATAGTTTTTATAACTTTGTATACATAATATACAAAACAACTTGTTTGAGGAAGGGGATATTATGTAATTGTAGATTATGTAGATTTAAATTATTTATTTTTGTTTTAGCAAATTCTATGAATAGAAGGGGTTTGATTATGGATACTAAAAAAGAAAATAATTATGAAAATTATATTTGTGTGGGTTCATCAAATGTATCAAATGCGATGAAAATGTATTTAAAGGAAATTGAGGAATACAAAATGTTGTCAGCAGGAGAAGAGGTAGAGCTGGCTAAGGAAATAATCAACTCATCTTCAGTAGCAAAGGAAAAGTTTATAAATTCAAATTATAGGTTGGTAGTGAGTATAGCAAAAAGATATAAAAGAGACAGTATTGATATGTTAGACTTAATTCAAGCAGGAAATATAGGACTTATAAAAGCAGTAGAGAAGTACGATTATAAAAAAGGATACAAATTTAGCACTTATGCAACTTGGTGGATAAAACAAAGTATAACAAGATATATTGACGATTGCGAAAATACTATTAGAATACCTATACATCTTCATCAAAGAATAAATTTTGTAAAGAAAAAGAAACAAGAACTTTTAAATGTATTATTAAGAGAACCAACTGTAGAGGAGATTGCAGATGCATGTGGTCTTGAAGTTGATAAAGTATTGGAATTATTAAGAAGAGATAAAAATGTTGTATCTTTGGATACTCCATTAAAAGAGGATGAAGATAGTAGTTTAGTTGAATTTATACCATCAGATGCTGATTTTAAGGATGTTGTGATACGAGAAGTTGAACAACATAATTTAAAAGAAAAAATAGAAGAATTGCTTACAGGTCTTGGAGAACAAGAACAACAAGTTTTAAGAATGAGGTTTGGGATTGATGATGATGACCCTAAGACATTAGAACAGATTGGTAAGGTATTTGGAGTTACTAGAGAGCGAATAAGACAAATAGAAGCTAAAGCAATAAGAAAGTTAAGACATCCAAGTAAGTTAAAACAATTAAAGCATTTTTATTAATATTTTTAAAGAGAATATAAAAAAGTAGGAGAAAGACTCTCCTGCTTTTATTTTTTTATAGAAGATAGTAGTTATAAATAGTAACTATTTTCATTTTTTATTTTTGTAAATGAATAGTTATTTAGTAAAAGTGATTAAAATTTTTCAAAATAGATAAAATATGTTAAAATATAACTTAAAAAAGATGATAAAAATGATTATATCTTTTCCTTATGTGGAGATTATTAAGTTATAAGAAATTAATAAGATGAAATTTAGAGATATAACCAATATAAGTGTTTTTGTTTTACCAGGATTAGAAAATGATAACTCCATTTCTGTGGATTCAATTAAATTTATACTATTAGACTTAAATTACAAATGTAGAAAATGTTGTAGAAATAAAAACATAAAGACAGTGTTATTTACGATATATTAAAAAATAAACACTGTTATTATCTTTGTAAAATATGGGAATAATAGATTAAATTGTATGTAATAGGCTATCTTTACTGAATTAAAAGAAGTGGGTTAGAAGTGGAGTGATAAAATGAGCAAGGTGGCGAAAGCGACTTTTTATTTGATGATAGTTACTGTAATCTCTAAGATTCTTGGAATGGGTAGAGAATTAGTGCTATCATCAATTTATGGTACAGGCTTATATACAGAAAGTTATTTAACAGCTATGAATATACCAAATATTATATTTGCAGCAATTGGCACTGCTATAGTTACTACTTTTATTCCTATGTATCAAGAAATAAGTAGTAAACAAGGTGAAAAGCAAGCACTAAAGTTTTTAAATAATGTTTTAAATATAATAGTTGGTATATGCATAATTGTTGCTATATTAGGTATTATTTTCTCAAAGCAACTTGTAAGCATATTTGCTATAGGATTTGAAGGAGAGAGATTTTTACTTACTGTAAAATTTACTAAAATATTGATAACAGGAATAATATTTATAGGTATTACTAGTGTTATGTCAGCATTTTTACAAATTAAAGAAAACTTTATCGTAGTTGGATTTGGGAGTATACCTTATAATATAGTAATAATTATTTCAATAATGTTAAGTACAGTATTGGGACCATACATACTTCCAATTGGTGCTGTTATTGCTATGGTAGTTCAGCTACTTTTTTACATGTTTTTTGTTAAAAAAACAAACTACAAATATTTATACTATCTAAATTTTAAAGATGATAGCCTTATTAAATTATTGTCATTACTTTCACCAGTATTTATAGGTGTTGCTGTTAATCAAGTGAATTCATTGGTGGATACAACGTTAGCCTCTACACTAGTTAAAGGTAGTATTCCTGCACTTACTTATGCAGATAGATTAAATGGTTTTGTTACAGGGACATTTACAGCTTCAATAGTATCTGTTATGTATCCGATGTTATCAAAGTTAAGTGCAGAAAATAATCAAAAGAAATTTACAAGCTCGGTTAAATCTAGTATAAATATGATAATAATCTCTATGATTCCCATTTCAGTTGCATCCATTTTCTTTGCAACTCCTGTTGTTAGAATCATTTTTGAGAGAGGGGCTTTTGATGCTAGAGCAACTCAAATGACAGCTACTGCTCTAACCTTTTATGCAGTTGGTATGACTGCATTTGGTTTAAGAGATATTTTAGGGAAGGTATTTTATTCATTACAGGACACAAAAACACCTATGGTAAATGGGATTATATCTGTATGTGTAAATATAGTGCTAGATTTGATTTTAATAAGACCAATGGCTCATGGTGGTCTTGCACTTGCAACTAGTTCATCATCAATCGCATGTATATTATTACTTTTCTGGAATTTAAAAAGAAAGGTTGGGTATTTTGGTCAAGATAAAATAATAAAAGCAACTTTGAAATCTTTAGTTGCATCTTTTATTATGGCTATTTTATCATACTTTACTTATAAATTTGTATTTGGGATTTTGGGATTAGGTACATTTAATGAATTTATATCATTAACTATTTCAGTTTTAGTTGGAGGAGGAGTTTATACATTATTAATGACTATTTTTAAAGTTGAAGAAGTCGACATGATACTAAATATCGCAAAAAGAAAACTGCATTTAAAAAGGTAGTTTAATTATATTAATCACACATTTAGGAGGATTTTATGAAACATATACTAAAAACGGTAGACCATACCATTTTAAAAGCGACCACTACATGGGAAGATATTAAAATTTTATGTGATGAAGCTGTAAATATGAATGTAGCATCAGTTTGTATACCACCTTCATATGTAAAAAGAGCTACAGAATATCTAAATGGGAAAATGAAAGTATGTACAGTAATAGGATTTCCTCTGGGATATCAAACTACTGCTACAAAAGTATTTGAAGCAAAAGATGCTATTGAAAATGGAGCAGATGAAGTTGACATGGTTGTAAACATTTCAGATATAAAAAATAAAGATTATAATAATATAGAAAATGAGATAAAAGAAATAAAAAAAGTTATTGGAGAGAACATCTTAAAAGTTATTATAGAGACATGTTATTTAGATAAAAATGAAAAAATAAAGATGTGTGAGATAGTGACAATATCAGGTGCAGATTTCATAAAAACATCTACTGGAATGGGAACAGATGGAGCTACCTTAGAGGATATAAAACTTATGAAAGAACATGTTGGAAAAAATGTAAAGATAAAAGCTGCTGGAGGAGTGAAATCAATTTCTGATGCAGAAAAATTTATAGAAGCAGGAGCTGAAAGGTTAGGAACTAGCTCGATATGTAAGATATTAAAGAATGAGAATATAACAGAGTATTAAAGCTTTGAATTTATTGATAACTAGTAAGGATTAAAATTTAATTATGAATATACTAAATAAAAAACAGAGGAAATTTTTCCTCTGTTTTTTATTTAGTATTGACAGATAATCTTTTTCAAGATAATATAAGTTATATAGTTAGTTGCTTGAGTAATTAACTAATAAAGAAAGGAGGAACCTATGAAATTAGTATTAAACAATGAAGAACCTATATTTATTCAGATAGCACAAGCAATTGAAGATGAGATATTATCAAATGGGATAAAAGAAGAAGAACAGGTTCCATCAACAACAGAGCTTTCAAAGCTTTATAAAATTAATCCAGCTACAGTGTTAAAGGGAATAAATATACTGGTTGACAAGAATATTCTATATAAAAAGAGAGGTATAGGGATGTTTGTATCAGAGGGTGCAAAAACTATTATAAAAGAAGCTAGAAAGGAAAATTTTAAACATAACTTCATAAAAAATCTACTTCAAGAAGCTGACAAATTAGAAATAAATAGAGAAGAATTGGTTGATATTATAATCAATTTCAAGGAGGATATAAGATATGAATAGTTCTATTAAAATAAAAAATTTATCTCATAGTTTTAAAAAACAAAAAGTTTTTAGTAATATGTCTATAAATTTTGAAACAAATAAGATATATGGTTTATTAGGTAAAAATGGAGCTGGAAAAACAACACTGTTAAACATAATAGTAAATCAGTTAGTTCAAAATGAAGGTGAGATAGAAATATTAGGAAAGAACTTAAAAGAAGATATAGAAGTATTGGAAGAAGTTTGTATTGTCAGAGAAAAAGAATTTTATAGTCCAGATTTTAAAGTAAGTCAGATATTTGAGTATTCTTCTAATTTTTATAAAAATTACAATAAAGGATTAGAAGAAGAATTATGTAAATATTTTGATTTAAATACTAAAAAAAAGTATAAACAATTGTCACGAGGAATGAAAACTATACTTTCAAATATAATAGGGGTTTGCTCTAATTCACCTATAACTATATTTGACGAGCCAACAATAGGTCTAGATGCAGTAAACAGACAGGAATTTTATAACATAATTTTAGATAATTATATAAAAAATCCAAGAACGATAATAATATCAACTCATTTGATTGATGAAATAGATGACTTATTGGAACATGTAATAATATTAAATGAGGGTAAAATTATTATAGATGAAGAAATTGATGCTATAAAACAAAAAGCTCATTATATTACTGGAAACAAAGAGGAATTAGAAAAATTAGAAGCTATAAGAAATATAAAACCTAAAAAGACATTTGGGAATACAGTTGCTTATTTTTACTATGGCGATTTCAATGAAAATGATGAAAAGGTGATTAGAAATTCAAATATCGATGTAGGATACATAGGATTACAAGACATGTTTGTTAACATGACTAAAAAGGAGGGCTTATAAGTGAATGAATTAAAACCATATATAAAATTTTTTAATAAAAATACTAAGTTATATATAATTACATTTGTAATTATGGGAATTGTTATGAGTATTTTGCCAGTAGTTACTCTTAAGGTTTTTGGTGAGGTATCTAAAGATAATCTATATACAGCTGTGAATCCTATTTCAACATATCTGACTATACTGATATTTGTGTATAGTATAAATATGGTAAATAGAGATTTTTCAGGCGCTTTAAGTATAAGAGCAAATAGAAAAAGTTGTATAAAAGCTATTGTGCTGAATTTAATTATTTTAAGCTTTATAATTTCTATTGTAGGTATGGTTTTGATTTTTTTATCAAAGTTATTTATAGAGATTATAACAGGTTATAGTGTAGACCTGTCAGTTATACTAAGAAAAGATATGATTTGGACATCTATATCTGCACTAATAGAGCCAACAATATCAAGTGTGCCACTAACTTATTTAAACTATTTTGTACAAATATGTATAAATGAAATATGTATAGGTTTTATAGGAGCATTATTAGGTGCTTTTACGTATAGAGTTAGAAAAGCTAGCAGTGTTGCTATATTGATAGGATTACCTGTACTAATCATAATTTATATAGTTAATTTTGCAACTAAAAATATTAACAAGATACTTATGTATTTAGAAAAGATTATTTATTCATTTCAGAATCCTTTTATTTTATTAGGAACAAAAGTAGGAATTATAGTTATTTGTATAATATTTATAATTTTATTGCTTAGAAAGGCACCAATTAAAGATTATGCAAATGACTTATTATAAATAAATTAAAACCTGCCCTAAAATCAAATTTATAAATTTGTATTTTAAGGTAGGTTCATTTATTTTAATAAGTATATATTATTAATAGTTATATCTACTTTTATATTTTTTTATAAGTGGAATAGATATAAATATGGTTAGAATTTCAGCAAATGGGACAGTAAGCCATAATCCAGTTAAGTTCAACATAGGAGGAAGAATTACGATTCCTATGATTATAAAAACAAAGGCACGACTAAAAGATATAATAGCTGAAATTTTTCCATTGTGAAATGCTGTAAAAAAACCTGACGCAAATATATTTATACCAACAAATAAAAAAGCAAAGGCAAATATTTTTAATCCGTGTAAAGCTAAGTCAAATACTTCGTTACTTGGACTTACAAAAACTTTAACAATAAGTGGTGCGAAAACTAAAGCAATAATAAACACTAAAATAGATGAAACAAATATGAATTTTAAAGAATGTTTAAATGTTTCTTTTAATTTATCACTATTTTCAGCACCAAAATTATAACTTATCAATGGAGATACTCCAGCAGCAAATCCTAGATAAACTGATGTCATTAAAAAATGAGCATACAAGACTATAGTAAGAGCTGCAAGTCCATTTTCTCCTGCTATTCTTAAGGCAACTATGTTAAATAAGAAGGTTGTAATTCCTGTAGATAACTCTGTAACCATTTCAGAAGAACCATTTATCATAGTATCTCTTATAAGTCTAAAATCAGTTTTTGGCTTTCTCAGTTTTAGTGTAGACTTACTTGATAAGAAGTAAATAATACCTAAAATGCAAGTAAAAATAATACCTATAGCAGTTGCAACTGCAGCGCCTAAAAGGCCCATTCCAAAACATTTGATAAATACATAGTCTAATATTATATTTGTTACACCACCAATGACTGATAGAAATAAACTAAATTTGGAGTTTCCATCAGTTCTTATAAAGTATTCAAATATAAACTTTAAAATATAAAATGGTGTACATAAAATCATAACTTTACCATAAGTTATGCAATAGGGTAGTAATTTATCTGTTGCTCCAAGTAAAATAGATATTTCTTTTACAAAAAAATAAGAGATTACTGTGAATAAAACCCCAACAATCAATGAAAACAAAACTATAAAAGAAAATGTAGAGTTGGCCTCATCTTGTCTATTTTCGCCCATACGTATAGAAACTATAGCTCCTCCTCCAGTTGCCATCATTATTCCAAATCCACAAACAAGGTTGATTATAGGTAGTACAATATTTATACTAGCAAGAGCATCTGAACCAACTAATGTTGATACGAAGATACCATCTATTATTGTGTATAAAGATATAAATATCATGGATATAATTGCAGGAGAAACAAATTTTAGAAATTCAAAAGTAGTGAATTTTCTTGTAAATAAATTTTCCATAAATTTTACCTCCTTTTATTACTCTCTATATATAATAAGCTATATAGTAACTATATAGTCAAGAAAAACTTTGTTTATACGATAAGTGGCTCTAAATCAACGGAGAGCTATATAGAAATGAATTTGTATTTGACAATTGATGAACTTGTATTAATAAGAATAACTATACTATATTAATAAAACTCAATTATGAAAGATATTGATTTTGCAAATAAAAAAGAACTTAATATTATATTAGAGATTGTAAAATTTAGAGATAATTATAAAAACCAAATTCTTTGCTAGCTTCTTGTGGTAGAATGAAAGTTTTATAAAAGAATTTTATTCTACCACTTATATGAGTAAGTTATTTAATTTAGTTCTTTATAGAGTTGATTAAATATATGTATATTTTATAGACCTAGATTTTCTCCTACCAATATTACCTTTATTTTGTTTGCTGGACGACTTATTCTTGTAGTTACCATATATGCGCAACAACTTTCAGAGCTTGTACAATCCATACAACTTCCATTGATATAACAAGGAGTGTTTACATCTTGAAAACGTTGTACAACTGCTGGAGCAGCAATTGTTCTAGCTCTTTGAACTGCATCATCAATATTTTTAACAATTTTATTCATACCAGCTACAACTATAACACTTTTTGGACCATATATCATTGCGGCTACACGATTTCCGTTTCCATCAATATTGAAGAGTTGTCCATCTTCACTAATTGCATTACTACTCATCAAAAAAGTATCACATAGAAGTGCTTGACGCATAATTTCTATTCTTTCCTCTGGAGTCTTTGCTAAATCTCTATCGATGACTTTGAATCCTTTGTCTCTAACAGCAGTTTGTACTCCCATTTCTTTAAGCGTTTCAGAGCCTCCCCATGATACTACATGATTTTGAGGAATCAAATCTAAAATTTGTTGTAAAGCATCATTCTTAGTTTTACAGTAATAAGCATCAAAATAACGTTTTTTAAGAGATTTAATGATATTTGGTCCTAACTTATCATATCGTTTTTCCAATGGTGTTTGTCTTATCATACTAAAATCACTCCCATATTTAAATTTTAAGATTATAACCACAAATTATTAATGTAGTTATAATATAGTTATAACATAAATATTTATTTAGGATAATATTTACTATCAAAATTTTAATAAATCATTACATATATATACTTATAAAAATATATTTATCAAAAATAGAGTTATTAATTATAGATGGTTAGTTTTTCATAAATAAATGATTTGAATTATATAGAATATAAAAAAATAAAGGTACGATTTATGTGTACCTTTATTTTGATTAAATAGATAGAGATTAAAAGAAATTATAATTACATATTTTTATAACTTTCCAATATTCTAATATAGTGGTTGGCTTCTCTTAATACATGGTCTGCTAAAAGTGGTAATATTATAGACCTTATCTTACATTCTTCTATTCCTGATGTACCAGCTTCTTTAAAATCCTTAAATTCAACAGTTTCATTTAATGTTTCATCTGTAATACTTGCTACATCAGTATCAGTCATTTCATTTGTTTTTTCAATTAATTCATTAAATTTTATAGCAAATTCATTTGCAGTATTTATTAGTTCGCTTTCAGATGGGTCGAGTAATCCTCTCATAAATAGTGCGTGTTCCATCATAATATGGTCCCAGAATAATTCTATTTCTTTGAAATTTTTTAAATCAATATCTACTTTATTTTCAAGGTCAATTACATAGGAACGATACAAGTTTGCTTCATGTATTATATGTTCAATAAGTAATGGATAGTTTGAAGTGAACAAGGTGCACGATAGTACTCCATCTAAAACCCTTTCTTTTAAATTAATAAGTCCATCAAGTAATCTTATTGCATCAGAGTTAAGCTGAGCTACATAGTCTACTAAATCTTGACCAACCTGTGGGTTTACACCACTTTGTAGGTTTAATTCTCTTGTAGTTAAGTTTTGATTTATTTCTATTCCTGTAAGTTCTTCAGTTTTTTGTTCTGCATTCAATGTAAGAGTAGTTACAATCTCTTCTGAATATAATATATCAGGTCTAATTATACCATTACTAGCACTAACAGTATATGATAATAAATCTTCAAATTGTTTTTTATAGTGGTCAGCTTCCATAGCAAGATTATAATCTTTATGTGTAAATCCTGCCTCTAGAAAAAGAGAATGTTCTTTCATAATTCTTGCAAAAAATAAATGTAATTCTAGTGATAAAATAGCATACTTTTGATTATCTATCATAATTTCCTCCCTTTAGAAAGTATCTTATTTATAATACTTTATTCCTAATATTTAAATTTATGTATATTAGGGATAAATTAACTAAATTTTAGAACTGCTTTTCACTAAGCTATAGTATTTAAAGGACTGTTATTTAGGCAAAAATAATCAAAAGAAGTATTTTATAAATAAACATAAAGACAACTATATAATAATTTTTGTTATCTGTTTTTTTAAAAAAAGATTTAAAGATTTATTGGGCATACAATTTAGTTGTTTAGTAAGTGTCAGTATATTACTTATAATAATGAGGCAAGTAAATATTAAAGTATACCAATGATTCAATTTTAAGTTGTAAAAAAAGAGGATTTAGGTTACTTGTTTTTCTTTTTAATAAATTTATACTTAGATTTTAAGTGAATTATATATTTTTTGTTTAAAACTCTCATTAATTAAGGCATGAGAAATTATTATTATTTAAAAAATATTTTATACTAATTACACTATAAAAAACAATAAAAGCGTGAGTTTACTAAATTATGGGTAAAACTTCAAAAAGAATAATATATTAGATATAATTATATTACTATGTTATAAAAAAATCATTGGATTAATTAATTTATGACATTTTACATATAATTTGCTATAATATATTTAACTTTGAAACAACAATAAATTCATTGTATAAATTACTAAAAACAAGTTGAGATAAAATTTGAAAAATAAAATAGATTTTAAGATATAAAAAATATTTTTATTATATAATATGGTTTTAGGTTGAGTGTAATTTGGGTTTATAAGCTATTTTATTGTTAGTAGTATGTAAATTATTAAAAATAAATACAATAGTATTTTAACATGAGTTAATCTAAATAATAATGAATAAGTTGACAAAATTATTGAAAACTTTTTGGAGGAAAACTGGAATACTAGAATTGGTAGCTGAAAAAGATTTTTGGATATATTCAGAAATTTCAGTATAATTAGTGATGATGACAGTTGTAACTGTAAAATTTTAGTATACATCAAGGCCACAATAGAGGGGATAAGTAAGTTTTATAATAGGTATCACTACCCTAAAATAAATAGGAATAGAAACAATAACTATCATCCTTTAGCTAAATAAACATGGCTTAGTACAAAATAATAAAGAACCCAAGTTTAATGCCCCTCTTTTTTATACTTGAAAAGTTGAGGGTATATCTATTTGGGTGTGAAAATAATTCCTGTAATTTATAGAATAGTAATATTCCATACAAGGATTATAAAATAAAGATTAGAGAAGAACAACATTTTCATACATGTTTGTGCTTGACCAAAGTGAAAGGAATGATAAAATATATGAAACTAAAAAATGCACTCAGATTAGCTTTTATTGTATTAACATTAATACCTATTATGATTGTTTCAGTTTTATTATATAAAAGTGGTTTTGAACTATCAAAAAAAACTTATGCAAATAATTTAAATGAAAGTATAAATGTACAAGGAGATTATATATCTCAAACAATTGAGTCAGATATAATTTATAATAGTAGTTTTGCTAAAAAAACGTTGAATAAATATAATGAAAATAAAAACAAAGAGTATTTAATAGAAGCTTTTACCTCCTATCTAGATATTACTGAAGATAAAATTATGGCTAGTATCATGATAGATAAGGATAATAAATTGATTTACAGTACAGGTGAAAAAATAATAGTTGATAAGATTTATAATCAGGTACCAAATAAAATAGAAGATGAAAAACAAAAAGTATTAGAATTTAATCTATCACAAAATTCATATAGTTTGGGAATTTTGACTCCAGTCTGGATTAATGGTGAATATATAGGAAGCATGATTTCAGTTTACAATGAATCTTTTATATTTAAGATTATTAGCAGTTATTACGATATAAGTGATACTGCAACTTATATTTGTAGAAAGAATGGTGAAACTATTAATTATAAAGGTTATTATCATAGTGAAGATAATCAAATCATTAAGATTGAAGATGACTTTTCGAAGAATTCTTTTGGACAAATTGAATCAAAAATAGGAGAAGAAAATACCTTTGGATATTATAAATCAATTCATAATACTCCTTGGTATTTAGTAATTCTAGTGGAGGATAGTTTAATTTATAATTTTACAAATCAATTTATTTATATTTATATTATAATCATTACATTTATATTTATTGCAGATATTTTGTTGGCATTTTATTTTACAAATAGAGTAGTTAAACCAATAATAAGTTTAATCAAAGTTATGGATGAATATCAGAATAATTTAGATAGAGAAATTTTGGATAATGAAAAGAATGCAGGATATTATGAAACAAAGTATCTAAGAAAGAAATTTTTTGAGTTGATGAATACGGTATCATTAGCTCAGCACAACTTTAAGGGGATTTATCAGTTATATCAATCAAATGATATGAGAGACATTAATATTGATATCGATGTAAAGGAACAAAAGATTTATAGTAATAAAGAAAATTTTACTGAATTGTTGAATAGAATTGAATTAGATGAAAATGATTGTGTTATAGAAAATTTTGTAAAATGCTTTTGTAAAGAAGACGAAAACAAATTACGTAGTATTTTTGAAAATATGAGGGATAAACACCTTGCAACATCAGTTGAGGTAGAAGTCTATACTTCACATTTGAATCAAAGATGGTTTCATGTAGTTATTGTACCTTTATATGAGGATAGTAGACTTTCTCGTTTATTTATACAGTTACGTGATATTAGTGGATTTAAAAAGCAAGAAATTGAATCTAATAAACAAGCTAGGAGAGATTCTTTAACAGGGTTATATAATAGACTTGGACTTATGGATTATGTTCATGATGGTTTAGAAAATAACAGAAGTAAAATGTATGGAATTTTATTTGCAGATATGAATTATTTCAAGTTGGTAAATGATCGCTTTGGACATAGTGAAGGAGACAGGCTTCTTATTCAGATAGGAAATGATTTATTATCAATTGTTAAGGATTACGGAATTGTTTCAAGATTAGGTGGGGATGAGTTTATAGTTTTGCTTCCTATTACTTCAGAAAATGATTTAACTGACATAAAGTCAAAGATTGAAGAAAAACTAATTTATAAATATGAATATGAAGAAGAACAATTTATTATTTCTGCTAGTGTAGGAAAAGCAACATGGGATAGTGATTCAACATCAACATTTGAAGAATTATTAAAACAGGCAGATGAATCTATGTATCGAGTAAAGCGACAATTAAAGGCAAGCATCAAATAAATTATATTTAGAAAAATCAAAAATTAAAATGTATGCTACATATACTGCCCAGACTAGATTAAATCAGTCTGGGCTAAAGTTCCAATCGATATATAATGAACTATGTGTTGAAGAATGGTATGAGAAATTTGATACTATAGAAACATATCCTATAATTACTTTGACTCACGATAAATTGAATTGTATTGAATTAATCCTTGAGGATTTATATGGATTCCTTTTATATCATTTAAGGCAGCACTTAATACCATTGGATTTTGTAATATGATAATAGGGGAATCTTGAGTGACTATAGAGTTTACTTTTTCATATATATCTTGTTTCTTTTTTTTATCATCTTCTTTTCGAGCATCTGCTAGCAATTTATCTACTACAGGATTACTGTAATTACTTGAATTTTGAGTCTTACCACTATTAGTTCCCAATAAAACTGGAAGCACACCATTTGGATCATTATTAAATGCCCAACCAACTAGAATAGATTCATGTTTACCCTCATTCATCATATTTGCAGCTTCCTGCATAGTAACTAAATTATAATTTAATTTAATACCTACTTTAGCTAAATCTAATTTAATAAGTTCTAATGTATTTTTTCTGATTGTATTTATGGTTATTACATTTAATTCTAACGTATTTTCATAGCCAGATTCTTTTAATAATCGTTTTGCTTCTTCTGGATTATATGTAATTTCAGGTTCTTTATATCCCATAATACCTTTAGGTATTAAACTTACAGAAGGTATACTGTAGCCATGATATATACTATCAGTAATTTTTTGTCTATCGATTGCATAACTCATAGCTAAACGTATTTTTTGATTATCAAAAGGTGGAAACTTTGTGTTAAGTGATAAATACTCAATTTTGGATGAAGGAGATTGTAATAATGTAACATTGTCAGATAATTTCAATTTGTCACAATCATATGCAGAAACACTAAATAATATATCAACATCTCCATCTAACAGAGCTGTAGTTCTATCTTGCTCTGTAACAATAACTAAAAAATTGAGATACTTAGATTTTGCCTTTTCCAAATAATAATCATCAAATCGCTCTAATGAGATTTTTTTATTTTCTATTCTTTCAATAAGTTTAAATGGGCCACAACCAATTGGTTTGGAAAAATCATATCCTTTAGATTCAACTACATTTTTTGAAACTATAGAGGTTTCTGCTTTGGCAAATAATGAAGGTAATTCAGAGTAAGGTTCATTTGTAACAATTTCAAATGTAGTATCATTTATCTTTTTTACACTTTCTAAAATTTCAAGAGCCTTTTTTGTTCTTCCTCCAAGCATAGCACGTTGAATACTAAATACAACATCTTCTGCTGTCAAAGAAGAACCATCATGAAATTTAACATTATCTTGAATTTCAAATTTCCAAGTATAATCATCTATCCTTTTTTCACTTTTAACAAGTAATTTTCTTAATTGTAGATTATCATCAAAATCGTACAATGTTGTGTATATATTTCTGAGAATAGCTTCTGAGAAAATGTCAGAAGTCATCATTGGATCAAATGATAACATATCTTGTGTTAAAGCAATTTGAATTGGTTTTTCTTCTGATGTTTCATTTTTACCAGAGCTACAACCAGTAAATAATGCCAATGTAAGTAAAGCAATAATTAATAATTTCAAATTTTTGTACATATTTTTATCTCCCTCGTCTTAGTTATAACTACTTAATCTTAAAACTCATTATATCAAAATTTATTAGAAAATCATACAATACAAATTAGTATTAATAAGAAAGTTTATGGTAGAGTTTTCTTTATACAAAGTTACTTTTAGTTGTTAAGAATTTTAACTATTTTGTGTTATACAAAACTATATTTATAATTGTCTTTTTATAACTATATTTTTTCCTTGAAAATAATAAATTACTGGTCTGTCAAACTTATTTTTTTAATTAATAGAACTAACAATAAGTAAGCTTAAAGAAGAATTAGTAATTTAAGAAGATTTTAATCTAATGAATTGTAAAGTTAAAAAGGTTGGAACAAAATGGAGATAGGCCTATTTTTATTCCTGAAATGATGAAAATATATTTGCTTTCATATAAAAAAGAGTGCCTCATGGACTAAAAAGCTTATTTTGAGACACCTTATTTCACACTTAATAATGGATAATTATTATTTATGTAAAATACTAGTAATTTTGTTTATTTATATTATTAAATCATCAAGAGACTGTATTTTATTTTTGAAACAATGTCACAATTCATATGATATTCTTATTGAAAATCCTAATAGTCAAAAACATTCTTACATATCATATGTTGAATTTAAGAAAATAAGTTATTTAAGTTTATAATTTAGCTCTCTACAAATTATTCTTGCTGTTTCCTCAGCAACTTGACCTGTAAATAATATACATTGGTCCATATGTTCCTTTGTTCCAAGTGTCATTCCTTTTGTAAGAATTCTACAACATAAAGAATTATTTTTTCCTTTAAAAAAATCATGCAATTCTTTTGATAGCTCCATAGCTTTATTTACTTTTTCATCTTTAGCTTCACTTCTACCAAAGAATAATCCTAAAGCCATTATGCCACCAGTTATAGCTCCACATGTACATCCTGATCCTCCTATTCCAACAGGAAATCCTGATGCCATAGATATAATTTCATCTGTTATATCCAATTCAAACTCATCTTTTATAACTTTAACGACTGCTTCTGAACAATAAAAGTCACCATTACGATAATATTGTTCTGCTGTAACTCTTACTTTTTCTAAATTTATACTTTTCTCAGATTTTACTACACCACTATTCATAATTTTTTATCCTCCTTATATATAATAAATTAATCTCTTAATTAATAATAACTTATTTTTTATATTGTGAAATGCAATGAGTATTTTCAGACAATGTATCACTTGTTCTGTAAAAATCAAAAACTACATTATGAATGTAACCAGTACGTATTTTACAGATATATGGTATTTTCACTAGAAATTGAAACAATTATTATATAATATATTGAATGTTAAGTATCATGCACATTTGTAGTTTATATTATAATCTATGAGTAATTGTTTTTCAATGGACTGTGGTTGAAGATTTAAGAGGGAATTGTAATGAATGTATTGAATAATGTCATAGAGACAATAGAAAATAAAGGGTATTTATTTTTTAAGTAAACCCATACTAATAATAAAGTATTGATTCAATATAGGATAAAGGAGTAATGTATAGTATGAAATATTTTGTTATTGAAGGCATTATAAAAGATTCAAATTTAATTGATGAAAAAATTATGAAAAAGCACATGTCTTATACTCAAAAAGCGATAGATGATGGCTTAATCTTGATGTCTACACTTAAAACAGATATGAGTGGAGGATTGTTTATTATGAAGTCAGAATCAATTGAAAAATTGGAAGAGTATTTATTTAATGAACCTCTTAAAACTTTTGGTGTGCAAGATTACAAAGTCATAGAGTTTTCGCCCCATTATTTCAATAAATCATCTGCTGAGTGGTTTGATGATTAAAGATGTTTACTGTGTCAAACTAAAAAATATTTAGTAGACGTTAATGTTTTTAAACCTTTTCTTTCGTCACAAAATAAAAAAACTATAATGAAAATTATTACTTGAATTAATGAATAATTAGAAATAGGTAAGGATTATCTTATATAATATACTTCTTACCTATTTTAATAAGTAGAATTTTATAACAAAATATTTTGTAATAGCATGTTTATATGTTTAATTCAAATGTAAAATTGTCAATTAATCTAGTTTTTCCTATAAATACAGCAATTGCCACAAGTATAGAATCTTCTATTTCTTTAACTGGTTGTAATGTATTACTGTCTACAATTTCAACATAATCTATTTTTGCTAAGGGTTCAGCGTTTATGGTAGATATTATTAAATTTTCTAATTTTTTTACGTCTAAAGTTCCATTCATTAACTCTTTTTTTACGAGATTCAGACTTTTATTTAAAATCAAAGCTGATTTTCTTTCTTTTTTTGAAAGATATGTATTTCTCGAGCTTTTTGCTAAACCATCCTTTTCACGAACTATAGGACAGCCTATTATCTCTGTATCTATATTCAAATCCTTGACCATCCTTTTAATTACTGCTAATTGTTGAGCATCTTTTTCTCCAAAATAAGCTTTATCAGGAGTTACTATATTTAGAAATTTTGAAACAACCAGGCAGACACCTCCAAAATGAACTGGTCTCTTAGAACCACAAAGAAAATCTGTAAGTCCAGATACACTTATGGTAGTACAGTTGCCTTTTAAATACATTTCTTCTGATGAAGGATTAAAAACTACTGATGCACCACTATCCATACAGTATTTAAAATCTTTTTCTATATCTCTTGGGTAGCTATTAAAATCTTCATTAGGTCCAAATTGAGTTGGATTTACAAATACACTAACTACTACTTTATCATTTTCTTTTACAGCTTTTTTAATAAGGCTTTGATGTCCTTCATGTAAAAATCCCATGGTAGGAACAAGCCCTATAGAATAGCCAGATTTTTTCCAATCTTTAATTACATTTCTTAGTGATTCTATTTCCTTTATAAGCATTTTGTACCATCCTTAATCTTAGTATAATTTTTCTAATTCAGATTCATTTATTGAAAAGCTATGTTTTTCTTGTGGAAATGCACCAGTTTCAACTTCTAGTATGTAATTTTTAATTGAATCTTTCATTATATCTCCTATATTTGCATATTGTTTTACAAATTTAGGTACAAAATCTCCAAACATCCCCAACATATCTTGATAAACTAAAATTTGACCATCACAATTAATTCCTGCTCCTATCCCTATTGTAGGAATTGAAATAGAATTAGTTACCATCTCAGCTATTTTAGCAGGAACGCCTTCAAGCACAATAGAGAATGCTCCTGCTTTTTCTATTGATTTAGCGTCTTCAATAAGTTGTTTTGCTGTTTCACTAGTATTTCCTTGAACTTTAAATCCGCCAAATGAATTTACAGATTGAGGTGTTAGTCCTAAATGACCCATTACAGGTATTTGAGCATTTACAATGCTCTTTATTTGTTCTATAACGTTTGAACCTCCTTCTAACTTTACAGCATGTGCACCTCCTTCTTTTACAAGTCTACCAGCATTTCTCACAGCATCTTCAATAGAAACATGGTAAGATAGAAATGGCATATCACTTACTATTAAGGCATTTTTCACACCATTTTTCACAGCTTTTGTATGATATATAATTTCATCTATAGTAACAGATAGAGTGTTTTCTTCACCTTTTATGACCATTCCTAATGAATCTCCTATTAAAATACCATTTATATTACATTCATCCATTAGTTTTGCCATTGAATAATCATAAGCAGTAAGCATAGATAACTTTTTTCCTTTACTTTTAGCATTTTTAAAAGTCAGTATAGTATTTTTCATCGTTTTTTCCTCCTAAAATTTTGTAAATCTCTTTGTATTTTTCAGATTTACTTATTAAATTTTCAACTGCGTTTTCTGTAGAAATACTTTTTGTACATTTTAATGAATCTTCATTTTCCAAGGCTATTATTTTTAGTAGATTTAAGGATAGAATTTTGTAAATATTTTCATCTTTCTCATCTAATGCTGATAAATGTTTTTTTATTGGTGTTATATCCCCACGGACAATAGGTCCAGTAAGGGCTTTAGAAAATCCATTATCAAGTATATTTTCTATATTTATTTTGACTAAAGGATTTATAGCTTTTAAAGCTTCTTCCTCAGATAAACCCAATTTGATAAAGTAATTTACACCTACATCTAGTAAAGATAACACTAAATTTGAAACTAAAACATTAGCTAAATGATAAGTGGATGAAGTATTTTTATCTCTTATAAAGAATTGATTACCCAAGCTATTTATAAAATCTTGAATAAATAAATCATCTTTTTCATTATCACCTTCTATGGAAAAACAAATGTCTTTCATTTTTTTTATATCAGTATTTTTATTGGAAAATGCAAATATAGGATGGATAGAATAAATTAATGCACCTGCTTTTTTTGAACAGAACAATATACTAGATTTTAAAGAGCCACTTGTGTGGCAAATATATTTATGTTTTAAATTAAATTTGGAAAGTTTTTTGTCTATAATTTCAATAGAATCATCTGATGTTGTAATAAATAATATATCGTTTTCATCAATAATGTCTTTCAAGTTACTGTAAATTTTTGTTTTTGTTAAATTTGTTGATTCTAGTAAAGATAATTGATTTCTTCCATAAAAACCTGTTACATAATAAGCCTTTGACAAAAAATAATTTGCCAAAGATGTACCAACTTTTCCGGAACCAATAAATCCTATTTTAATAGTACCACCTCCACTTTGTGATACAACATCTTAATTTCCAATCTCATTCATGAAGATATGAGTTACATAAGACAAAATAATTAAAAACATTTAAAGTATAGTTCTCATAACAAGATACCATCCATGGATATTTTACCATTTAAATGAAAGATTGACAAATAATTAAATAAAAGTTGAGTAAATATACTTTTATTTATGTTGTATTATTTTGATGGAGGTGTAGTTGACTTTGAAAATTATTAAAATAATACCCTTGTAAAAATAATAAAATAAAGACATTTATATAATGTATATGAAAGATGAATTATTTTAATAAAATAAAATATAAGTAAAAAAATTATGATATTTATTAAATATAAATTTTTTAAATTTGCAATATATAATGAAAATAATTTCATCTATTTCTAAAAAAAATCTTTTTTACTTTATATTATTA
>NZ_JAGWCW010000027.1:0-62579 GCF_020657835.1 Clostridioides sp. ZZV14-6387
TTTGTATATGATATCACTACTTTTAACAAATCTTTTTCAATAAATATTAATATATAAAAATAATCGATAATTTTTTACATCCTTAATTAATATAAAAAATTAATGATTAATAAAAACCTAAAAATAATTTGTATTAATTATTCTCTTTTTAAAATTTTTACTACTTTATCTATGCTAAATCCTCTCTACGCACTTTATCATAAGATGTATATATTTTACTTTTTAAATGACTTGACAAACTAATGATATTATAATATTATCATTATAGACCGACGGTCAGTTTCTTATTTATGTTTATATAGCTACTAAAAAAATTCTAAAATATTTAATACAAAATTTTTAAGAAATGAGGATTATTTATGCTAAAAAGAATATTATTAAAAGATTTAACACGAAATAAAGTAGTAACAATTACTCTATTTATTTTTATTTTACTTGCATCAATGCTAGTATCTAGTTCAATAAATATCATTATAGAGCTAACTAATTCAATGACTTCCTTGTTTCAAAAATCTCATACACCACATTATGTCCAAATGTATTCTGGGAAATTACAACAAAAAGAAATTGATAAGTTCTCAGCTAAAACTCCATATATAAAAAAACAGCAAACTTCTGAACTTCTAAATATAAATGGAGCTAATATTTTTCTAGGAAATAAAGCAGAAAATCAAGCTAATAGTGTACTAGAAAATAGTTTTACAAAACAAAACGATAAATTTGATTTTTTATTAGATATGGACAATCAAATAATGCAAATAAAAGATGGAGAAATAGGTGTCCCTGTATATTATATGAAACAATCCAATTTGAAAATTGGAGATACTATAAAAATTATTAATGGTAATTTCTTTATGAAATTTACAATAAAAGATTTTATACGTGACTCACAAATGAACCCTTCACTTGTTACTTCAAAGCGTTTTTTAATCAGTGATAATGATTGGAACACGTTAAAATCTAATATAGGAGAAAGCGAATATTTAATTGAATTTATATTAGATGATATAAATAAAATTAGTGAGTTTGAAACGTTATATCAATCAACTAAGCTCCCTCAAACAGGTACATCAGTGACTTATTCTATTTACAAATTACTAAATTCTTTGTCTGATGGGATTGTAATTACTATTATCATCTTAATTAGTATTCTTCTTATTACAATTTCTATTTTATGTTTACGATTTACTTTAATTACAACGATTGAAGAAGATTATCGAGAAATTGGTGTTATGAAGGCCATTGGTATTCAAAATGGTAACATCCAAAACTTATATTTAATAAAATACTTGTTAATTGCATCTTTTGCAAGTTTTCTTGGTTACATACTCTCATTATTTATAGACCCTCTTTTTACAAAAAATATTTACATTTATATGGGAGCCATAGACAAAACCATTTTTAGTATTCTCGTTCCATTTATAGGTTCAGTTCTTGTATTTTTAAGTGTTGTATTCTTTTGTAAAGTTATACTTAAAAAATTCAAAAAAATATCAGTAGTTAATGCATTAAGAGGTAACCGTTCTACTAACTCTGTAAAATATGGATTCAGTTTTCAAATACACAAAAATAAAATAACAAATACTAACATACTTTTAGGATTAAACGAAGTGTTTAAAAAAATTACAGTCTATGGATTGCTTTGTTTTGTATATACGATTTGTATTTTTATTATGACTGTACCAACTAATTTTTTAAATACTATTAAATCACCTGAATTTATCACTTATATGGGTGCTGGCAAGAGTGATATTCGTATTGATTTGCCTCAAACAAAACAAACTAAGCATCTTTTTAATTCTATACTAGAAAAAATTAATGTTGACAATGATGTTAAAAAGTATGCATCCTTTACAACAAGTTCATATAAAATAAAAAATAAAGATGGCAAAATAGAAAATATTAAAATAGAAAATGGAAACTTTAGAACTTTCCCACTGACATATGTAAAAGGTTCTGCACCAATGAAAGAAAATGAAATTGCATTGTCTGTCATAAATGCAAATGAACTAGAAAAAAGCATTGGAGATAATTTATCAATTTTCTTAAAAGATAAAGAGTTGATTTTGACTGTTAGTGGAATATATCAAGACATTACCTATGGTGGTAAGACTGCAAAAGCTATGCTACCATCTAGTGAAGATAATATACTATGGCATATTGTAAATTTGAATTTAAAGCCTGGTGTCAATGTAGCAGATAAATTAAAGCAGTACAGCATAAATTATTACCCTGCTAAGATTACTGATATGAATAATTATACAAGTCAAACATTAGGTTCTGTTATCAGCCAATTAAAACTTGTTATAAAATTAGCTATTGTTATATCTATTGCAATTTCTTCACTAATTACTGCGATGTTCTTTAAAATGCTCATTGCTAAGGATACGCCACAAACAGCAATTATGTTTAGCTTAGGATTTTCTACTAAAGATATACGCATTCAATACATTACTAGAGCGTTATTGATACTTATGATTGGAACTGTTTTAGGAGTCATTATGGCAAATACACTTGGACAAAAAATATCTGGATTACTACTTTCTGGTATCTCAAATCTCCAGTTTGTAATAAATCCATTAATTGTATATGTGCTTTATCCATCAGTTTTAATTCTCACAGTATTAACTACAATTATAGTAATTAGTAGAGCAATTAATAAAATAAAAATTATGTCTATTATAGAATAAGGGGTATGTTATGAATAATATTATAGAAGCTAAAAAAATTATTAAAGAGTATACTATTGGTAAAGGAAATGTACAACAAGTTTTGAAAGGAATAGATTTGTCAATTCAACATGGTGAATTTATATCTATTATGGGTTCTTCTGGCTCTGGTAAATCAACACTACTACATAACATAAGTGGAATGGATAAATTAACTTCTGGTACAGTCAAATTTTCGGGTGAAATGATTTCTAATCTGTCAGAAGAAGCATTATCAAAACTTCGATTAAAAAATATGGGATTTATATTTCAACAAAGTAATTTACTTAAAAATTTAAATATATTTGATAACATAATTATTTCTGCTTACTTAAGTAAAGAAGAAAATCGTCAAATAATCAATGAACAAGCAACAAAACTTATGGAAAAAATGAACATTCTAGAAATAAAAGATAAAGATATTACTCAAGTCTCTGGAGGTCAACTTCAAAGAGCTTCTATATGTCGTGCTTTAATTAATAATCCGAAAATTTTATTTGGAGATGAGCCCACAGGTGCACTTAACTCCAAGTTAACAAATGAAATAATGGATATTCTTATAGATATTAATCAATTAGGTACAGCTATTATGCTTGTAACTCATGATGTAAAAGTAGCAATAAAAACAGAACGAGTACTATTTATGTCTGATGGTATGATTGTTGGGAAAATTAAATTAGGTAAATTTAATAATCATGATTCAAAATACCGAGAAAATAAACTGATGAGTTGGCTATCAGAGTTAGGTTTTTAATTTTACTAAACTATTCACTTTATGTACTTTAAAGCTAATGACTTATTCAATGTTTGATGCTAAAATATAATTAATAAAATTTAATTATAGGTGATTGCATTATGAATATTACTAAAGGCATAACTTTACTCTTAACATTATCAATTGTAATATCAGTAGTAGGATGTTCCCCAAAAGAAAGTGCTAGTGAAGTAGCAAAACAATATATTGATAGAGTGAACTCTGGTGACTATGAAACAGCATATAGTTTATTAAGTAAAGATAGCAAGAAAAAAATTAGTCTAGAAAATCTTGAAGAATTTCAAGATATTTTAATTGAAACAAAAAGAATAATTAACTATAAAATAGGTAAAGAAAAAACTATAAAAACATATAACTATGGTGGAAAAGAATATAAAAATGTTGTTAAATTAGAAGAATCTTTTAATATAAAAAATCTTCTTTATAAAAAAGATGAATCTTTAAAGGTAAATAGATATTTTGTAGTTGAAAATAATAAGTATAAACTCTTGTTATATGAAGATTTTAAAAAAGAATTTGGAATTAATAGTATGGATTTTGCTCAACTTAAACTTGATGATCATGGGCTGAAAATATTTAAAGAAGTCGAAGTCATACTAAAAAAAGCTATTACTATTAATCCTACTGATTCAGACCTTTATTATGCACAAGCGTGTAATTACATGCGTTTCGATGGATACCCTGATTATCCAGATGCAACATACAATGCTTTGAATTCAATTAATAAATCTTTAAAGTATCTAGATAAAAAGGACGCGGACTATAAAAAAAATGCAAGCAATGTATATAACTTAAAAGGTGTTATACTCATGTTTCATAAAAAATTTGATGAAGCTCAACAATATTTAAATAAAGCGTTATACTTTAATAAAGATAATAAAGATCCTAAACTCAATCTCGATACACTAAAAAATAAACTACAATAAATATTTAATTTTTAGTTATATGCTATATAAAGTATTTCTATATATTGTTTACGGTTAAAGCATAATTTCTTTAAAATTAATTACAATTTTAAACTACAAAGACTTATCGCTATATAAATATTAATCTATAACAATAAGTTTTTTATTTAAATAGAAAATGAAATTGCTAAAACTTAGTTATAGAAATTCAAACTAAAAATCTTAATAAATTTTCAATTATATTATTTAATAAGATATTAACTAAATTCACACATCTAAATCTAAACACTGTTTATTAAATGCTCTATGTTATGTATATAAAAGCATTTAAATACATTATCTCTATAATAAATTAAACATTAGAATACCTCAAATAATAAAAAAGAAGGTATAAAGAGCTACCCTCAAGCTCAATATACCTTATAAATGTCTAAACTTCATTTTTTACTAATTTTTCTATATCTTTGATAATATGTTCTTTAGATTTTTTTCCAGCTATAGCATCAAAAATTGCAACAGCCTTTTTCTCTCCAAATTTTTCTGCTACATCATTAAAGTCTAGAAATCTAACACTTTCTTTTTGTTTACCAAACATATAACACCTCTCATACACTTTTATATACTTATTATAACTTCTATATATTTATTTTTCACCAATAAACGTTAGACAAATTAGTTCCTTTATTTTTTTAGTCTGATTCTATTTTCAAAATTCCTAACAAAAACAGTTTATTCTACTCTATAAATAAAAATAGACAATTTAATTTGTAGTAAATTTGATAATAAAATACAATGAACAAAATTTTATTTATTGTACTTTCAAAAACTTTTTATTAAGACTTATATGACTTATATGACTTATATGACTTATAAAAAATATATTACTATATGAAACATAAATATGTAAATATAATTATCCCAATATTCAATTTATTCAAAACAATAAAAAGTATCGTATATTTAATAGCAGCACTATATAATTCTCAATATAATCTGTAATAAAAAAATACTCTAAATTTTAAAATCATTTTTAAATTTTTGTATACAATTATAAAAAATCAATAAAAATATATATTATAAGAATAAAATTTAGCACAATTTTAAACAACTAAATGCTACTAATATAAATAAATTATTGATACTAAAATTATACATTAAACTCTTCTAGAACCTTTATTGCGAATCTTGCGTTTGGATATGTAAGAGACCCACCACCAATTACACCTATTTTTATTGCTTCTATAATTTCATCATTACTCGTGCCAGAATTAATACAACCCTCAATATGATAACAAATACATTCATCACATCTACTCAAAATAGAAATAGCTAATCCCATTAATTCTTTATTTTTTTTGCTTATAGCTCCTTCTGAATAAGCCTTATCATCAAGACTTCCAAATACTCTGAAAAATTCATCTGTATCACTTAATTTTTTATTGTAAAACTTTCTATATTCCTTCATTTCTTTAGTATTCATCTTCTACCTCCTATATTTATAAATAATTTTTTATAATAGTAGCACACTATACTTATGCTTTCAACATTAAATTCAAATTTTTAAATTATATTCAATAGATTAATTAATATAATTTCTTAAAATTTTCAATATACCATATTAATTTCATTAAATAATATTTTTTCAGAGCTAAAACAAACATCTTAGTACATTTTAAATTATATATTTTAGCTCTGAAAAGTATTGCATTCATTTAAATATTATGATGATTATTGATTGTATTAGTTATTTTTCATTGAAACTCTGTATATCAAATAAGAATATATAAATGGTAGTATTACAATTACAAAAATTACAAACATATTATAAAAAGGTATGTTAATAAAAGCATTAATAATTAACAATATCCCACCAATAATCCAAATCCATCCAGCTAAACGATGTGTCTTATTCCAATTGTCTTCATCATTAAGAGTCCATGGTGAAATTATTCCCATAGAATAATTTTTCTTACATTTAGGAAGATAATTTCCAAATAAAATAACTACTATCCCCAAAATCAATCCTGTATAAAAATTAAACTCCAAACTAATTCCTGTTGAATACAAAACCATCATTATTTGTAAGATGACTGCAAGTATAGCGACTCCCCATTTTGATAAATTTTGCATGACATTTGAAAAATTAGCCTTTTTAGGTTCATTTTCAAGTCTAAACCATGTATACAAATGAACACATAGCATTAATAATGGTACCCCAAAAGATGCTATAAATTTTGGAGCATAATTATCTGGATTTCCATAAGTATCAAAATGAATTGCAACTTCATTTGGTAGTCTATTGTAAAAATATATTGATACAATAAATGGTATAAAACATATTAATGTAGATAAAATAAATTGTTTATTTATCGCTTTTTTCATTATCTTTTTCTCCCTTCTCCATAAATTGTGAAAACCAAAGCATAACCTCTTCAAAAACCGAAATGTTTATTTCATAGAAAATAAAATTTTTATACTTTGTCTCAAATATGAGTCCTGCCTTTTTTAATTGAGATAGATGATAAGAAATTGTGGCATTTGTCATATTAAATTTTTCACTAATTTCTCCTGCTGACATTTTATTCCCCCTTAACATAAGTAATATTTCTCTTCTTACAGGGTCTGAAAGAGCTTTAAACGTTTCTGGAAAACCCAACACCATCACCTCTCTATTTAGAATTTCATCTAATTAGAATATAGCATAGGTATTATTATATTTCAATATCTATTTAGAATTTTTTCTAAATACTTATTTTAAATTATCAAATAAAGTTTTTATTTTCTGTAAATAAGTTGATTTTACTTACATTTTATGTCTATTCAAATATCTTAACTTCAAAAAATAAAAGAGCCTAGAAGTTAACTCTAGACCCTTATATTTTATATATTTCCTATATTTAAAATATAATGCATATGATTATGCAACATATTCATATTTTGCTTTGTATTCTATCATTGCATCATTCCAAGCTTCTTGTACTGTTACACCTTTTTTATTAGCGATTTTTTGTGCCAATTCGATTATCTTCATAGCTCTTCTTGATATATTCATAAACAACTCCTCCTACAAATTATTATATATTTCATATAAATAAAATTAAAATTATATTTTTTTGATATATAATCTTTCTATATATAATATTACAATTTATATGTGTATTACATATGAACTGTATTAGAAGATAATTAGAACTTTTAAAAGTCATTTGATATATTTTAATATAAGAAAACCACAACTACTTATAAAATTTAAAAGTTAATCAATTAAAATAATGTTTGATACACTAATTTTGTGACCATAAACAATGCCATTACTAAAAATATTGGTTTTATCATCTTTGAACCTTTTTTTATAGCAACTTTAGCACCCACATAAGCACCTATTATCATTACTAATGCAAACACTATAGCAATTTTGTAGTATACTTGACCATTTATCATAAACAATAATAATGATGTTATGTTACTTGTTAAGTTTAATATTTTTGTATTTGCAGAAGCATGTAAAAAATCATATCCATATATTTTTATAAATCCAAAAGTTAAAAAAGTACCTGTACCAGGTCCAAAAAAACCATCATAAAAACCCATTATAAGAGCCATAATCATACCTAATCTTAGATTTTTCTTATTAATACCTTCAAAATTATCTTCTTGACCTAAGTTTTTAGAAATAAAAGTGTAAATAGCCACTATTAAAATCATTATTACAACTAAAACATTTAATATATCTTCACTTATTGATAGTACACATCTTACACCTAAAATACTACCAATAATAGTAAATGGTACTAATTTCTTTAAAAGTTCATTATTAGTTTTACCAGATTTTGAGTATCTATAAGCACTACTTATACAGCCTGCTGATGCAGCAAATTTATTTGTACCAATAGCAAGATGCACTGGCACTCCAATCGCCATAAGAACAGGCATACTTATGAGTCCGCCCCCTCCTGCTATAGAGTCTACAAAAGCAGCTAAAAAACCTCCTATGCATAAAAAAATAATTACAAGCATAAAACTCCTCCACATATTCTATCTCAATTTTATTAACAACATATATCTTACTTAAGTTGTAATATTATTCTAGGTTATTTGTTTATTGTTGTTATTTTTTACAAGTGTTGGTATTGCAATGCTTTATTAAGGTAAGTTTTGTTGTTTATGTTTTATTATGCTTAATTTAAATTTATTCTATTCTTTATTTTCGGTGGCAAGATGGTGGCAAGTTAGCTTTTGCCACCATTGTCTTATTTATATTATTCCTATACTTTTATCTAAAAAACAATTTAATTATTAGCATTTAAAATATATAAAAAATATATATAAAATATATATAAAATGTTATAATTTATTATAAGAATAAGTATTTATTAGTAAGTATTAGCTAATAATAATACTCAAGGAAAGAGGTGATTATATGGGTCAGTATAAGTTATTAGAAATATTAGATCAAAATACACTAGCAGAAGTAACCAATATATTTGGTAATAATAATATATTTAAATTTACAGATAACATTGTGGGTATAAAGTATGACTATAATAGAATGTCTTATACTGATGTTCTTAGAAATGTTATTGGTTTGAATTTAAGACAGTGGACTATAACTTCTAATAGATTTATAGACATAATCAGCTACTCTATCACCAATAGTTTACATTTAGGACCTATAGTTTTTTCAGAATTTATAGACTCAAACCAAACTGATAAAATCAAAAATATTATTACTAAAATAAATATGACCTTTGATAGTGAAAATAAATTACAATTAAAAGAGGCCTTAATAAATAATTTAGAGTGGTTAATGTTAGACGAATGCATTGACATACAGTCAATTGTTATATCTCACATGATTCCTACTCCTCCATTTAATGTAGATACTCGATTTTTTAATAATGGTGTTTTGTTTGTCGAAGAACATGACACACTTGAAAACTTAAGAGTACTATTTATGGACTGCTTTTCCAGAAGATAAAACATGATTTCAAAATTTTTAAGAAATTCTTCATTTTTATCTACTATTATAGGTAGCTCTCTCTTAATTATAATTTTAGCAGTTACTGGATTTGATGTACTTCCTATACTAAATATATTTGGTGGTTATGGTTCTAGAATTTCTAAATACATAATGGATAATGATTTAAAGCATACAGTTAATTCTACCATACTAATTGCACTATCTAACTTTATTATTTATTTATTATTTAGCTTTCCTAAGATTGAAATTGTTTTAAGAAACTCTAACTTAAAATCAGATTCGACCGAATTACCTCTTGCAACATCTATTAGCCATGTACCAAAGATATTTTATTTACATATTAATTTAGACTATTCTAATAAGTTAGGATATTTGCTTTGTAAATGGCTTGGAGGCATAAATATAGAACTGTCCTATCCTTCATGGATAGATCTTACAGTTGATGACAGATTTTGGAATACTACTCAATTTACAGATAATAATACTCTTGGTTTATTTATTGTAAACATATTTGATGCTCTTCCTGAGTCAAAATTAGACAAATACTTAGGTGAAACATTTACCAGAATAAATCTAATCACTAACCTAACAATAAATGCTTATGATGAATGTTTTATAGATGTGGCTATAAAGCCTAAATCAAACAACATAATATGCAGATTTGTATTAATCTACATAATCAAACTATTTTATGATGTTTCTTATAAACCTCATAAGATAAAAACAAATCAATAAAGGGGGGTGAATATACTGGTTTCATTTTCTTGTTGGACTTTAAACAATAAACTTACTATTGAACAAATAGCTGAAAGAATTCTTGATACACCAAATAGACAAATTTCAGATAACTACTCTATAAATTTTTCTAAGATTTTAGATTTTGATAAAGATAATGTTACTGTTTTAAGCATATTAGATAAAGAGATTAAATGCATTTTTTTTAAGTTATCACCTGTTAGTACTGAGCAACACTCTTTAACTGATATAGATGTTTTAATATATGAGTTTAATAATGATGTATATATAAATGCTTTTAGAGGACATCAAACTTCTCAAAAACTACTAAAACAATATTTCAATAAGGATACATGGGGTGAACTTCAAAACCAAAGACCTGATATTGGTGAAGATTTATTATATTGGATGTTTAAATCTTTTCTTGATAAATCCCCAAAGTCTCCTTTAGATTCAGGAAAAAGTCTTTATTTAACCTCGTTAAAAAGGTATCGAGGAAGTACTAAGGATTTAGGAAATACACTTACTGGTGAAGGAGATCGAATAACAAAAATATTAGGTACTCTTGCTTTTTTATTAAATAATAATTTGAAACTCTTAAAAAATAAAGTAACTTATTCTATTGGAGGTATTTTTCATTCATTAGTTTTAGAAATTCAGCTTACAGGAACTATTAGATTTGACCAAAACTATTATACTGGAGACTTCAAACGACTTGGCAATTTAGAAAAACTTAATGCTGCAATTTCTATTTTAATTATAAAAATTATAATCCCAATAATAGTACAAAGTTATCAAGAGTCTATTATTAATGCAGAATGGTCACCTGCTTTAAAGAGAGATTTTATAAAAAGAATAGCTGAAGATATAAAAGAAAGAGTGGATATTGAAATAGAAAAATTAGATAAAAGTATTCCAAAGTTAGCACCAGAAGAAGTAGATGTAAATAAAATACAAAACCTTTCTATGGACGAAGTTGCAACTGATCTTTTGCCTATAAATAATGAACTTGATATGGATGATATAGATATGGATGAATGAAATTAAAATAGGTAAAAAACCTCCAAATTGATATAGAATAAAAATATACTGATTTGGAGGTTTTTGTAAAATTTAGAACTTAGCCAAACTTAAAGCTTTTTATATTTTAATTAATCTATGTCAGCTTATTTTATTACATTTTTAAATCAAATATATAATTGTTTATTTTTAGTAAGTAATATTGGTGCATCTTTAGACTTAGCAAATGGTGTTGCTGATAAAGCATCCGATATGCTAGAGTCATTTATTAACACTATATTATTAGCTTTATTCCATCCTTTTTGACTTATTTTCACTGATGTTTCATTTCTGTCTGCACCTGTTATTTTTTCCTTAAAAGTTGTTGAAGTAGGTTTAGAAGACTCTTCATTTGTAGATGATGAGCCTCCTCCACTTCCTGACGAACCTCCTGTTGATGTTAATTTTTTTGATTTGACCAATCTAATTCTTTTAATTTTGTGTTTTGGCTTACATCTAAGCTGGTTAATCTATTTTCCCCACAATATAGACTTACAAGTTCTGTATTTTTTGTTACATCCAAGCTAGTTAATTCATTTTGTGAACAATATAAGTATTTAAGATTTTTATTTTTACTTGTATTTAAACTATCTAATTTATTTTTATAACAAGTTAAATTTTCTAAGTCAATATTTTTACTTATATCTAAAGCTTTTATTTCATTGCCATAACAGTATAATTCTAAAAGTTCTATATTATTCTCTATATTCAAATTTGTTAACTTGTTTGCTGCACACTCTAGATATTTTAAATTCTTATTGCTACTTATATCCAAATTCTTCAGATTACTTCTACTACAAGTTAAATCTTCCAAATTAATACAATTTTCCACATTTAAAGTACTTAATTGTTCTTGATTACAATATAGTTTTACAAGTTTTTCATGGCTTTTTAAATTTAAATTTTGCAATTTATTGTTGTGACAAATTAACTTAACAAGTTCTTTATTATTATCTAAATTTATATTTTCTAATTGATTAAAAGAACAGTTTAAATCCTGTAATTCTAAATTTGTAGATATATCTAAATCATTTAAATTATTATAATCACATTTCAAAATTTTTAATTTCTGATTCTTAGATAAGTTCAAACTAGTCAATTCATTTTCAAAACATAAAAGAGTTGTCAAATTAGTTGCTTTAGTTATATCTAAACTCTTTAAATTATTTTTTCTACAGTTCAATTCGTCTAATTTAGAATTTTCTATAACTAAGTTTGTTAGATTATTTTCTCCACAATGTACTGTTGTTAACTCTTTATTATTACTTAAATCTAGACTTGTTAATTGATTTTCGTTACAATACAATTCTTTTAAATTTATGTTGCTACTTAAATCTAAACTCGTTAAATTATTTCCTCTACAACTAAAATTTTCTAATCCAATAAAATAATTAATTCCAGATAAATTTTTTATTGATTTGCTCCCTAAGGTTAAATCTTTTGTAGATTCTATAATCGCTTTTTGTGAAATTCCAATTGGATTTCCATCATCTAAAATACTTAGTTTATAACAAATTACTTTTCTAAAATTTTCATCTGGAAAGGCTTCTTCCATTGTCATATTTTCTAAGTTATTAGCTTTCCTTGTTTCATATCTAACTTCCCTATTTTTCTCAATATCTTCTGCATTTATCTTATGTATCAAAGGTGATACAACTACCAATGAAAGTGATAAAATAACTGCTTTTTTACTTAAAGTTTTCATCCCCACACCTCATTCAAATAATATTTACCCAATTGAATTGTAGCACATAATATTAACCTTAGAAACAAACTTTAATATTATTATATAATAAATTATTTTTTATTAGGGATTAGGAATTAGAGGGTAACAACTAATTCTAGTTGTTACCTTCTAATCTATCTATTAATAAAATCTAACGCCTTATAAAGTGTATCAAATCTATCATTTCCTTTTATCATAGTGTATCTTTCTTTAGTTATAGAACTTATCTTATTACATGCTCCTCCACCTACAACATATAAGTTCTCAGTCTGACCTGGTACATAATCTTTTATATCACATATTAATATTTTTCCATCATTATACCCCCAACCAACTACGGTTGCAGGGATTTTGTCAACTTCTCCATCATAAACGATTGTATATTTATACATGATTTTATCCTCACTATTTATATTTTTATTTAATATACCTTCTGCAATTAATCTCGCTACTGTATTTTTGTATTTAATATAATAATCTGTATCAGCCTTACTATCTACAAAACAAGTTTCAATTAATATTGCTGGTGCTTTTGTATGGCTAAGCCAATAAAGACCTCTTACATCTGATTTTGCACCTCTATTTTTAAATACTGTTGCTAATTTATCATTTACTCTATTTGCATACACTTTGCCATTATTAGTTTTATATATTGTTTCTGTACCCATTGGATTTAAGGTTGCACTGTTCGCATTAAAATGAACTTGTACTGCTAAATCTACAACTTGTTTATTTGCTATTTGACATTGTTCAGATAGATAATTATTCGATTTATCTACTTTTCCGGAATATACAGTAGCTCCACCTTGTTTCAACCACTTAACAATTAAATCAGTTAGTATTCTGTTTTCTTTTCCTTCATCTATATAGCCAGTTGCTCCTGTTCCTTTTCCACTTAATGTATGTCCTGGCACTATTGCTATTTTCATTGTTTATTTTCCTCCTTCAACTGTTTGTAAGTTTGATTTATACCTATTGATATACCCCAACAAATTACACCTTGTAAGACTGCATCAGCATTTAATCCTAACATCCATACTGAGAAACCTATCCCAAGTATCAATAACACTACTGGAATATACTTGTTATCTAACTGTTTATACTTCTTACAACCTGCTCCTATAACATAAAGAGCAGCTACTAAAATTAGTAACTGCTCGGGTATGAAACTTATTAAATTATCCATATCTTATCCTCCTAATTTAAAATATTCCTCTCTGTATTGCAAATATAAAGAAGCCAACAAGTGTTGTAATCATTGTTCCAATTAGCCACTTTAGCATACTTGTAAGTGAGTTTAAGTTCTCACATAGTGCCTTTAACTCTGCTTTAGACTCTATATTCGCTACTTTCAATTCATCTATTTCATCATTATGTTTATTTATTGTTACTTCGTGTCGTTTCAAATGGTCTTTGAAAAGTTCTTCATTCATGAAAACCTCCTTATTTTTGTATAAAAAAAGACTATGCTATATAGTCCTCTCCTACAATTTCTTTATATTCTATTGATGTTATCTTATTCTTTGCAACTGCCATTTTAACTTGCTCTTTAGTCCAGTTCCCATTTCTGTAGAAGTCTGTTATTATCTTATACCAGTTCATACTATATCACCCCATTATTCATTAATTGAAATGTTAAATCTGCTATTGTTTGTTCTGTAGAATTTACTTTATCTTCTATACTACTTTTAATATCTGTATATCTATAGAAAACTTCTTTAGTATCTATATTTATAAATAACTTTGCCTCTTTATTCTCTGCGTATTTTTGAATTGGTAAACTCTCTACCAAAATGCCTTGCTTTAAATCTTCATCTGATAGTAAAGTTGGTTTATAGTGTATCATACCAGCATATTTTATATTTTGTTCCTCTGTATCCATTAAATTTCCTAAATAAATCATATTAAAACGCCTCTCCTTCTTTTGGCAAATATATGCCTTTGTAATTTATAAGTGTTTCCATAGTTTTTTTATCTTTTCTTACTGCAATAATTTTGTTCCCTACTTTTTGAAAATTAGGATTTGCGTTGTTAGGTTTGCTATCTTGTTTTACTATATATTCTTGTATAAAAGTTAAGTCTTTATTAAATTTTAATATACTACCAGTTGCTTCTTTACCACTTGTACTTTCCCCAAATTCACAATATACATACACATGCTCTCCATCGCTATCTATTTCATAAATGCGTTTTTGCGATGTAGTATATGAATATACAGGACTAATAGAGTAATCATATGCAGCAACTGTAAAATTAGTAGATGTATCTTTGCTATTTGTTATATACAAATAATCATTTAAAACCATAAGTCTACGAGTGTGCCATAATCCAGATGGTAAAGTAAGCATAGTACTTATACCTGCAAGGTCTTTATTTATTCTATAAAGTCTAAGTGTGTTAATTTCTGAATAAGCAAGATTATATAAATAGCCACCAAATACAACCAAGCCTTTCGGGTCGCCATCTGCATAAATAGCTGAGGAAAAATCTCTTTTATGAGATAACAACATTGTATTTGCATCTATTGCAACAATCTCTGAACCACGATTGTTATATAGAATATTTTCATCTTTACATACATCACAGTCAGTACCTACGCCTAAGCAATTCATTGTTGCTTCTACAATCCCTGTATTTTTATTTATTTTATATACATAACGAGTAGAATATACATATAAATAGTCATCAACATATATGAAATAGTTAGATAGTTCAGATTCTAAATCAGTACTTTCTATTTTATATATAACTTTAAAGTCTTCATCTAATTTAATAATCTGCTTACTATATAAAATATAAGTATTTCCTTCATTTTCAAATATCCGTCTAATTTCATCTGTTGTATCTTTTGAAAAATCAAATTCTCCATTAGAAACTAAGTCATATGTCCCTAAATTTGTTGTTATTAAATTTAAGTCTAATCTTCCTGCAGCATTATCAATTTTATTCTTTATATCTTCCCATGTGTCACTTGTAGTAACATCTGCACCTTTTGAAGCTAATGCTGTTACTACATTATTTTTGGCATTAACTCCACTTTGAAAAACCTCTTTTAAAGCATCTTCTACATTATTACTTGTAAAATTATTCTCTGTATCTTCTATAGTTACATTCTTTGCCTCCAATACAAGATTTCTAACTTTATTAACTAACTCTTTGAAAGTCAATTAAATCACCTCTTTCCAATAAAAAAAGAACCTCCTATACTGTTGGTTCTACTGGTGTTTCTTCTTTATTTAATAAAGCTGTTAACTCTAAATATTGTTCTTCTGAAATCCTGTTTACTGCATAGAATACATCAATCTTATGTTGTAAATCCTCCTTAGTGCTATAATTCTTTTGTTCTATCATTAATTTTAATAAGTTATACATATTAATTCCTCCTAGATATTATTATTTAATTTCATATTTACTACTTCAAATGCTGTGTTTACTATCTCACTATCTCTATTTTTATTTTCTTCTTTTAACATACTTAGTTCTTCTTCTAATGCTTGTAATCTCTTTTGTTCATCTGTCAAAACAATTTCTATATCTTTCAAAACTGGTTCTTTTGTAGCTGGATTTATAGACTCTATATACTGTTTACTATAGTTTATACTTCCATACTCAACATCTAAGCAATGTAGTTCTGTTATTACATCATGTTCTAATATATCTCCTGTCGCTTCACCTGTTTGAAACCACACTTTACCTGTTTGGTCGTAAATTATTCTATTTCCTCTATTCATATCATCACCTCATTTTATTAATTATCTAAAAATTCTATGTCTAAAGCATACCATCTAAAAGTGTTAGTATAAAAACTAATAGGAAATTTAATTCCAGCATTTAAATCACTTGTACTCATTTCAATATTAAACCTATCAGCAGTAATATCTCTAATATTAGCAGTACCAACAATACGAGTATATGAACCATTATCATATCTAAGATTTTGATTTCTACCACTCATACAAGGATAAGCACTAAGATACTTAAAAGGTTGAGAACCATCTCTAAAAGAAATATACCTAATTATAATAGTTTTTGGTACAAAGTTTAAATTAGTCGGAACAGTTAAAAGGTTTTGAGAACCATCAGGCGGAGTATAAGTACCAGTTGCCCATTTAATCCTTTGACTTAACTGATTATTTAACTCTGTTATCCTATTTTGCAACTCCTCAACACTAGCGTCTGAACTGTCAAAAGAAGTCTTTATTTTTTCTGACAACTCAACAAGTGTATTATTTAAATTTGCTTCTATATTCTTTAATGCTAAAGTATTTATAATACTTGTTTTACCAACCTTAAATCCTGTATTAACTTCAACTAGTTTTGTAGATATATCATTCAAATTCACATTTTCTTCAGGCAATGGCATTATATTCTTACTTATACTTAATACTTTTTCTACTGTAGCATTTGCACTGTCTGTAACGACTATTTTAAGTGTGTGCAGTGTATTATCTTCTAACGTATAGTTAATTGTTTTCTCTGTTGTTAAATCTTCTGTTATAGTTTCTTTTAATACATCATCTATAAAATATTCTATTTTAGTTAATAGTGTAGGGTCTGTGTGGTCTGCTTTAAACGTTGCAGTAGTTGAGTTATAAGCTAATACAGTTAAAAAAGGTAATGTTTGGAGTAATGTTATTTTGGCTTTACCATTGACTCCACTATTACCCGCTGATGTTTTACCTGCCGTTGTACTAGCATTTTCTAGCCAATATTCAGAAGTTGGTGTATATCCAGTAGGTTTATAACTGTTTTTAGTTAGAACATATCCACTACCTCCTCCGCCATTGCAGTGAGAATAGTAGCAACCTGAACCACCAAACCATCCACCACCGCCTCCTGCATGATTAGAAGAACAACCACCTTTTCCAAAGAAGCCATCATTTTTGCCATCATTTTCTAAACCTCTACCTCCATCATATTGAGTTGCTCCAACAGCACTTCCATCAGAAGTAATACTATTTTCTCCTTTTAATCCACCTCCATTACCGCCTCCAAAACCTGCATGACCACCACCACCTCCTCCTGCTACAATTATACGTGAAAATAAACCTTGTTCACTGTCCCACGCTCCTCCAACAAGTCTTATATCAGTAGCTCCTCCTCCAGTACTAACACCATAACCACCTCCATTAAATACATAGTCAGTAGAAGAAGTATCTAAACCTAGTTGACCAACATAAACATATAAAAGAGTCTCTTTTCTTAGTATAAGTTCACCAACAGAGTATCCTCCGCCCGAATGAGACGCAGCACTATGCGTTTCTCCGCCACTAGCACCCCAGCATTCAAGTTTATATCTACCTGGTTTTAAAGTAATAGGTTGTGGTTCTGCTTTAAAATTAAAATTCCATTCTGTAGCCATTTTTCACTCTCCTCTCTAACAATAAGTTATCAACTCATTTACACTCGTTGCAATAGTAGATAAATTTCCATTCAATTTTTCTTCTAAATTAACGAATCTATCCTCAATCTTTTTTGATGAATAAGTAGTCATTTCACTCACTCTATTATCATCAACAGTCGCATTAATTAAACTAGTTTGTGCATTTCCATTTATCAAATACACATACATCTTAATATTTTCTTCATTCCTAACAAGAATACTATTATCATCAATAGCTCTAGCATTTGGTGTAAGTGCTTCTCCAATTTCATCATATAAAGCTATTAGTATTCTTTTAGTCAATAAAGGATGATTTATAGTTACTTCATACATGCTAGTTTCACTATTTAAAACCCAATCATCTGTTTCTATGATATGTGTATGAGATACATTAACTCCCCCTGCAACGATACTGTCAATCTTTATATTTTGTTTCTCATTTTCTGTGTCAATTCTAGTGTTAATCTCCGCCTTAGTAGTTTCTATGTTGCTTGTTAACTCTGTTTTAGTTGTATCTATTTTAGTGTTTACATTGCTTATTTTAGCATCTAAATCCTGTATATCTTTGAGCGTAGCAAAAATTATTGTAGGGTCAATTTTAAGTTCTATATTATTTACATTAGATACAATAAGCACAGTTTTAACCTTCATATCAACAACTGCTCCTTGTTCTATAGAAGGTTTATAACATTCTTTATATTTAGAGATTGCAATTAGATTATTTTCATCATCTAAATATCCTATTTCTCTTATCATAAACCCACCTACACTTGATGGTATTAAACTCTCTAATATTATGCAGTTTGGCGCAGTTTCATCTGTGGTTGTATTTCCGATGTTGCCTTCCCATACCACATTTTTAAGTTTTGTCTGACTTTCAGTAGGAGTATACTCACTTCCTCCACCATCTCCAAGTTGAATTTTTACAAACCCTACTTTGTTACCTGTAACACTTGCATTTGCTATCTTTGCCTTTCCTACATTTGTAATTATAGTGTAATAACTTTTATCTATAGCCAATATATCACCTCCTAAAATATTGTTATTTCTTGGTATCCAACTCCATTTCCTGTTAATATATCAATTTCTCCATACGTTTCTATGTTTGGTGGACTCCAAGGATATATTGTTATCTCTTGACCCATTAAAGTGGTTATTCCAAAATTCATATAATTATCTTTACTTATAAGTATTCTAGTGTAGTCAAAACTCATGTTGCAAGGTTTGATGCTGCTTACAAAAGAATGAACCTCATTAAACCAATCTTGATTTCTCGCATCACTTTCAAGATGTATATTATAAGTAGCATTATTTATAGTTAATTCATAGTTTCCTTCTCCAACTATACTATCTAGCCAGTTTCTTAAAAATAGTTCTGAGTAAGGTAATTTACTTATATATTTACTAAAAATCCTAAACCTTCTATCCTCTAGGCTCTCATTTGATTTAGGAACTATAGACATTATTTTTTCCCATCTTTTTATACCAGTTATGGTCAAATCTTCTAAGAACTGGTCATTTAAGACATCATCTAATTTATCATGTAGTATCTTTATTTCTTTGTTATCTGCATTAAATGCTTTTATATATTCTTCTTTATCTTGTAAAATCTGCGGTAAGTAACTTATTAGATTTATCTCTTTATCCAACTACTTCACCTCTTACTACTATGCTATTACTATCTATTGTTAGATTAGATTTGACATCATTTATCATTGTGTTTGCAATGTCTAATACTCCATCAATACTTAGCAAACGAGTTTCTATCTGAGCTATACGAACTATTAAGTTTTCTTCATCTTCCCAGCTCATATTAAGTTCATTTAAATAATCGTCAATTGTTTCTTCTGCTATAGTCTTTATATTCTCCCAAGTATAGCCACTTTTATATGTTATCTCTGCTGATATGTTTATAGTTGTACTCACGACTCCTGTAACAGTAACTTTATGTCCTATAGGTGCTAATCCAATACCTTCTCCTTGATTTTGTATAGGGTCAATTTCTTCTTGTACTAAATTAACTAAGTCAGCAGATGGTACTTTGAAGTTAGAGTTAATTATTACTAACTTAACAGTTCCTCCACCGTCCCAAACTGGATAAACTTTAACTCCCCCAACGTCAGGCAATTTATTAACTTCATCCTTATAGTTTTGTATATTCCCACCGAAACTTTGTGAATTTAAACTATCATAGTATCTTTGTCTTAAACTGTCCTCTGATTCTTCCTCTTCTCCATTTATCAATATTTCTGTCAATTCTGCTGTTTCTAATTTGTCTACATATTCAATTGGAATCAACTTACCAAGTTCAAAGATAGGTCCAGCAGTTTCACATTTCATCTTATATATACCTTCGCTAATCCTTTCAGTTGCAATATAATTGTATTCTCCTAGATTGAATCTTGAATCAAGAGGAATATCTATATTAAAGACTCCTTTTGCAATTGTATTAGTAGCTTCAAGTGGTGTAATTCCTCTTTCCTTACATCTTTTCTCTAAATAATAGTAACTAGCAGTATCTACAAATGTTTGGTCTAGCATTTCATCCATTGCTATATAAGCTTCTGTCAATTCGATAGCCACTGGTGCCAAGGCATTATATATTATAGAACCTTCTCTCTTATCTAGTGTATTTGGTACACTATCTAACATTCTTTTAATTATATTTTCAAAAGTCATTAACTCAAACAATTATACACTCACCACCTTCTCTGCTTTTATATTTCCATATTTACTGTGAACTATGAACTTACAATGTACTTTACCCTTTATATTTTCAAACTCAAAATTATCTACATTTTCAATTCTATCATCCTGCACTAATGCTTCTGTTATCCTTCTCTCTAACTCGGGTATTACATATGAGACAGGTTCTCCAATAAGGTCGTTCAACTCGACCCCATAATTCCAAGAATAAATAAAGTGCTCATATCTTTCAGTATTTAAAATCAAAAAGATGGTCTGTTTTAATGCTTCCACATCATCACAAATACCATCTACTTTATTTTTTTCTATATTTAATTTAAAGGTCTTACTTGGTTCTTCTCTTACATCAAAGTTTATAATTGATACATCTTCTATATCATAGTCAATAGTGTCTGTTGGTATCACTTCATCACATCCTATCTAAAATTAAATACTGTTGTCCTCCTTGCATACGAATTAAAACTAATTTATCTCCTATCTTTTTATCTGTATATCTTTTAAATGTATCTGTTTGTATTAAAAAAAATTCACCAATAGATAATTTTTGTTCTATTTTAATTTTTAAAGGACTTACACTTTCTATTGTTCCAAATACAATTTGCATTGGATTACTTGTTTCTACTGCATCCATTGCTGCCTTTTTAATTATTTGCAATAATTCCTGTGACATTTTATCACCTCACTTAAAAGAATCTTCTAGCTCTTGCAAAATCATGATTCTTATTTTGTCTACCACTTAAACTACTTATTTTGACTACATCACCAGTCTTTGGTGAATGTATGAACTGGTCATTTCCTATACATAGTCCAACATGATGTACTTTTCCTTTTCCTTGATTGTATGCAAAGAATACTAAATCCCCAGCTTTTACATCATTTATGTTGCATAATAGTTTTCCTCTACTATCTTTTGATTGGTCTGCTGAAACTCTAGGTAGATTTATTCCTGCACCTCTCTTAAATGCCCAAATCATAAGTCCACTACAATCAAAACTTTTAGGACCATTACCACCCCAAGCATATGGCTTGCCAAGCTGATTTTTTGCTTCTTGAATAACTTTACTTACTTTACTATTATTGTTTGTTGATGTATTATCAGTGCTATTATTTTGAACTTGATAAGTTGTATCTTTTAAATTCTTTTCTGCTTCTTCATCACTTCCAATTCCTGTACCACTTGAATTATCGTAATTACTCCCTGTTATTTGTTTATAAAATGCACTCACACATTTTACCCATTCTTTGTCTGAACTTGAAGAATACTTATTTCTGATACTTTCTAATGTTTTTCTACCTTGATAGATATAGTTTCTTGATAAATTACTTATACCTCTTTTTATTCCTTCATCAGTACTAGAAAAACTCAAATACTTTCCATCTATTCTCATTCCGAAGAAATTATTTTTAGTATTTGCAATGTTTGAAGTGCCTCTAGCTGATTCGTGCATTGATATTGCAGCCATTAAAGCTGGATTAACTTTATAAGCATTTGAGTACTTAACAAATATATTTCCTGTATTTGATAATTTACCTTTAAGTAGTTTATTAATTTTATTAGCCATTTCAGTATCTTCTTTGCTTGTAGTGCTTTGTGCAGTGCCATTTTGTTTCTCATTTTTATTATTACTATTTCCGCTTGAGTAGGAACTTGAAGAATAAGAAGCAAATTCGTCTCCATCAACCAAAGTTAGGTCCATAAAATGACTGTTATTTTCAAATGTATGCTTAACTTTCTCAACTAGCATATAATTTTGTAACTCAATATCTCCTAACGACAAAAAAACAGGTACTAAACAACCTGCTCTTACTCTAATATCTCCAATTGCGTTTTTTAAACTTAGCGACTTAGTTTTCTTATTATATAGTTTTAAAAGTATATCACATTTTTGTTTTATTTCTGCTTCACTCATGTTCTTGTCTACTGTATCAAACATTTGAAGTATTCCCCAACTTCTCATATGCGTAGAATCTTGTGCAATATAAACATCTCTTTTACCTGACTCCTCGTTGTCTCTCACAAGTTTAATTTTTGTATAAGTATCACTATCAATAGAAGAATTGTAGTCAAAGTCCTCAATTACATCATTGTTCATAACCGTATCAAGTTTCATAGAAGCAACATTCTTTAATGTTAATCTTCCAAAATCATCATAGAGTACATACATTTCCTTTTTCTCTCTTAGAGTATCATCAAGTACAGTTAAAATCATATCAAAGAGTGTTTTATTTTCTTCAACTCTAGATATTTTATATTTTGTATCTTCTATGACATTGTATTTTAAATTAAAATCCTTAGCCAACATCTTTACAAGTTCACTTGCTGTTTTATTACTATATACATAAGTATCTTTATTCTTAAAATATCTTAGCTGGTCATAAGCAACTATCTTGATATGATTTTCTTTGTCTCTTTTCTTCTGAAATATATATCCATAAAATATGCCTACACCCTTGTAATATAATCTTACAGAATTTCCCTCACAAAACTCTAATATCTTATCCATAACTATTGTAAATTCTAATTTACTTGGTATTCCTCGCCTTTCTATTTCCCATGTGATTCCATCCAAAACAACTGGTTCATAGAAATCTTCTAAGTGGGCAATAACTAACCTTATATCTCTATCATTTGCTAATACTAATTCATCAGCCAAGCCTCAACACCTGCCCCTTGTAAACAGTATATTTAGGCACTTTTTTACCCTTGTTAGCTTTATCCATCATAGATTTATTTAACTCATATACTTTTTTATATAAAGAACCATTTCCAAGTTGTTTTTGACAAATTGACCAAAGAGAATCACCACTTTTAACTGTATATGTTTTAGTGTTTGGTGCATTGACTGAATCGACCCTCTTAGGTTCTATTTTTACGTTTGGTCTCCCACTATCACTTTTAGGTGTCGCAGGAACTAACTTTTTAGTTGAATAATCTCTATATTGTTTTAATTTAATAGAAACTTTCGTATCTGAGCCATTGTCGGCGTCTTCTAAGATTGTATATTCTTCAAGGGATACTTTCATATTAGTGTTAAATAGTACTTTATTCCCAAGCTGTCGAGACACAATAAATTGGAATGGCTTACAATCTGTTTTTAATAGTTCTAGTTTACTTAAAAAGAATTGAACATCTTTAAATTGACCACGATAAAAAGGTAATTTATTATGTGTAAATTCTGCTTCAAAACTTATTTCAGATAGACCAGGAGTCTTTAATATGTTTACTTCTCCATCATTTATTAAATCAACTGTCTTATTTTTGTTTATTATCTTTACTTCTAATTTTCCAGGTGTAATTGGTAATTGTACTCCATCCAAATAAAAATCATAAGCCATTTAAACACCTCCTTCCTAAACTATTCCCTCAGCAGATACAACCATAGCGTCATTTAATTTTTCAGTTAGTACATTAACTATTCCATCTACATCTGCATCTTTACTTATGTTATTTGTGTTGTTCATGTCAATTTTAATGTTGACTCCTGTAAATTTATTGATTACTTCTTGCTCTGCAATGTCTCTAAGATATTTAAGGTCTTCTTGACTTTTATCCATTGTCTTTGCCATTTTTGCAGTGTTTCCTGCTGTGTCCTTTGCTCCTTTTGCTGCATCGTTCAGTGGAGAGTTTAGTCCCGCTGAACCTATTGAATCGCCAAGACCATATTTTTTGTCCCAAAGGTCGTCTAATCCTAAATCTTTTTTTGCCTTTTCTGCTATTTTGCTAATATCGAATTTATCTTTTATATTAGTTTCTAGTTTATCTCCCCATTTATATCCTGCATCCCAAGCTTTTCCATAATTAAATCTGTCAAAATGCAGTTTATTAGGGTCCATTCGTTCAACTTTTATCTTAGCTTCTCCTGCTACTTTGTCAGTCCAACCTTGTAATGTATCTTGCCATCCACTTACTGCATCTGCCAAATTTGAGCCAAAAACTGTATCAAATGCACTTGCGATACTTCTTATAATACCTAATACAGCATTAGCCATTCCAGATACTGCTCTTATAACAGAGCCAATTGGGTCATCTAAAAAATTAGCAAAGAACTCTGCAAAACCTGCTAAAGTATTATATATTAAAGCTACAATGTCTATCATTAAATTCCCTGTTGCAATGAATAAGTTTCCTATAAAAGCAGCTGCAACTGATATTGCTCCTGCAACAACACCTATCGCAGATATACTTGTTTTTGCAAAATGATTGAATATTGCTACTCCTACAAATAAAGCTACTACTAAAGCTATTATTCCTGCAACTATCCAAAAAATCGGACACGCCAAAATAGCTGCATTTAAACCCCATTGAGCAACTGTAGCCATTTGAGTTTCTGTTAATTCTGCATGTACTGCTAAAGCATGTATCGCAGAAGCAATTGCTAAGGCATTTTTTGATACTTTGCATAAAGTTTCCCAAAGCCATATACTTCCTAATGCAATCAAATAAGTACCTAAAATCCCTACAACCCCTGCTATAATTGGACCTATTATACTCCAATTTTGTGCAAATATATTAGCAAGGTTTAATGCTTGTGTTACTATCCAGCCTAGTGCTTGTGAAATTAAACTTATCCCAACAATCATTGTGTTTGAAAAACTTTGAAAAGCTGGACTACTCAGTAAATTAACAAATCCACTAAATACATTAAAACCAACTGCTCCAAGTACGTATAATGAGTCTTTAACATCAGTTATGAAAGTTCTAAATCCTTTGCTTGAAACTGTATCCTCAATTTTCTTCTGTATAGCTCCAAATATCATAACTGCATTATTTTTTACACTAGTAAAGATTTGACCTAATGTATAAGGCATCTTCTCAAATTCTGCATTGGTCTGCTCTGCTGCTGAAAGTAATGAGTTTTTTACAATATCTGCTGTTAACATTCCCTCTGATGCCATTCCTCTTATTTTTCCTATGTCGACATCAAGATAATCGGCAATCGAGCGGATAATATTAGGTGCTGACTCAAATACAGCATTCAGTTCCTCACCTCTTAATACGCCAGAACCCAATCCCTGCGTAAGTTGCAAAAGTGCCGAACTCATTTCTTGGGTACTAGCTCCTGCAATTATGAACTTTTTGTTGAGTTGTTCAGCAAAACTTACAATTTCTCTAGTACTAGAAAATGCACTTCCTGCATTCATACCTATCCTTGAGACTATCTGTGCTGTGTCTAAGTAAGATGCACGAGACCTTTCAGCAGATTGGAAAATCATCTTATTTAACCCTCCATCTGAGAGTTGACCATCATTTATCATGTTCAATCTCGCATTAGTACTTGTCATCTGGTCGCTTAAATTTCCTAGACCTCCTAATGTTCTTATACCTAAATAAGTTGCTGCTAACTTCTTTGCACTTCCAACTAATCTATCTGTAGAACTTGCACCCTTATTTATATCCTCATTAAGTCTTCGCTGTTGCCCATCAGCTTCTCTTATTTGTTGTTCTAATCTATCAAACCCAGCTTCTGCACGTGCTAGTTCTTCTCTAGCTGTTCTAATACTATTAGCATCTATAGCATTGCTAGATGTTCTTTGTAATTGCTCGAATGAACTTAATACAATATTCATAGCATTAGTCATGTGCCTAAAAGCAGGTGTCATTCCGTCGAAAATTCGGATAGATGTTTGTATAGTTGCCATTTTTAACCTCCTTTCTTTTTTAACATAATATAAGCACTTACTTATTTTTAAGTAAGTGCTTATATATTATAAATTTAGCAATTCTTTTTTCTTAGCATCAAATTCTTCTTGTGTAATAGCTTCCATATTTAACAAATTCTTATATTTTAATATTTCATCAGCTGTAGAACTAGATATAGACTCTTTTTTATCTTCTATACTCTTAAAACTTGTTATTATAGACAAAGTTGATAAAATCTCTTGGGCATAATTATAAGATTCTTTATATAAACTTGAATTTGTAGAAATTTTAGAATTAATTAAATATATATACTTTGTAGAATTCTTTATATTATTAATTGTAATTTTTATCTTTAAACTATTTACATAAGTTTTTATTTTTTTCTTTCCTAATATACTTCCAGCTATAGCTCCTGTTTCGCCAAATAAAAGACCTCCTCCAATAGCACCACCTAATCCACTTTTAATTATAGATTCATCATCTTCTAAAAGTTCAAATGAAATAATATCCCTAAAGTCATATACTCTCTTATTCTTATTTAAATTGCTTATTTTATCAGATATAATTAATTGTTTTTTATTTTCATCTACTAATAAATAAATTCCTACTTTTTTACTTGCGTTAAAAGATTCAAATCTTTTTTTATTTTCAAGTGTTAATCTTATTGATTTTTTTATTTCCTCAGAAGATATTTTTTTAATTACATCTGTTGGTTCGACTATAGAAAATGTATCTTTATATTTTTTTAAACATTCAGAACATATTACACCATCAGATATTTTTTGTTTACCTTTTTCTCCACATATACAACAACTTTCATTTCCACTAAATAATCCCATAATATCCCCCTTTATTATAATGAATTTATAGGATTATTATACTATATTAGTAAAATTTTTACATTATAATCACCTTCTTTCAATCAAAAAACACCTACCTGAGTAAGTGTTTTTTGATTATTTTTAATTTTAAGTCCACATAGTTAATATAAAATTGACCAGTACGAATGCTAGGCTAGCAATGATAAACGACTTTACATACCACATTGTTAATATAAAATACTGATAAAATCTCTTGTGCTTCATTACAAGCATTTCTTTACATACCACTTAGTTAATATAAAATCTAGATTATATATACTTAGTTCTTTCTTATTATCTGCTTTACATACCACTTAGTTAATATAAAATGTTTTGTGCAGGATTTTATTTGTATATGTTAAGACTCTTTACATACCACTTAGTTAATATAAAATTTTCTGCTATCTCTTTTACATATTCAGATTTTTTAACTTTACATACCACTTAGTTAATATAAAATAAACTTAGTCTTTTTATGAGGGAGGTATATACTTTGCTTTACATACCACTTAGTTAATATAAAATAACATTTTGGAAAGGTCTATTTTTATGCTTATTTTGCTTTACATACCACTTAGTTAATATAAAATTAAAGTTCTTGAAACGTATTATTGTCAGACGAAAATCTTTACATACCACTTAGTTAATATAAAATGAAAATATGATTATGAAATTGGAAACTATAAAACTGTCTTTACATACCACTTAGTTAATATAAAATATCGATTGATTTTTAATAAAGATTAAATAAATTTTACTTTACATACCACTTAGTTAATATAAAATTCCTCGTATTTTAGTTCAAATTCGTAGTTTTTGGCTACTTTACATACCACTTAGTTAATATAAAATACAAGATTTTTCGTTATCTTTAACTACAACTAATAACTTTACATACCACTTAGTTAATATAAAATACGTGTATTTTTGGAAAGCTAGCGAAAGATTTATCAACTTTACATACCACTTAGTTAATATAAAATTAAATCTTATCGGTACATTTGTTACTTTTTTACCCTTCTTTACATACCACTTAGTTAATATAAAATAAATGAATGTATTAAGTTTATTTGATGGAATTAGTTGCTTTACATACCACTTAGTTAATATAAAATGTAAAGTTATTTATAAAGAAGATTGGAAAGATGACTCCTTTACATACCACTTAGTTAATATAAAATATGTCTAAAGTTTATAATAAAAAAGTAGTTTTTTGACTTTACATACCACTTAGTTAATATAAAATTATTTTTTTGTAATATTGTAAAATGTAGTAAATGTACTTTACATACCACTTAGTTAATATAAAATTTCTCTACCTTGCATAGCATGTTTACCATCATATAATCCTTTACATACCACTTAGTTAATATAAAATTCTTTTAATTTTTTCTTTTTTTCACTTTTATATTTTCTTTACATACCACTTAGTTAATATAAAATCTTATTATGAAGTTTTTAAATATATGACTAAATCTACTTTACATACCACTTAGTTAATATAAAATATGCTTATATATTATATTTATTCTGTTGTGATGAGACTTTACATACCACTTAGTTAATATAAAATCTACTTCAAAATAATGTTTAATTTTTCTGAAAGTGTCTTTACATACCACTTAGTTAATATAAAATCCCAAAATAAACTTAGTATTTTCAATACTTACACATATACAACTCTCTCAAATTTGCAGTGAACCATGAGTAGTGCAATTGATAACACCTATCATACACTCTCAATGCCTTACATTGCAACTGTTAAAGCCTACTTTATCACGAATATCGCTCACTGCAAAATTTCTATATTTTTATTATATCATAAAATTCAAACTATAAAATTAAATAAAATGGAATAATTTATCAATTTAAGAGTACCTACATATTTGTAATTCGTTACTATATTATCTATTTAGTTTTCATTACTTATAAAAAATATTATTTTTGAATATATATGCCAGTTTGTGGTATAATAAAAACAAGAAGAACTACAATCTATTTGACAGTAGAGTGAAGTTCATAATTTAAACAATTAGTAATTATTTAAATTTGTGGAACTTGATTTTAAAATCAAATTCCCAGCCACTTTTACTCTTGCCGCGAGTTGAGTGGCTTTTTACTTGCGTAAATACTTTACAAATTAAGCAAAATATTAAACTAGCAATAACGCCAGCTATTACATTAAGTAAAAAGTTATTCATACTTCCCACCTCCTTTCATTAGGAAGTAGGTTTTATCCTAGTATGAACTCCACTCTATAAATTGTAGATTACATCTTCTTGCTAAAATTATTATAACATATAATGCTTACATATTTTACCTATTATATATTTCTTTAACTAAGTAAGATTTGGCAAAACAAAAGCACCTACCATTTAAGTAAGTACTTTCTTATTTACAATTTTTACAATTAAATTTATTCATTAATTTAGATTCATTATCATTGTTTATAAAAAATTTCATCTTTTTATTGACTATAAAAAAATATTATAGGTAATATTTTTTCTAATTTGTGGTATAATAAAAGCAAGGAAATAATAATTTACTTTATACAAGAGTAGCTATTTCCATCAAAATCGATTTAAAGAATTACTTTTTTAAACCACTCTTATTGGCGTTTGAGTGGTTTTTTATTTTATCATACATGAAAGCTGATATAACACCAGCTAGTATACTCAATAAAAAATTTATCACCATATTGTTCCACCTCCTTCCGTTATGGAATTTGGCGTTTAAATATGGAAATAGCCACTCTTAGCACTTTTCAATTATTATTTTCCTTGCTACAATTATTATAACATACAAAACTCTTACATATTTTACCTATTATACATTTATTTTATATTTTTCTACCTTCTTCTACCTCTCTTTTTCTCTCTTTCAGCTTCTTTCATAGCTTCTTCTTCATCCTCTATCTTGACAAGTATTGAGGCAGCTGCTAATGCTCTCTCATTAACTTCTAAATTCAAGTATTCACTAGGTTTCCACTTTAATTTTTGAATACAGTAATGAGTAATACTAGCATCGAAATCGCCACCCCTAATTAGTTTTTTGCTTCTTCCACTTTATCCTCAAATGTTGTATCAAATCCATTAACCTCATTCACTTTTACAGTGTAATTTACATACTCACCTGCTGTAAGCATTGTCTTTAATAACTGAGTTTCTCCCATTACTCCATAAGAATTTTGTAACTCAACATCTTTCAAATCGGGAAATACAGTAGATGCTACACATAATTCAGCTACATAACTGTTATAGTCAATTTCGCTAGTGTATTGACCAGTATGCTTACCATTGTTACCAATCACTTTCACCCTTTTAGTACAATCTCTTCTTAATACTTCATCTTCCTCAGAAGATAGTACTCTTAATTCCCATTCAACTGGTTTCCCATTCTCATCTAAGAATCTATCACTTGCTACATATTTTACATTGTCAATCTTTATAGCATTTTGAGCTAAAAAAGCACTTAAATTACTCATATCTTAATTCTCCTTTTATTTTAGTTTTTCATAAAAAAATACACATCTATAATTTATAAATGTGTATTCTACTCCATTCCATTTATTATGTTGAACTTTTCAACTAATTCCCAATCCTCGCATGTAAAGTCCATATCTTCATCAAGATACTCACCATCAGCATCAAATTTAACTATAATTCCACTATCCATGTTGCAGTCTTTAAGTATTATAGTTTGACGCCCAGCTGAACTTGTTGGGTCTTCATTAGTCACCTGTATATCAAAGTAAATATCCTCACCAGTCTCTTTATATCTATAAAGAAGCTCTCTAAATATAGAAGTATTATAGTGAAATGTTGCACTTCCTGTGTACTTGCTTCCAGTACTTTTATTTCCTTTTGTAGTGCTTCCTAAGATAGGAACTTCACTTTTATTTTTCTCCATTTTAGCTTCTAAATTAATAGCTTGCATAAAGTTATATCTTTTACCTTCAATAGTAACATAACATTCCGCTTTAGATGCACTTATTGTATCTCTTGCTTTTATTTGTTGAAACATAAACTTAACACTCTCCTTTCTAGCTTACTGAAACAGTCATATAAAGCTTACTCATAGCATTAATTACTTTAACACCATCAGATACTATTACCGTTTTCTTATCATTTCCAAGCTCTACACTGACATCATCAGTTTTAAAATCTTCTATTGCTCTAATATTTTCTAATTCTTTGTGATGCTTAACAACATCATTCCAGAAACTTATTCTTCCTGCCTTATCGTTAGGAACTTTGCCAAGATATTTATCATTAAATAAAATCGCTATATCATTAGCAATTTGGTCTAATACTCTAACACTTTGATTACTTGAGAAATCATCATTCTTATCATCTGTAAAACTAACAAAAGTATTTATATCCTCTAATACATGGACTTCATCTCCAACTTTATGGAATATAAATTTACCACTCTTTAGCGATTCCTCAAGTTGTATTTGTGTGTAATTAACATCAATATCAAACTCACCATCGTATCGCTTATTTGTATTAGATTTATTTATATCGCATCCAGCTATAGCTCCAGTAGTCCAATAAATTAAACTAGACTCTAATAGTCCAGCATCTTTTATTTTATTTTCTACAGATACTACACCTTCGTAATCTGAATCACTTTTCTTATATAATACAGTTTGAAACTTAGCTCCTACCTTATCTCTCATTCTTTTTGTAAATTCTACAAACAAACTTTTAATCTCTGTTGCTGTTGCCAAGCATCCTAAAGCATTAAATGAGTAGCTTTCTATTTTATCTAAGAAATCTTGGTATTCTGTCCCTGTAACTGCTTCTCCATTAGTCCCACCAGTAAATACAAGTCCTGCACTTGCTTCTAGTGTTGCATCCTTTTTCCAACTAACATAGTCATTGTCAATTAAATCTGTAATAACTTTAGCTATTTGTGTATCTACTTTCTTATTATCTAGCAAAGTTACAACATCAAATTTAGTATTATCATCAACATTTGTTGTAACTATTACTTTTAAGTCATTACCTCTTATACCACTGCATCTAGCTGTAGCAATACTGCAACTAGCTTTAACTCCTTTATTTAATTTATAAAAATAACCTAATCTTATATTTTTAAATAAATCTCTAAGACCTTTTAACTTCTCATGAGTGTAATCATATCCAAAATACTTCGCTGAATACTTTTCAAAATCATCACTACTTACTTGAAATACTTCTTCATCAATACCCCAATCAAGTTCAATTGGCATTGCAACAATCCCTCTATCACTAAGAGAACTTGTTGCCCTCTTAGCTGAGATAAAATTTATATAAGTGCCTGGAAGTATTTTATTTTGTGTTACGAATGTTCCTCCACCTAAAGCCATCTAACTCACTCCTTTCATAAATTTATTTATTCTATCATCCACTTCTGAAAAAGAATATAACTCATTTTCTTTTAAAATTGCATTTAATAAATCTTTTCTACTTATATACTTCTTAGAATTAACTATCTGTTCCTTAGTGAACTTGTAGCTATCTTCTTTACTTAATGTTTTACTCAAAATTATCACCTCTCTTTAGACCGCCAAACAATTCAACTCCATTCATTTTTTCTGTATCATTACTTTTTATAGTGAAATAGTTATAATCAACAAAGAAATGTAGTACATTATCTATAATTTCAAAGTTCATATTCGTACCTCTTACTAAATCTCCATCAATTTCTATATACTCTAATTCCTCCAACAACATTTCAGCTATCTCATTTATCTCAAATGATTTATCATTACTTTTTGGAAAATAATGTACATCAAATGAGTTCTTATTTAATGTCCTGCCACTTGGATATGGTATCTTGCTTGGATTTAAAGGAACAATAAAAAAACAAGGTTCATTTATACCTTGTTCCACATTTTCACTATAAATTGTATATTTTTCTCCAAATGTCCCATCTAATTTAACGGATATTCCATCTATAATATTATTAAGCATCAAACACTCCTTTAAGTAATATTAATAACTTTTTCTCTATAATCTTATCAACTTGACTTTGTAGTTCCATCTCTGAAATAGTTAAGAAATGTTGTCCTTTTACCCAACCTTTTCCATCTTTAGTTCTATGCCCGAAATTTACATAACTTGCATACTCAGTTGGATTAACAACCTCTATAATGTAATTATTCCCACTTTTGTACACAGGAAGTGACCTAGCATAAGCTACTCCATTCCATCCTTGTCGTAAGAATCCTGTATCTACTGGCGTTCTTCTAATTACTTTACCTAAGAGTCTTGCTGCTAATTCTCTTGCTGCATCTTTACAAAACTTATCTAAATCAATCTTTGTAAGCTTCTCCATCCTTTTACAAACTCTTTTAAACTCTCTAAAATCAACACTGCCCCATCTAGCCATTAAGCTTTATCCTTAAGTAATTCTAATATTAATTCTTGATGATTAGGGTATATAGCAGATTCTCCACTTCTTACATACTCTTTATCATTTATAATAAGTTTTGAACCTGCTTTAATTTTTATATCCGGAGATATAAAGAGTTTAATAGTTTGCTCTAGCTTAGCTACTTTTCCATCTGTAGCTGATGCAATATTTTTATATGAAAGCTTACAAGGTTGACTTTCTAATACAACTACTTCTTTATTATTAGTTCGTTTTGTTACAGGGTCTTTAATTGGCTGATACTCAACTATAGTACATTTGTCTCTATATAACAGTTCTATTGCTTTCCTTGATTTGCTTACCATCTTAAACACCTAAAAGTTAATATTTTATCTTTACCATAAGTAGTAAGGTATACTATAAGACTATCAAATCGTTGTTCGGGTGTTTGTGAGCCACTTCCTATAGCAAAGTCTATCTTTGTATCACCTTCTGATATAGACTTTTCTACAACTTCAAAATTGAGACTTTCTATATCTAATTGATCCATATTTTTTTTATTAAATAGAAATTCTCCAATTATCATATCTACTTCAATTTCTTTTAACTCAATTGGTATAGTCTTTATGTTACAATCAAGTTTAATTATATTCTCTATCTTTTCTTTTACAAAATTTATTAACCACTTATCTCCATCTTTTAATGTATATTCAAAGCTTTCAAGTCTTTTTTCTATATCATCAATTATATTATTTTCCATAGGATTTAACCTTTTGATATTATCTGAGCTATTGCAATTGATTTATGGTCTATATATTTTGCTTTAGTTGATGCTCCGTCATTTACTAAAGTCCAGTTTGAGCCATCTTCAAGTTCTGATTTTGTTGGAGATAATGAAACTTGTTTTTTCTTTTCATATGAAATACCACAAGGTGCAAATACTTTTCTTTGTCTAGTATATAAAGTATCTTGACCACCATTTGTTTTAGGGTCTCTATCCATTTCATATGGAACTTTTGCTCCTATATCTTCATAATCAAATGCACCATCGCCTAATATATAAGTAGTATATTTTGTATATCCATCACCTGCACCACTTGTACTTTCTGCAACATCTTCTAGTGGCATGCTATCATCAATCAATACAGTTCTGCCATTCCATGTAGCTAATCCTAAGTCTCTTTGTATTCCTTGTTCATCAGTATATTTTAGATAAGTTAATAGATTTAAATTTTCCAAATTGGTAGCCACACTACTGTGCATTATAGCTAAACTAAATTTATTTTTATTATCTCCACAGGCTTTTTGTATAGTTGTATTTAAACTTTCTGCTGAGACTTTTCCATCACCATTTTTAGTTATATCTGATGTATGAGTGTCAACAAACTTCTTATTTTCAGTTCCTATCATTGAGAATATACCTTTTAATACTGATAATAATGTGTCTTGGTCAACATCTTCCCAGAATGAAGCTACTTTATTTCTCACATTAGCCATAAAGTCTACACCTGCTGTTATATCTTGACTAAAGTCTTTCTCCATCCATGCTTTAGCTCTACCAATTACTACTACTCCACGTTCATATGTAACAGTAGTATCTGCTGTTATATCAGTCATACCATCATAATTCAGTACATCTCCTTCTAAATTTCCATACATAGGTATTCTTCCATATGAAGTGGTTGTTTGACTACTAAATAAGTTTCTAATTTCTGAATTTGATTTTAAAGCTCTTGATTTTAATAATTCATTTCTCTTTAGTGCTGGAGCTGACTCCATATACTTTCCAAATGCTTCTGCATTAAATGATTTTGCATCAAATTTTGTGTTTGCCATATTTATTTACCTCTTTTCTTTAATTTTCTAATTGATTACACCAATCTTCATAAGTAAAATCTTTTGGTGCTTTTTCTATAGCTGGATTGCTTTCTGCGGGATTTACTCCTTTAAAATTTACTTTTGTTTCTTGAACTTCTTCAAATAAAAACCTACTCTCTTCACTTTCTTGCAGTTTCTTAATCTGTGCTAATCTTAAAGACTCATATTTTTCATCATCTTCTTCCTCAATATTTTCAAGTAATGCCTTTGTTGCTTTTCTATTTCTTGCTCTACTTTCTGTTAGTAATCTTTCATCAATAGAATCCCTCCTTATCTGTTTTATTTTAGTTTCATAAGTTATTTTTAACTCTTCTACTTCTTCCTTTGTCATAACTCCATTAAAACCTTCAACAGTTTTATTAGCTGCATTTAGTTGAGTTTTAAGATTCTCATAGTCATCTTTAGTAACTGTAGTCTCTTTTATTTTCTTCTCTATAGACTTTTGTAAAGATGTTATATCGACCTTGTTATTCTCTATCTTTATTCCTTCCAATAGTTCTTTTAGCCAATCCATTTTAAATGTCTCCTTTCATTTTTCGCATAATAAAAGCACCTACCAATTTATCATTTAAGTAAGTGCTTTTACATATTTACTATCTGTATATCTTTCCATAAATCCTTTAGTAATTTACCATCAATATTGTAATTATCAACCATATCTTTACCATTTTTATAATACTTTGTATCTCCATTAGGACAAAGAGTAATAAATCTTGTATCATCATCTCCAATAGATATATTATATGGTTTACTATATAAGTCGAATTCTATATCTAATCCTAAATCAATAGAATTAATTAAATGTTGTAAATTCTTAAATTTATTATCCATTTTATTCTCCTTTCAAAATATCTTTGTTAGCTATTTTATGAGCTTTTGTAAGTTCCATATCCTTCTCTCTTTTTACATTATCATGGTTATCTTCATCAGCTAACCAATCATGCTTATGAGGTACAATTTTATGTTGCTTTGGATTTCTATGGTCAGTTAAATCTAAATCTAATCTAGGTTTTCCTGTATTACCATAGTATCTTCTTTGAATTAATTTACCATCTTTGTAATTATCAAATACACTATTTGGTTTTGATTCAAATGGCACTGAATGAACACTTCCACTAGTTAAATTTCTCTGATTTTTAACTTGCCAATTTACATCTTTATAAAGCTTTTTAGCTTCCTCATACCTTGTAGTATCATTATACTTCATATGTTGATATTCATCAAATTTAGAAGGTATTTCATTTCCTAATACCTTTTTATATTCTTCAAATTGTTTTCTATCTTTACTCTCATTTAGTTGCATTTTTCTAAGAGTATCAGCTTTTTCTTTTCCAAGTACTTCCTCAATATGTTTCTTATACCACTCATTATACTTCATACTAGATGGCACATAATAAGTTTTACCATCTTCTCCTCTTGCAGCTCTATAACCTTCTTCATCACTAAAAAATGGAGCTGTTGTTGTACGACACCTTGGGTGAAATGGCGGAGCTGTTATTCCAACTTGATAGTCTTTCATATCAAATACTTTACCATCTAATTCTCTACATATATTTGAGGTTCTTAAATCTAGTGTGGCAACTATCTCATATTTTTCTACATCTAAATCGTTGAAACAATCTTTTCTACTTGCAGATGCAAAGAAAGCTGATTCAGTCATTATTAAATTCTTAGATTGGGATTTGGATACATTAAATCTTTTAGCAAAGCCATTGACTAATTTTTTAGGATTCTCACCTCTAATAATTGATTGAGTTAATTTAGTGTGTAACTCATTGATTAAAGCTGGTCTATGCTTTCCCCAAATCCTTTCACTAAAGTTTAATCCATCTGTTGCCCATGGTTTAGAGATAACTTTATTTATTCTGTTAGCATCAAGACCCATTAAACTCCATTCAACATCAATACCTTGTTGAACATTAAAAGCTGTATGATAATATCCACTTGTATAAATATCTCTCATTATTTTATCAATACTATCAAGTTCATTTCCATAAAGGACTTCTACTTGTTGTTGTATTTGTAACTTTAAAGCTTCAAGTCTAGTTATATGAACTCTAGCACTAGCATTTTCTAACTCTTTCATCCATTTCTGATTTATAGCATTTTCTTTACCATATTTAATATACTCTTCTACATTCCACTTAAATTCTTCTAATTCTCTTGTGTTAAGTAGCTTCTTAGCTTCTAATAAAGAAATACCTTCATTTTCAGCAAATCTGTTATACCATGATAATATATCTTTTTCTATACTATTCATAGCTAATTTGTATTGTTTTTCTAATTCAAGATAATATTTTACACTTTTATTATTCTGAGCTTCTTCTAATTTTTCAAATCTCTTTCTCCAATAATCTTTATGTTTCATCTATAACACCACTATTATTAGGAATTAAATCATTATATTCTTTATGAGCCTCTTCTTGTTTTTTCATCTTTTCTAATTCCTGCTTAACATCTACTGTCCAAGGATGTTGAGATATAATAGTTTCATCTGATAATAACCCAACTGAATTTTTACAATTAGTAATACTTTCTGTTTCATTTATTAATATATCTCTATTAAATATTATCTCTACTTCTTCATTTTCATAATTTCCTTGTCCAGTATTTAAAATGTGCATATTTACAAACCAAAGTATCTCTTCAAAAGAAGCTTGAAACTCAGTTTCCATTCCATTAGCATCTAAATCTATATCACTATACATACTTTGTATATTCATTTGATTAGGATTTCCATTCATCCTATCATCTTTAGCATCGTATCCTCTTCCATTTTCAATTAGTGCTTTTTTGAATACTTCTAATATAGATTTATAGTTATCAGAATTTACTTTTATCTCTAGTGTTTTTAAATCTCCAACTGCACCATCCACAGTACGGACCTTAACAGCTCCATATTGTGCTAAGTTTTTCCTAAACTCTCCTAAGTTTTGACCATCATAATTTTGAAGGACCAAGATTGTATTTCTAGCATCTTCTTGCATGTTATTTTCAAAATCAGATAACATTATGTTTATACCATCTTGTAAACTCTTAACTCTCTTAATAAGTGGTATCTCTTTATTATTGTACTTAAATGGTATTAGTGGTATCCTATCCCAATTAAGTTCCTCATGAATATCATCAGTTTCAACTACTAAATAAGAAGAGTATGGAATTTCTGAATCAGCTATTAGAGTCATACCTTGTAAAATATATCTCTTTATACCTTCTTTTGAATATACTTCCACCTTCTCAATTATCTTTTCATTTGCTCCACTATATGCCTTTACTTCATACAACCTAACTGCAAAATCTAATATTGTATGCTCTGAATCTTTCCAAAAAGGTAATACTTCATATGATGGAAACCTTTTGAAACTTAGTTTACCATCTTCATTATAGTATGGGTGTAACCATGATATACCACCATTTAGAGAATCTTCACAAAGATTTTTAAAGGTTCTAAGAAACTTCTTATTAAATATATCCTTTAATAAAGAATTATATATTTCATTTTTAGTTTGAAAAGTAAGTGGTTTCCCTAGCAAATAATTAACCTTTTGGTCTACTAAATTAGCATATTTATTATCTACTATTTTATTATTTGGTAGATTTTCAACTTCTGTCAACTTTCCACCTTCTCCAATAACAGTACGTTTCCGTCTTAAAATATCGTGCTCACCTTTATAATACCTATCGCCTTGTAACTGTTCTTTTCTGGTGTTTAATGTTTTCCATTTATTTATTTCATACTCTATATATTTTAAATTGTTTGCTGATTGTATGAGTGGTTTATTTAAAATATTACTCAGTTTAGCTACCCCCTTTCTTAAAAGATTAATCAAAACTAAACACCTCTCCTTTTATGAAATCTTCTAGTGCATACCTCATAGCATCCATTAAATGGTTAAAATCATCTATAGGTTTATTAATCTTATTTCCGAATTTATCTTTATCCCAAGTATAATTACTTATTTCAGTTAGAAAATTTACACATTTAGGATGTATTATAATCTTGTAATCTTGTATATATTGAATACCATTATTTACACTGTCTTTTCCTTTTCTTGAACCTTTTATATTTCTTAACCCTAACTCTCTCAGATGGTCAATGTCTTTTGGAGAAGCTGAATCTGCTGTTATATGTTCTTTAGAATATCCCTTTCTACTAACTTCTCTATAAAGTTTCTCATTAGACATACCATATTTATATATTTCATCAAATACATAAATCTCTTTTGAAACTTCATCCACTAAACCACAAAATAAAGTTGAAGGGTCGTTAGTATAACCAAAGTCCATCCCAAAAGCTGATTTGATATTCTGCTCTATAAGAGTGTCTATATTAAATTCTCTCTCTTCCCAGTTTTCATATACTAATCCATCAACAATACCCCAATCACCAAGCCCTGCTACCTTATAACGTCTTGGATTGTTCTTTTTCATATTTTCAAATACTTTCTTATCTGCATCATCTAAAAATTCATTACAAAGATAATTAGTTGTTTTTGAAAGTATATCTTTATCCTTTGTATCAAAAAATCTTCGCTTAATCCAATGATGCTCATTCCAAGGATTAAAGGTCATTGTTATTTGTTTGAATAATCCACTTGGAACTTTCCCCCTTATACTTTCATCTAACATATTAAAGCTATTTTCATCTGTTATCTCATAAGCTTCTTCAATCCAACACCAGCAAAGTACTCCAACATCAACAGTAATAGAGGTAATTTTGAGTGGGTCATCAAATCCTCTAAAATATATCTTTTGGCCAGTGGGAATGTATGTAATTTCAAGTGGATTTGTAGTACTATCCCAATAACTATCTACTCCTAACTGATGTATAGCCCACTTAAGTTCTTTATAGCAACTATCTCTTAACGTTCCAAATACTTTCCTTACAACTAATAAATTAGCTTGAGGGTGTTGCATTAACTTAGTAATATAATATAAAGCTGTTGTCTTTGATTTTTTAGAAGCTCTTGAACCTTTACAGACTCTATAACGACCCTTAAATCTCCAATAATCTTTATATCCTTTGCCTACTAACTTTGCTATATTCACTTTCTTAATCTTCAATTTCATCATCTCCAACTATAACTATAGGAATAGCTCCTTCAACTTCTATTTTATCAGTGAATAACCTGTACCTCTTACCTAGAAGCTCAGCAGCCTTATTCCTATCTTTTATACTTACATCTTTTTTAACTCTTTCAACTCCATTATCAGAAACCAAAACCACTTCCTCTTTTGCTTCATTTCTTACTATCTTAGTTAAATACTCCATAACCTCTTTTGCGTCTGCTATCCTGTTTGAATCAAGTTGACCTATTCTTTCATCAATGTAACTTTTTAAGTATGGTTTTGTTAAGTTCTCAGCACCTATTACCTTAGCCGTCTTTTCAGAATAACCTGCTTTTACTGCTGCTTCTGTAGCATTACCAGTTTCAATATAATAGTCACAAAATCTTTTTTGTTTCTCAGTCAAATTTGCCATACCACCACCTCTTTATTTGCTTTATAAATAAAAAAATAAGACTTTAAAATTAATCTAAAGTCTTATTTTTAGGGGATACATATTATATTTAAGGGAGCAAGTTTTAGGAATCGAACCTAAGATTACACACCAGTCCTTGCAAATTGAGTGAGGTTACCAAGCCCCACTCTTTTAGACATTTGAATTAAATTCAGACTTAATCCAACATATCTACATATAGTGTATTAATAAGTTTGAACATAGTAAGAATCGAACTTACAACATCCTCATGCCCTGCCTAGTCTGTTCATATAAGCTAGGTGAATCCCTTAACCTAGCCTAATATATATTTAGTTTTGAGAGGGAAATATTCATTTCCACAATACTATTATCTCATATTTTAAATTATAAAATCGGCAGAAAAACGGCAATTAAAAGACCTAGAATTTAATCTAGGTCTTTCATTATACTATCTAATTTCCCATATTCTCTTTCCATTGCTTCAATAGTTACTACCCAATCACGACCAAACTTTTTACAGTCAATATTTTCAACTAATTTTCCTGTTGCAACTGCTTTTCTAAGTGTAGAGTCTTTCAAGTTCCATAATTTTGTTGCTTCTGCAAAGCTATAAATGCCCTCAAATCGATTCATAAAATCCCCCTTAATCATTACTATAAAATTGAGTTAATAACATAATATAACAGGATTAATGCTCCAATCAATTTAATAGTATCATACAGTAATTTCAATAATTCAAATGTTAACTCTCTGTACTTATTCATTGTATTTTCAGTGACTATGTTTTATAATTTAGTTAAGAGGGAAGGTGCAACTTCCACTCTTAACGTTTTACTAATGTAGGCTATCTATTACCATTTTGATGACTGCTAATAGTGTGCCAACTTCGAGTACGAGTTCAGTTAATTCTTTTATGAGTTTTCTGAACTCTTTTATTTTCTTAGCCACTTTCTTTTCACCTCCTTTCTATACTTTAATTATATCACGTATACGTGATATTGTCAATAATTTCCATACATCTTTTTCACAAAAAAATAGACAGTTATTAACTGCCTATAAATCTAACATCTTAAATAATGGTTCTTGCTCTATTAGTGCTTTTTTACCAAATAAAGCTATTGATATTGAACTAATAGCTTGATTAGCTCTTTCCCTTAATTGTCTTTCTTCTAAGTATACTTTATCAACTATTAAACTCCATTCTAAGCCTTCAATATACCTATACCTTATAATTTGTTTGTGTATAGGTTTTAAATTGTTTATGGATACATCTATTGTATATTTTAGTGCTTCCATTTCATATAGTTCTATCTGTTTTTCTATTATCTTTTCTTCAAGAATAATTAACTCATTTTCAACTTGATTACTTATTGAATTAGTCTTACTTATAGGAATGCTGTCATAGCTTAAACCTTGCATAAAATCACCTAAATGGCACTCTTTAAGATTTTTTATTTGAAGTTTTAGACTTTCAATATTAATATGTAATTGTTTGTAGTTCTCAAGGTGCTTTTTAGTTGCCATAAAAAACTCCTTTTTAACTTTACTTGCCATAACATCACCCCTATTTACTTAAGCTACCTTTTTCTTATTTTCTTTTCTCTTTTTCTTAAGTTCACTATATTCTATCCAACCATCTACTCCATATTTTTTACTCTTAGCAATCCATATCAATTTTTTATCTTGATATTTGTAATCAAAAAGCTTTTTTCTAAGTTCACCTTGCTGTGTGCTGTATCCTTTCACATCTATATAAACAACTTCACCATCCCATTTATATATGGCAAAATCAACTGTATATGTAATAGCCCTATAGTTCTTTCCATCCTTCTTAAATTTAGGCTGTAATTCAAACTTTTGTTGAAGTCCAAAATCTTTTATTTCCCCATTTTCTTTCTTTTCTTTTAAATATAGATAATATTCTGATTCATCTTTGCTATCAAATTTAATTCCATCTATTATAATTTTCTTATTATTGTATTTACTCAATTAAATAATTCCTTTATCTCTTAAAAATTACTAATACTTATTAATATCATTTATAAAGTTATAAACCTCATGTACACTATATCCAAACCTTTTAAATCCTTTTACATATATTCTTATTGAACTTGGTATACTTCTACCTACCCTACAATTTTCGTATCCTTGCCATAAATTCTCTTTTTCCTCTTGCTTTACCATTTGAGAAACTGCTTTTTGAAACTTATTCATTGCTATTCCTCCATAGTTTTATTGATTTAAAATTAATTTTGATGCCCTCTATTGCTTTTATTAGCCTTTTTCTCGCATTTTTTACAACAGTAAATTCTTTTAGACTCTTTTGGAATGTAAAATAACTTACCACACCAATTGCAAATTACCCTTTTATTCATAAAACCACTTCTTTCTTATTTTTCATGATACTTATTCTCACAGTTTTCGCACTCTTTTAGATTCAATCTATACTCATAAACCCTACCAGCTATAAAACTTCCTACTATAAGTATTAAACTAGCGAATACATTCATTTTGCAATTTCTCCTTGTCTTTCAAAAATTCTTTTCTGACTTCCTCTATGTTCTCATGTACATTCCCAATTACTATATAGTCTCTGCCATGTCTTAATTCTGAATTACCTAAAAGCTCTATAAATTCACCACCAAGACACTCTAAATGATGCCATTCAATATAGAATTCAAGACTATAATCTTCTTTTTTTACAATTCCATATTTTTTATGATTATATGATTCTTTTAATATATCTCCATCATAAATTTCTTTATTTCTTGTCCATCTTTCAGTAAAGATTCCTATATTGCAAACACATTTCCAATCTGTAATCTTGTCTATAACTGCTCCGAATGGTAACATATAAAAATACTCTACACCAATACCTTCACCATTAAGTATTGTTTCTGAATAAATCCATTTCCTGTTTTCAAAATCATAACCTCTATATTTAATCAAACTCATTTTTAACCATCTCCTCATATTCTTCTCTAGCCCTATCTATAGCAACTAATATTTCCTCGCCATCATTGTATAATTCTTTTGCTCTTTTAATTGTGTATTCTATTCTTGAAACTTCCATTATTCCTCCTCAACATATTCAGCTTTCCATCCACTTCTAGTTTTACTCTTCTTTTTAATTGTTTGGTAAACTGCTTGATGTTTTAATCTTAAAAAACAGGCTGCACCATCTATAGACTCAAATTCCTTTACTTCTCCTGTATTAACATTTCTAATTCTTACTGGTAACTCTTTTTTTATTTTTCTATCCTTCTTCACTCCAAACTCAGCTAACATTTTTTCTGGCTTAGGATATACTCTTTTTCCATTTTTTGTAATACCTAACAAGCAACAATATAATGCTAAGTAGTTTCTACATGTAAGGTCATCTTCAATAAGGTTGTCCACTACTGAGCCACTAAAATACCTTTCTACTTTAAACATTTATTTCACCTCGTATTTAATTTTTTAGATTAAAATGGTAACTCATCATCATCTATAATTTCAAATCCTTGAGGGTCTAACCCAATCGTTCCATCTTGTACACTCTCTTTATATGAATTATTTGATTTACTCTTACTTTCTAATGACTGTACTGATTTTGTACTTACTTTTGTAAATGTTCTCTTTTCTCCTGATTGAGTTTGATAATTATCAACTCTTATATTTCCTTCTAATGCTACTAGCTTCCCTTTTGTTATGTAATTTGCACAGTATTCAGCTGATTTACCTATTACCTCTATTGGTATAAAGTCAGTATCCCTTTTCCCATCTTTATTTATATAATTTCTGTCTACAGCTATTGTAAATGATGCTACTGCTGTGCCTGTTCCTGGTATGTATTTTAGCTCTGGGTCTCTAGTTAATCTCCCAACTAATACAACTTGATTCATTTTAATACCTCCACTATTATTATTTAAATTTAGCCTTTTGGCTTTTCTTTATAATTTCATCTAGTTCTTTGTTACTATATTGAGTAAATGTTTGTTCAAAATTAGCAAACTTATTTTTATTTGTTTGATTACTGGATTTTCTTGATTTTTTATTTTTATGTTGTAATTTATATAATTCTAATTGCTCATATGTAGTTATGTTTGCATCTTTCCACTTTTTAAGAATGCCTTTTAAATATGATAAATTCATACTCATTCTTTCAGCACATATTTCTATAGCTCTTTTAAATACTTTTACATCTACTTCATTATATACTTCTAATAACCATTCTGCTGTAACTGGATATACTACTCCTATGTTTTCTTCATATAGCTTCTTAAATTCTTTTAAAGAGTTATCCACAGCTTGCTCTATATACATACTACTTTTAAGACTGTTATTTATAATACTGTTACTTATAGTGTCCGACTTTTCCATGTCCGGTTGAACCATGTCCGGTAAATTCGGACATGGTTCCATGTCTGCTTTTTTCGGACATGGTTTTTTTTTATTTTCTTTCTTGCATCTAATGGATATATGATTTTCTATATAACTTCTATCAAACACTACTTCATATATGTTATTTTGCATTCTTCCTTCTCTAGTTTTATTTTTATATACTTTTATATAGCCACTCATCTTTAGTTCATTTAGATATTTACTAAAAGTATCTTTATTTATACCAAGTTCATGAGTCATAATATCTCTTGATGGATAGCATGTTCCACTTGCCCCTGCAAAACTACTTAGATAAAAATATAAAGCTCTTGCTCCTGTTGTTAGCCATGAGTCTCTAGCTACTAATTGTGGTGAAAGACCATATCCATCACTTAGTATATTTCCTTTTTCTATAGTTATTTTGTCTCTGTCCTTCAAGAAGCTCACCTACTTAATTAACCCTTTTTCTCTTTGTAATTTTTCATATCCAACACATATCTGGTCATATTCTTGCTTACTTAAGTCCTTAACTTCTTTATTAAACTTATAATATACTTCACTTTTTACTCTATCTGCATCTTTTCCTATAGTATTTGCTATTGAAAATAGCCTTTTTATTTGATTTTGATTTATTTTTATTTGACTATTTTCATTTCCTTTACTAGAAAAGTTCCCTAAATCATTTCTCTTATAATCCTCTTTTCCACTCGTTGCATCAAAAGTATCATTCTCTGTAATGTTTAATAATTGTATGTATAAATATCTTGTTTGATAAGTTTCAATTCCTCCCAATGCTTGTAACTCATTAGAACCTTTTAGTTGTAACTCTCTCATTGGAGATGTGAATATTATCTCTTCTGCTGGATTTTCTCCATTAATCAATGTTAGTGTTGCATAGTCATTTGTAAAGGTCACTATAGGGCATAATTTGGCTTTTTCTAATAATTCTGTAGCTTGAGGGAGAAAGTCTGCCAACTCAAAATACTTAAAGTTAGCAAACTTATTTTGACCACTCTTTTTTATATCTAATTTATTAAACTTAATTCTTACATCCATTAATTTAATATAAATATTATTTACTTCCAATAATCTCACTCTCCATTTCTCTAATATTTCTTTCTAAAACAGACATAAATCCATCTATGTAATCACCACAACCCCCTTGTAATTTGTATTCTTCCAAATGCTCTTCAAATTGTTTCAAAGTCCACCCTTTTTTATGTTTATCTATACAAGATTCTAATGCTGATATTTGTCCAAACTTTACATCCCAATCTACTTCATCTATTGTCATAAACTTTAATAAAAATAATCTATCTTCTAAATCATTAATTATTTCACTTCTTGTTTTCATTTATTCCCCCTTATGCTATAATATAGCTATAATTTTTTTTAGTTTATTTTTACCTAGAGCCTGTGCAAAGGCTCTTTTCTTTATATCTGAACATCTATTGGTCTATCCCTTTCAAGTTCTTCTTGATACATCATAACGTCTCTAAACTCGATAGAAGCTTCTAACTCAACGTCATGTTCCAGACCCTCTAATATATTTTGACTAGCAAATTTTACGGCTTCCCACCACATTAAACTACTATTATTTTTTGTACCTTGTAATTTACATATTTCTTTTTCTGCTTGTTTAATTTGACCTATTGCTATTAGTCTAGCTGCTTCCATTTAAACCCCTCCCAATTTATTACTACCTATATAAACTACATTCTAAATTTCTATATTACACATTAAACCTTTTAGAATGTTACATTACCTATTCTAAATCCATTCTTTTTGTGCTATAATTTGTTTGTGTTATTTTTTATTTTTTTGTGTGTTGGTTATTTGACCAGCACTTTTTTATTTAATATTCCAACCGATATTTTCTTACCAGTTTTAATATCTTTAAATACTATATCTGCTATAACTTTTCCATCTTTTTTAAGAGTTACTATATTATTCTTATTAGTATTAAGGCTTAACAATTTCATCCCCCCTCTCTACTGCTTTTAAAAGTTCATCCAAATTTTTACCTTGATTTCTTTCAATAAAATCATCAACTTCATATCTTGAAATTTTTCTACCATCACCTCTAGCCAGTGATTTTATCAAACCTGTGCTCACTAACCTACGCATAAAAACTGTATCTAATTTTAAAATTCCCCTTGCTTCTTCTACTGTTATCAAGTAATTTGGATAGCCTCTTTTTATTAAAACAACTATATCTTTAGGCTCTAGTACTTTTACCTTTTGTTCAACTGTTTGGCTCTTAACTCTATTTGTTTCTTGTTTATTTATCTCTACTTCTATTAAACTTTTTAAACTATCACTAAATTGCTTTACTACACTTTCAGAAATGTCCATGTGAAAATTCTCTCCCATCTTTTTTATTATTTATATTCCAACTAGTCCATCTAATTTTTATACAAATTGTTAGTAATTAAAATTTTCGTTTTATATACAAATCAAAATTATTTAGGTTGTCAATTTCAAGTTTAGTGGCTTTTTTACTAAAATACATATCAATAAAAGATTTTACTAAAGACCACTCTGTCTTATTTACTCCTATTAATGCGTTTTTTATTTCTTCTATTTTCTTACTTTCCAATCTAATCACTCCCTTTTGAATATTCTGTATTTATTTTTCAAAGTACTAACCTAACATTGAAGTTTGATAACTATACTCTTTTTCTATATCTGGCAATATATTATTTACTTTTAATAAATCATATAAAAACAATCTTCCTTTTTGAGTCCATTTAGTTGTCATTTTTACATCAGTCATTCCATCACTTCTAGTTATATCTATCGTTTCTGAATGAGTATATCCCTTGCCTTGATACTGTTTATATAAAAGCCATTGCCCACTTTGTTTGTATTGGATTCCTCTTTCATGAAGTATTTTATTCATTTCTTTTCCACTCATTCCATAGTCTTTTGCTATTTGAGTTATAGTGACAAGACCTTTATTTTTTAATATCATATCTGTATAATCTGCTTTTGGTTTTAACTTTTTTATTACTTGGTCTTTCATTTTCCCTTCTAGTTGTAATTTCTCATTTACTTCTACTTGCTCTATAAGGTGTTGTAATGCTTCTTTGTATGTAATTGGTAATTTAGGTTGCTGTTCTTTTAACTCTTGCTCCATTTCATCAAACTTACCCACATAAATAGCAGTAAATATAATGCCTTTTTCTCCAGTCATTTTATTAGCTACCATATCACAACCTTTTTTAGTTAATAAGTAACAAGGTTGAATTTTATTTTGAGCATTTACATAAGTACTTTCTATAAAGAAATCTTGACTCTTCAAATTTGATGAGTCCTCTATAATCCTTTTATATCCCCTTATATCTCTTAACAAATTATCATGCTTCTTTTCTATTAACTCTGCTATCTCTCTACTCTCAACCAATAACTTATTACCTTGTTCAATTATTGTTAGACCACTCATGCTAACACCTCCATTTATATTTTATAACCATTTTGGTTTCTATTTAGTTGAAAAAAATTTCACTTGGCTTTTTGTTTAATACTATAGCTATCTCACTAGCTTCTTTTATTGTAAATTGTGTATGCCCCTGTTCCTTTTTTTGATATGTAGAAAAAGGCATCTTTATTAATTCAGCTAATTGTCTTTGTGTTAAACCAATTTCAACTCTTGCTGCTTTTAGTTTTCTATTCACATTAATCATTCCTTTCTGTAACCATTTTGGATACTTATATCTTATTACCTTTTTGGTTACTTGTCAATAGTTTTTTAATAAAAAAAGTTTATTTTTGGTTACTTTTATATCTTTTTTGGTTACTTAGTATTATAATCTACTTATCAAGTAACCAAATGGATATTTTAAAATATCGATTAGGAGGATTTTAAATGAGTAATTTAAGTAAAAGATTAAAGGAGTTAAGACTAAAAAGAGGTTTAACTCAGGAGCAAGTCGCAAATGATTTGGGTACAACAAAAGTCTCTATTGGAAGATATGAAAATGGAACTAGAGAACCTAAAAGTGAAATGTTAGAATCAATGTCAAATTATTATGATGTTTCAATTGATTACCTTTTTGGTAAAACTGATATAGAAAATTATAATGAGATAAAACAACCCAATAATTCTTTGATTGGCAAAAGAATAAAACTTCTAAGAACTGAAAAAAACATATTACAAAAAGAACTTGCTGATAAACTGCAAATAAACATAGACACTTTATCAAAATATGAAAATAATCTTGCTTCACCTCCAAGTGATGATATTGTAAAACTTGCTCACTATTTTGATGTCACAACAGATTATCTTCTAGGCACAACGCTTGTTAGAAATCATATAGATACTGTGGCTGCACATAAAGCTAATCCACATGAGGATTTACCAGAAGAAGCACAAGAACAGCTTAATGATTATATTGAATTTTTAATAAATAAGTATAAAAAATGAATATTTAGAGCAGTTCACACCTGCTCTTTATATATAATAAGACTCAAAAATACATTCTTTTTATAGGGGGATTTCCATGAAAAAACTAGACGCACTTTTAGACTTAGCAAAAAATGAAGAAATAGAAATTTACTACACTGACAAAATAGCAGATGACATAAAAGGATTGTATATAAACAAGCAAGGGTTAAAAATTATATCATTGCTTAATTCATTAAAACAAAATAATACTAAGCTAATAGAGATACTAACAGAAGAATTAGGACATCATTTTACCAGTGTTGGAAATTATGTATCCTCAAAAAACAGTTACAAAAACAAAATATTGGTAGATAAAACTGAGGACAAAGCCCTAAGATGGGCAGGTGAATTTCTTATAACAGAAGAAGAAATAATACATGTTATTAATTCACATGCAACAAATGTATATGAAATAGCTGAAGAATTACAAGTTAGTGTTGAATTCTTATTAAAAAGATTAGAATTTCTATCAAGAAAGAAAAATATGTTAGACTTGGGAAACAATAAATTCCTAGTATTAACTAATCTACCAAATTTCTACATATATGAGGATATTTTTTAAACTCTTTCATTCTACTTTTATAGATTTTTTTAATAAAGAAAGAATCTTTTGTTTGCACAACTATTTTTAATAAACAACTATTTCATATTATGCGAATATTATGATAAATAGAAAAACTAATCTTAAAAAAAACAAAATTATTTAAATAATGACATTAGAATTATAAATATTTAATGTTATAATTATATTAAATATAGAGGAATAGCAATCATACAAATCAACATAATATTTAGATAAATCAAATTATTTGGGGGTTATGGATTTGAAAAAAAGCATTATAGATATAATAAAAAACTTTAATACAACACCATTTTTATTTATTGGTGCTGGTCTAACAAGAAGATACTATGATTTACCTGATTGGAGATCACTGCTTGAAATATTTGCAAAAAAAGTTGACAATGACGAATTTGCATATAATAAGTATGAGCTAAAAGCTAAGAGCATACCTTTTAAAACAGAGCTTTATCCTAAAGTTGCTGAACTTATTGAAAAAGATTTTAATGATAAATGGTTTAGTGACCCATCTATTCGTACTTTAGATGATAAATATTTAAGCTTCATAATGACTGAAAGCATTTCTCCTTTTAAGGTTGAAATAGCTACATACATAAAAAATAATTCTACTCTTTTAGATAAATATATTAATGAAGCAGAAAAATTCAGAAAAATCTCAAAAAAAAGTTTGTCAGGTATAATTACTACTAATTATGACTTATTTTTAGAAGAAAATACAGATAACTATAATAGTTATATTGGTCAAGAAGAACTTCTTTTTTCTAATACACAAGGAATTGCTGAGATATATAAAATTCATGGATGTATTACAAATCCTAAAAGTATTGTTATTAATGAAAATGATTACATTGATTTCGAAAAAAAAAGTCCTTACTTAGCATCTAAGCTTATGACTATATTCGTTGAATACCCAATTATATTTATGGGCTATTCTTTATCAGATTCTAATGTAAGAAGAATACTTAAATCAATAATCGATTGTTTGTCTGAAGAAAAATTAAAAATCTTAGAAGATAGATTTATCTTTGTAGAATATAAAACAGATTCTAATGATGTAAATATTTCTTCACACTCTATATCAATCGATGACAAAACAATTAATATGACAAAAATAAGTCTTAAAGATTTTTCTATACTTTATGACGCCTTAGAAAATAAAAAAAATAAAATTCCAGCTAAAATTTTGAGAACTTTTAAGGATGAATTTTATAGATTTACATTAACTAATGAACCGACATCTAAAATAAGAGTTGGAAAATTTGACGATTCACGAATTGAGGATGATGATCTAATTCTAGCATTTGGCAGAGCAAGTGAATACGGATTAGTTGGATTAAAAGGTTTAGAAACAGACTATTGGTATAAAGAAATTTTAATAGATAGCTTTGATTTTAGTGCAGATGAAATGTTAGAAATAGCGTACCCAATATTATTAAAAAAATCTCAAAAAATTCCTTTTCTAAAATTTTTATTTTATTCAGAAAAAGATTTCTTTGAATATAGACAAAAAGCTAAAAAAATGTCTTTTGATAAAGATATTATTAATAAAACTATTCTTAAACATAGAAGTGGTGCAGATATACCCAAGCGAAATATTTTAGGTATATGGAATAATATCGAATTTCCATTAGAAAAGAAGACGAGATTAATGTCTTATTTGCTTGAGTCTGAGATTAATGTTGATGATTTAGAAAATGTACTAAAGTGCATATATGATAATAACAATAATATTTTTTCAGCAGATGAACTAAAAAAAGCTGGAAGTAATATAAGACTACTTACTAGAATCTTTGATTTTCTAAAATATAAAGACTCTATATAAAACAGAAAAGCCTTGGTTTACAGTAAGTAGCAACTACTTACCTCCACCAAGACTTTTCTAGAATTTGATTTAAATAATTTTCTGCTTAGTGCTAATTAAATCAGCACATACTTTAAATTATTTAAAATATTTTTATCTTTAGTTACTTATATTATACATTATAAAGCTATTTCCGTAATATAGTTATATGGTTATATAATTGCCATTTACTACTAAAAATGAATTTTATTTATAAAATGAAGGGATAATATTTTATGAAAAGAAGTATAACTAATAAAGAGAAAGACCTTATTTATAAAAATACCTATCGTAATTGGAAACTAGAGTCTTTAGAATCGTCTGGATACTTTATAATATTTCAAGGTTTTTTAGAAACTGATTTACTAAAAAAAATTAGTGGTAATGCACTAAAATTATATATTTATTTAGGCATAAATTCAAATAATTTAAATGGCGTAGTATGGCATTCAAATAAAAAAATTTCAGCCTATTTTAATAAATCAGAAAGAACTATTCGTTTGTGGATGAAAGAATTAGAGGACTTAAATCTTTTAAAGCGAATGCGACTTAAATATAATGGTAATGTATTCACATATCTTCAAACATATAACTCTAAATTAAATCTAGAAGATAAACTTGATGTATCAACTATAGAAGGTTACCTATTATTTGATTCTATTGGAGGATTATATATTGAAAGTGACAACATGTATATTCCAGTTACAAGAAATATGAATATTGAAATTTTTTATAACAGTAATTGGGTTTTTGGAGAAATACAGACTCGAAGATTTTTTAACAACTATGAGAATAACTCTAACTTAGTAAATATAAGCTATTATTTCGTTTCAAAGAAAGAAAATCTTGAATTGAATATAAATGATAGTGAAATGTTAAAAGTTAAAGTAACCATAATATAATAATTTTTACTTATACTTTTATTAATTAATATACTAAAGGAGTGTTTAACATGAAAGGTGGAGTAAGAAAAAGAAGTAACAAATGGTATTACTACTTTGACCTAGGGATAGTAGACGGTAAAAGAAAAAAAGTAGAAAGAGTTGGTGGCAATACAAAAAAGGAAGCAGAAAAAGCACTAAGAGAAGCACTAAATGAATATGAAAACTCTGGCATAGTATTTGAAGAAAGCAACATAAGTGTATCAGACTACCTAGATTTTTGGTACAAAGAATATGTCTTACTTAACTGTAAATACAACACTCAAGAAAGTTACCAAATAAACATAGAAAAACATATAAAACCAAAACTAGGAGTTTACAAAGTAAAAGCTTTAACACCCGCGATACTACAAAGCTTCATAAATAAAAAATACAAAGAGAATTATTCTCAAAATACATTACAAGTATTAAAAAACATATTACATAGGTCATTAAAATCAGCAGTCTATCCTTACAAACATATACGAGAAAATCCTATGCAATATGTAAGTATACCAAGAACTAAGACTAAAACAGAATCTAACAAAGTTAAAACTATTACATTAGATGAATTTAATCAAATACTGAATATATTTCCTCAAGATTCATTTCAGCGTATAGTCCTACTAATTGGATTTTATACTGGCATGAGAAGAGGAGAAATTATTGCATTAACATGGGATGATATAGATCTTGATAACAAAACTATTACAGTAAAACATACACTGATTAAAAAGAAGAATGGAATATTTGAATTAAGCCAACCAAAAACAGAAAGTTCTTGTAGAACTATCTTTACAGGAGATACTTTAATAAGGATACTAAAAGAACATAAACTACATCAAAAGAAAATGAAATTAAAATATGGTGAATTTTACTTTGATAGCAACTGGGTATGTACGAAAGAAAATGGTCAACAAGTAAACACCCACACTTTAGACACTATAGTAAAACAAATTCGAAAAGCTTTAAACAACGACTTCCATTTTCATTGTTTAAGACATACACATGCTACCCTATTATTAGAAAATGGAGCTAACATTAAAGATATACAAAATCGCTTAGGTCATAGTCAGTTATCAACTACAATGGATACCTATTCACATGTAACTGAAAAAATGAAAAATGAAACTGTAGATATATTTGAAAGAATTACAAACTAGTTTGCCACCCAAAACTATAATACGGTGGCAAACGGGTGGCAAAATCTAATTTACCTATTTTAAAAGCTAATATAATCAATTTTATATAATCAGCTATACCTTTGCAATTTCAATGCTTTAGAATTTATAATATATATCATTCATACAAGATATTAATTATAAATCTAACTAATAAAACATATATCTTACATAATACTATCTAATCTCTATCATCTAGCATATTTTTTCTATACTCATTTGGACTCATATTATTGAACTTCTTAAATATTTGTGAAAAATAACTACTATTATTAAAACCTACTTTCTTACAAACCTCTCTAATACTCATATTTATATTTAATAGGTATTTCTTAGATTCTTCTATCCTAAGAAGATTTATATACTCAGTTATTGATACTTGGTTTTTTTCATTAAAAATAGAGCTCAAATAATTTGGACTTATAAAAAATACCTTCGCTATACTATTTAAGTTTATATTATCTTTATAATATTTTTGTATATATTCATTCACATTTTCAATCAAATCTCTCTTATCTTGTTTCCAAAATTCTCTATTCTTATCAATACACTCTTCAGAAAATTGTAATAATATATCCCACAAATCTTCATCACTATTTGTAAGTGATATTTTTTTATTGTATTTATTTCTTAGATAAGATATAAGCTTTAAATCTTCTAAATCTCTAAGCACTGTTCTAGATAATACAAATATCATTTCTTGAATAATATCTCTAACATCATTATACATTAATTTATTAGCATCTATCAGATTATAAATCCCTTCTAAATTCATGTCTTTTATTTCTTTCTCTATAGAAAGTTCTAATTCAAAAGGATATTCTCGTAAAACATTATTGAATAAAGCGATTGGATTGATAATATACTTTTCTTCTAACAATTTAATATTTGCTTTTTTAAGTGCTTCTTCAAGCTTTATATTTTCCTTTCTATTCTTCAATATCTCCTCATCTTTTATACTAAGTTGATTTTCAAAAAAATTTCTCTTAGCTATTTCCTGAATAAATTCAGACATCATTAATAAATTTTCTTTTAACACATATAGTCTACTCTTTGGAATTAATGAAAGTTCATTGTAGATTTTACTTATGTATTTTACATCAATATCTGAACTACTTGACAATTTAGATAAATTTTTATCTGTATCACTAGATTTATATATTATAAAATTACCACACTCTATAAAGCCAACTATATTTTCTTCTAATACTATCGGTATTTCCAAACTAGAAATACCATAATCACATTCATACATTTTTTCAAAATTATCACCATTTATACTCTTATCAAGTTTTCTATTGCACACTTTTATACTTTTACAAATATCACAAAATCTAGTTTCTTTTTTAGTATCAAATATTTCTTTATGTTTTGAATCATATACAGATATTCTAAGTTTCAATATATTAGATATTTGATTTGCAATATTTTCAATTATATTTACATTAATTAGCTCTTGTATAGTATTTTCAGAAAATACTATAGGTAGTTGTTTCAAGCTCGAAAATTTATGAGGGACATAAGTGATTAATATTACTAAATCAATTTTACCAGTATTTATAATTTCGTGTTCTGAATATGGTGGGCAATAAACTATTGATTTTTCCTTTATATTGACCTTTTTACCATCAATAATTTGTAATCCTTCCCCCTGAATTACATATAAAAGCTGTTCTTCACTTAAATGAAAATGTTTTTCTTGGCAGTTTTTTGGAAAAAATCTTACAATTCCAGCACTAAGCCTATTAAATTGTGTTTTTGATGGTTCATGTATCCATGTAACTTCTCCCCAATCAAATTTTTGTACTTCATTATTCGACTCACTAAAATACTCCATAAACTCACCTCTTAGTTTTTGTCTAAATATTTTTTTATTCCTTCAAATGTCTCTTTGCTTATAATATGTTCTATCCTACATGCATCTTTCTCAGCTATATCAAATGAAATTCCCAATGTATTTACTAAAAATTTAGTGATTAAAATATGTTTTTCATAAATTTCCTCTGCTTTTTTTCTACCTTCTTTAGTTAAAATAATGCCACCATCAACTTCCATTATAATAAGTCTATATTCTTTTAGGATTCCCATAGCTCTACTTACACTTGCTTTACTATAATTTAGCTTTTTAGCTATATCAACAGATTTTACAAGTCCATTCTTCTTTTCTAAAATAAGTATTGTCTCCAAATAATTTTCTCTTGATTCATACATTCCAATAGCCTCCAAATTTAACAACTCTATTATAATATTTTAATTATAATAATTAGAAAAATATAACTATATATTCAAAAACTTATAGTATTCATATTTATAGTATTTAAAAATACTCATATTTATAAATTAGGATATCTTGCCACTTACATTAATATATATTATCATAATTTTCTTTTTTATTACATAGAGAAATAACTATATAGAACATAGTTCTATTATATGTAAAAATACGTCTTGAAAACAATAAACTTAAATAGTTCTAACTTATTCTTTATATTAAAGAAATTAAAAGTTTAATTATTTTATAAGAATTATTTTTTACACATCTTTTTTTCATTTAAATAACATATCTTCTCATCTATTTTATCCATACAATCTTCTAATTCCTGTATTTTATTTTTAATGTTTTTCTTGTGCTGTTGGAAAAATTGGATTCTTTTATCTATAGTATCGTCTCCCATATCACAAAAATGAAAACATTCATGGATATCTTTAATAGATAAACCAGCATTTTTTAAATCTTTTATAAATGTCAAACGCTCTATATCTTCTTCACAGAAATAACGAACACCACTTGGTTTTCTACTGATAGGAAGTAGTAAATCCTTTTCTTCATAAAATCGAATAGCCTATGAAGAAATGTTCGTTATTTTTGATACATCAGTCATGGAATATTTCATATTTTTTCCTCCATAAAATTTTATATGAATAAGAACATTATAAAAATCCATTATGCAATAGTCAATAAAAAAGTATTGACTTCAAGCTAGGTTGAAGTTTTATTCTTTGAAGTGTAGAAATAAATTACCGAAAGAAAGGAATAATATAAATAGAAAAATACACAACTATGATTAAAGAAAATTTAAATAAAGGAAAGGTATTGTGTGGAGTGGCAGTTTCACTATCTGATTCATCTGTAAGTGAATTAATTGGTCTATCAGAATATGATTTTGTTTGGATTGAAGGTGAACATGGTGTTTTAGACTGTAAAGATATTCAGCAACATATGATAGCTGCACATGCTGGTGCTGCTTCTTTAATTAGATTATCAAACAATAATCCTGACCTTGTTAAACCTATAATATATATGAGAACAGATATTATATGTTTTCCATTTATTAATACAGCACAGAATGCAGAAAAAGCAGTATCAGCTTGTACTTATCCTCCATATAGTTATAAGAGGATGCAATCCTCAAAGAGCTTCCTATTATGGAAATATGAGTCATTTAGACTATGTTAAAAACGCAAATAACGAAATATTAAAAATGATGTTAATTGAACAGAAAGCAGGTTATGATAACATTGAAGAAATAGCACAAGTCAAAGGTGTCGATATTATAGCATTAGGCTCTGGTGATTTATCTTTAGACATGGGATTTTCTGGAGATATGAATAGAATTGAAATAAAAGATATGATTTCTCAAGCTGCTAAAGCATGTAAAAAATACAATATACCCTTTATTACCTTTCCTTCAATAGAAAAGAAAAGTATTGAAACATGGATTAATACAGGAGCAAGTATGCTCTGTTTTGCACAAGATACAACATTTATAACTTATGTTATCAAACAATTATTGTCTTTTTATGATGAGATTGTACCAGATAAAAAACGACATTAATTTATAAATTTGATTTATACTAAAAGAGACTAATGTTTTATCTATTTTTATTAAGGATATTTTCTTATGTATTGTAATATTAGTCTCTTTTAGTATTATATAATGTTGTTATTATTAGTTATATATAATTACTATAGTATATAAACTTATTCAGCTAACATTTTACCTAATTGTACACATTCATCTTTTGCTTCTTCATCGGGTTCTTCCATTGAAGTAATTCCTTCACCACCTATAATTGTAGCACCAGCATTTTGCATACGTTCTTCCCATTCTCTCATCCATTCACAATTTCCCCAACCATATGAACCAAATAATCCAATCTGCTTACCTGATACAATAGATTCTAATTCTGCCACAAATGGCTCCATATAACCCTCTTCTAATTGTTCTGCTCCCATAGATGGGCAACCTAATGCAAATTTATTTTCTTCTTTTAAGTCACTTGGTTTTAATAAGCTTACATCTATAACTTCTGGTGTTTTACCTTTTAACTTCACTCCTTCAGCTACAAAATTTGCCATTTTTTCAGTATTTCCTGTTCCACTCCAATAAACAATATATATTTTACTCATCCTTACCTCCTATAATATCTTTAATTAATAGTTACCTATAGCTAACTAGAATCTAAAAAATAAAAGATTTCTTTATTTGAAATCTCTTCATTTTCTTAAATATAGAATAGCATAATTGAGTTTGAAATTCAATAGTTATTGATAATATTTATCATTTAAATTTTGTATATTTTTTTATGTGTAAAATTACTCCTTATACCTAAATCTTTAATGAGGATATTTTTCATATCATTTTATTTATATTACAAATCATCTTATATATTCATATATATTAGCCTTAATTTAGCTTGTATTTCCTATATTCAAATTTTTGACTATACAGATATATAGAAAAACACACCTTTTCTAAGATGCGCTATCTATAATACTGTATATTTTTTATAATTATTAGTTCTCTGGCATATCTATAAATTTTATTACTCTATATTTTCGTCTATCTCTATGAAATTCTATACTTAAAAACTCGTCAACATTTACATTAACTACATAGAATATCTGTATTTTACTGTCAAATTATAAATTATCTTTTTCCAGTATTCTTGTATTTATAAAGATTTAAATATAAGTACCCATTCCCCTGTTCTGTTCTAGGTATTCCAAGTGCTCTTGTACATTTTATTAATTGTGCATATAACTCAGCTTCATCTAAATCTCTCTCAAATTCTTCTCTAGCCCATTCTTTAATTAGTGCTAGTGACCCTGATACATATGGTGCACTCATACTAGTGCCACTCATAATAGCAAGTTTATTATCCATATAAGTTGATATAATATTTCTTCCTGGAGCTACCAAATCTATTGTGGTATTTGAATTACTAAACTTTTCAACTAAATAGTTTTCATTTATTGCACCTACTTCTATTACCTCAGCATAACTGGCTGGATAACTATACTCACTTGTACTAGAATCTCCATCTCCATTATTTCCTGCTGCACACACTACAGAAATATTATTCTTTACTGCTTGTAAAACTACATTTCTTAAGTTTTTGTCATCTTTATTTCCTCCAAGAGACATAGATATAATATCAACTTTGTTATTTATAGCAAAATTAACAGCATTAATTATACTTTGATATGTCCCAACACCATCTTTATTTAACGCCTTTGCTATTAATAATTTACAGTCTGGAGCTACACCCATAACCTCATTATTATAATTAGATGCAGCTATAATTCCTGCTACATGAGTTCCATGTCCATTAAAATCCTCATATATATTTTTATTTCCATTACTATCATCACTAAAGTTTGCGCCACCAATTATTTTACCTTTTAAAAGCGGATGAGAGCTGTCACAGCCTGTATCGATTATCCCAATTAAAATATTTTTCCCAGTATATCCTTCATCCCACATTCCTCTGGCATTCATTTGTTTTATTCCATAGGGAAACTTATTCTTTGCTCCTCTTAGATTTTCATTTATTTCATAAGGAATTAGTTTCATTCTTTTATTCATTATATATCCTCCTAAAAATTTTATTACTTATAAATATTATAAATTTGCTTTCATGATAAGTTTATAAATCAAATTAACAACTTATATCTACTTATTTATATTTATGATGTATTTTTTATTTCTAGGAGTCATATTTTATTGTATATAAAATAATATTTAGACAATTATATTAAAAGTAAAAATTTACTTATACTTATATTCTAAGGCGTAAGAAATTCAATATATTTATAATGATTTAAATCTTTTATATATCAGATAAAAAGGATATCTTATTAGTACTGGAACATTTAGATATCCTTTTTATATTTTTACTTAACGCTCTTATACATAATCTACTACTTCAACACTGCCCCTGTATTTGCTGATGTTACCAGTTTAGCATATCTACTTAAGTACCCATGTTTTATTTTAGGCTCTAAAGGTATAAATTTTAATCTTCTATTTTCTATTTCTATTTCATTTACTTTTAACTCTAATTTTTTTTCTGGTATATTGATAGAAATTATATCACCTTCCTCAACTATTCCAATTAAACCTCCTTCCATAGCTTCTGGAGAAATATGACCTATGGATGCTCCTCTAGTTGCTCCTGAAAAACGACCATCAGTAAGAAGTGCAACATGTTTATCAAGTCCCATTCCTGCAACTGCTGAAGTAGGAGATAACATTTCTTTCATTCCTGGACCTCCTTTTGGTCCTTCATATCTTATAACTATAACATCGCCTTTATTTATTTTTTTATTAAATATAGCACTTACAGCTTCTTCTTCTGAATTAAAAACTCTTGCTGGTCCTTCATGAACTAACATTTCCTCTGCAACTGCTGATTTTTTTACAACAGCTCCGTTTGTAGCAAGATTTCCTCTCAAGATTGCAAGTCCACCTTGTTCACTATATGGGTTTTTTAATGTATGTATTACTTCCTCATTTTCTATTTTACAATTTCTTATATTTTCTCCTATAGTCTTACCTGTCACAGTTTTACAATTTAAGTTTATTCCTTCTATCTTAGAAAGTTCATTCATTATAGCTGGAATTCCTCCTGCCATATGTAAATCTTCAATATGATGTTTCCCACTTGGACTCAATTTTGTTAGACAAGGAGTTTTCTCACTTATTTCATCAAAAAAGTCTAAGTTAAGTTCTATTCCTGCTTCATAAGCTATTGCAGGTAAGTGAAGTACTGTATTTGTAGAACCAGCCATTGCCATATCCACAGTTATTGCATTTTTAAATGCATCTACTGTTAAAATATCTTTAGGTTTTATATCATTTTTAAGTAGTTCCATAACATACATACCTGCATATTTTGCTATTCTTTTTCTTTCTCCAGAATGTGATGCGGCAGTACCATTATATGGAATACCCATACCTAATGCTTCTGTTAAACAATTCATGCTATTTGCTGTAAAAAGCCCAGAACATGAACCACATCCAGGACAAGAGTTCATAGATAATTCTTCTAATTCTTCTTCACTCATTGCTCCATCTTTACATGCTCCAACACCTTCCATAGCAGAGTTAAAATCGTACACTTTTCCATTTTTTCTGCCTGAAAGCATAGGGCCTCCACTCACAACAACGCTTGGTATATTAAGTCTTGCAGCAGCCATTAACATTCCTGGAACTATCTTATCACAATTAGGTATAAGTACTAAAGCATCAAAACCATGTGCCATAGCCATAGCTTCTATTGAATCTGCTATTAATTCTCTTGAAGCAAGTGAATAATTCATTCCAACATGTCCCATGGCTATACCATCACATACTCCTATGGCTGGAAATTCTAATGGTAACCCACCACTCATTCTAACACCAGTTTTTGCTGCTTCTGCTATTTCATCAAGGTGGAGATGACCAGGAATCACCTCATTTTGTGCATTTACTATACCTATTAAAGGTCTTTCAATTTCTTCTATAGTAAGACCCATTCCATACATTAATGCTCTCTTTGGAGCTCCCTCTATTCCTTTTTTTATATCACTTCTCATAATATTACCTCTTTCCCACTTTTTTAAATTTTCATAATATTATTATAATACATTTTTCTATTAATTAATTACGAAAAATCTAAAAAATATTAGTATCTACTAATGCAAAATTATTACAATTTACTATAAATATATTACACAATTGGATTATATAATTATATTTTTAATAAATTTTGAAAATCATAGAGT